>NZ_JAUNHL010000007.1 GCF_030523955.1 Neisseria sp.
TTGAAATGTTTGCCGTAGCCGCTGTCGCCGTTGAAATACAGCGAGAAATCCGCCGACTTCACCGCCCAAGCGCCCCATAAGGTGCTGTTGCGGTTGGTTAGACTGCGGCCGCTGAAGTGGCGGGAGGGCAATAGGGTTAATTGCAATCCTTCTTGATCGGCTTGTTCGTACCAATCCATTTCGGTGATTTTGTTATCCGCCACGCCCCAACGCTGCAAATGCGCTTTGACCCCGAGCGGAACGTAAAACCGGCCGATGCGGTCTTTGATTTCGCTCATCACCCGATAATCCAGATGGTCGTAATGATCGTGGGACAGCAGCACGATGTCGATGGCCTCGGGCAAATCCGCCACGCTTGGCGTATGCACCATCGCAAACGGTGCGCCGCCTAAAAAAACCGGTGAGGCGCGGTTAAACACGGGGTCGGCAACAATCAATTTGTTATCCATTTTAAACAGCAGGCCGGAATGCCCCAGCCAGATAAACTGGTTGTTTTGCAGCTTCGCGGCATCGATTTTTTCGCTCGGCAGCGGCTCGGCAGGCTGCTTGCCCGGCGGCGGGTTGGTGACGGAGCTTAGCCATTCCAGCAAACTCGGTTTTTCCGCACCGTGGCCGTCGCGGACTTCGACGGATGTCGGCTCCAAATTGTCAAAAGTTTTGCCGTTGAAATACGGCGAATTGTGCATTTTCTTCAGGCTGGCCGCATCAGGCTCGCCGCCGAAAACAGGGTGGAACCGGACAAAAGCAAACGCGGCAACGCCTAATACTGCGGCGGCGATGAGCAACCATTTTAAAATCGAAAAAATAACGGACATGGTTTTCCTTTTTGCGGATAGATACGCAATATCAAGGATGCCGAGTGCGATATCCTTGATATTACGGGTTGCTTGGAAAAGCTGGTTTTTTCAGACAGGCATTAATCATTACTTGGCCAATTCAAACACTTCCGTAATCGCCGCTTGGGTGTAGGTTTCGTTCATTTGCCAGGCAACCGCGTTTTGCACGGCATTGTCGATCACGGCGGCGAGTTGTTCGTCGTTTACGCCCAATTGTGCCAAGGTGGTGGGCGTGCCGATTTTGTCGAACCATGCTTTCAAGGCGGCAATGCCTTCTTCGGCGGTTTTCAAGCCGAAAATCTCGCGGGCGAACCGCTCGAATTGCGGGCGGTTTTGCTCTTTGTACCAAGTCATCCAGGCGGGCATCACCACCGACAAACCTGCGCCGTGCGGCACATCGCAAATCGCGCTTAGGGCGTGTTCGATCATGTGGTTGGGATAGCTGAAACCGTGTGTGCCGACATAAGTCAAGCCGTTCAGCGCCATGGTGGCCGCCCATGCAAATTCACCGCGCGCGTCCAAATCGTTGGGATTGTTCAGCAGGATTTCAGTGGTGCGGATCACGGTTTTGATGTTGGCTTCAATCTGCATATTGATGAGTTCGGGCTGCACGCTGGCGGTGAAGTAGCCTTCAATCGAGTGGGCGATAATGTCTGCCGCCGAATAAACCAGATAATCGCGGCTCACGGTGGCTTGCAGTTTCGGGTTAATCACCGACACTTTGGGGAACAGATCTTTGCCGTTAACGGCATATTTCTGCTGGGTTTGCTCGTTCATGACCACGCCGCCGTTGTTCATTTCGCTGCCGGTGGCGGCAAGGGTGATGATGTCGAAAATCGGCAGGTTTTGTTCGACCGCGGCTTTGCCGATAAAGAAATCCCACACATCGCCGTCATACAACGCGCCTGCGGCGATTGCTTTGGCGCTGTCCAAACACGAGCCGCCGCCCACGCTTAAAATGCTGTCCACGCCGTGTTGGCGGGCAAGCGCGATGCCTTCTTTGACTTTGCTTAAAATCGGATTGCTTTTTACGCCGCCCAATTCAACCCATTCAATGCCGTTGGCTTGCAGGCTGGCGGCGACATCGTCAAACAGGCCCGATTGCTTAATCCGTTCGCTGCCGTACACCAGCAGGGTTTTTTTAACACCGAATTCTTGCATATATGCACCGATGTTTTGCTCTTTGCCAACACCGAATTCGATACGGGTAGGGTTTTGGAAACTAAATGAATACATGGTTTGTTGCTCCTGAATAAAACATTGCGAAGTATAAAATCTCGGGCGGGTTGGATTAAGTAGGCAAAATGCAATGCCCTGATGAATTAAATTCAATAATAAAGGTGCGCTCAGGCCGGCAAAAGGTTTGGCAGATTCGGCCGCTTGTTTTTCAGACGGCCTCAACAGCTTTATTCCAGCTTGCCGTAATCGGCGTCGGATACCGGCTCCAGCCATTCGCTGCGGGTGTTTTCGCCCGGCACTTCAATGGCCAGATGTTGGAACCATTCCGTCGGCGCGGCGCCGTGCCAGTGTTTCACACCGGCAGGGATGTGCACGATGTCGCCGGCTTTCAGCTCTTGCGCGGGTTTGCCCCATTCCTGGTAATAGCCGCGGCCGGCGGTAACCAACAGCATCTGCCCGCCGCCTTTGGCGGCATGGTGGATATGCCAGTTATTGCGCGTGCCCGGTTCGAAGGTTACGTTGCCCACCACCACTTGGTCGGTGGAAAGCATGTTCAGATAACTTTTGCCGGCAAAATATCGGGCATAAGCGGTGTTTTCTCCGCCCGCCGGAAACTGGCTCATTTCCGGTTTGCTTATGCGGGTAATCTCTGCGATTTGCTCGTCGCTGATGCCGTGTTTTTTGCTGACGTTGATGTGCGAATTCAATTGGCCATCCACGCCCTGCATACTGCTTAAGGCGGCAACGGTAATGATTTCGCGCTCCTGCCAGTTCAACAAATCATTGGCAAAAACATCACCGAACAAATGGGTTTTCAGGTAGCGGTCGATATCGGGCGAAAGTGCGGAAAGGTCAACGGCCTGCCCGACCAGCTCGGTTTGCGTTTGCGTGCCCAGCGCCAATAAGTCGGCATGTTCGGGCAACGGGCGGGCGGCGCGGCCTTGTTCCGCTTTCAAGCCTTGCGCCCGCCGCGCCTGCACGCGTTCGGACAGGGCGGATAAGGCATTCAAACTGCGCGGAAAGCCCGCATAGGCATAAAGCTGCACCATCGCGGCCTGAATTTCGTTTACGGTTAAGCCCTGATCCAAAGCGCGGTCGATAGCATCTTTCAGACGGCCTGTGTCGCCGTTGGCGGTAAAAGCGCCGATTTGGGCAAGACTGTATTGTTTGTTGGAAAGTGCCATTTTTGCGGCTCCTTGTCGGTGGGTGGTTTGCGTTTGGGCGGGCGGGGCTGCTGCGGTTTCCGTTGCCATGCCCAAAGCCCATAATGCGGTTAAAACAGCAAAGGTTTTCTGATGGTTTTTCATAAGACAGACCCTATGAACGGCGGTTGGTTTGACGCTTTCATTGTAGCCCTGTCTGAATCTCGATAAAATGAATAAATTCAGAATAAACAATTCCGAAAAATGAGATTATGAACCGATTAGACGCTTTGAAATATTTTGTCGTGGCTGCGGAAACCTTGAGCTTTCGGGCGACGGCGGAGCGTTTTTCCGTTTCGCCGCAGGTGATTACCCGCGTGATGGGCGAATTGGAAAACGAATTGGGCGAACAATTGTTTAAGCGCAATACCCGCTCTGTCCGCCTCACCGATTTCGGCGTGCAATGGCTGCCCAAAGCCGAGCAGTTTTTGCGGCAGGAAACCGTTTTATTCGGCGCATCGGCCAAAGTAAGCGACAGCGAACTCTCCGGCATGGTGCGGATTACCGCGCCGCCTTCGGTTTACAGTGATTGGGTACTCAAACAGTTGCTGATTGCCCTCGCGCCGTATCCCGATATCCGCATTGATTGGCGCACGGGATTTGATGTGCTCAAAACGGTGGAAGACCAAATCGATATCGGCCTGCGGATTACGCAAACGCCCGACGACAACTGGGTTGCTAAGAAAATCCGCATGCTCAACGAGCCGGTAGTTGCTTCGCCCGCATTGGTTGAACGGCTGGGCCTGCCTGAAAATATTGAAGATTTAATCGCCCGCTTCCCCGTCGGCAGTTTATTAAACACCAAAACCAACCGGCCTTGGGCGTGGTATGTGAATGACGAATTGTTTCCCGTTTATCAAGCTCAAGTGGTAACAGACGACAATAAAGCCTTGCTGCAGGCGGCGTTGTCGGGGCGGATATTCGCCCAACTGCCCGATATGGATTGCCGGCATTATTTTGAAACGGGCGAATTGGTGAAAGTGTTCCCGCACAGCGGGTCGCAGAAATGGGCGTATTACCTATACCGCCCCAAACAAACCATTACCGCCAAACGGGTGTTGCTGGTGTATGAATTGTTGGAAAAGATTTATTTGAGCCATCGTGCGGTGTAAGTGGCTGGCAATATTGGAATTTTCTTTAGGCCGTCTGAAAACACAAACCGCCCGTTTTCAGACGGCCTTTTTCTATTCGTGAATTTTATTCACAAGCCCATGCGCGCCGGGCCGCTTAATCTGCCAGAAGAAAGCGCGTATAGTGGTGATCTTTAAGTCGATTTGAATGAGCAGATGATGGCTTTTACCTCTCCAGCCAAAGAAACTACGCTGATTTTGATTTTGGGTGCGCTGATGGCGTTCACCTCGCTCTCCACCGATATTTACCTGCCTGCCATGCCGCAGATGTCGCAAGATTTGCGCGGCAATGCGGAGCTGACGGTAACGGGTTTTTTGATCGGCTTCGCTATCGCGCAACTGTTTTGGGGGCCGGTGAGCGACCGCATCGGGCGCAAGCTGCCGCTTTATGCCGGCATGGTGTTGTTTGCGCTCGGTTCGGCGGGCTGTGCTCTGTCGGACGGCATCGGCGAAATCATGTTTTGGCGCGTGTTCCAAGCCGTCGGCGCCTGCACCGCGCCGATGCTGGCGCGGGCGATGATACGCGATTTATACGGGCAAACCCGTGCCGCGCAGATGCTTTCTACCTTAACGCTGATTGTGGCGGTGGCGCCCATCGTCGGGCCGTTGCTTGGCGGCCAGCTGATCCGCTTCAGCACTTGGCACGCAATTTTCTGGCTGCTGGCGGCGGTGGGCGTGTTGATGTTTGCTGCACTTGTCAAACTGCCCGAAACCCATCCTTTGGAAAAACGCAGCAATGAATCTTTGTGGCACGCTTTTGCCGCTTACGGCAGTTTGTTGAAAAACAAGGCTTATATGCGCTATGTGATGTGTGTAACCCTGTTTTATGTGTCCGCCTATGCCTTTATTATCGGCTCGCCTTTTGTTTATATCGATTATTTCGGCATCGACCCGCAACACTACGGCTGGCTGTTTGCGCTGAACATCGTCGGACTGATGGGAGTGAGCGCGGCCAACCGCCGGTTGGTGGGGCGCTACCGCCTCGACACGCTGATTCGTGCGGCAACCGCCGTTGCAGCCGTTGCCGGCATCGTGTTGGCGGTTTGTGCCTACAGCGGCTTCGGCGGCATTTACGGCATTATCCTGCCCGTGTTGGTGTTTTTCGCCACCAACGGCATCATCGCCGCCTGCACCACCGCCGCCGCGCTCGACGGCGTGCCGCAGATCGCCGGCTCGGCTTCGGCTCTGCTCGGTTCGCTGCAATACGGCAGCGGCATCGTTTCATCGCTGCTGCTGGCTGCGCTTTCAGACGGCACGCCGCACGCGATGGCGTTGATTATCGCGCTGTTCGGCATCGGCAGCATGGCGATGGCGTTTCTTCCTTCCGCCGCGGCAGGTAAACGCAAGTAAAAACCGGCGGCTGCCTGCGGTTAACTGCCAAATTATGTTAACCGGCCGGTAGTTGATCGTTTTAAACATTTATAATACGGCACGGTTTTACCAGGTTTCCACCAATATTTTCACAACCAGCATATGAACATGAAAAACCGCTTTTCCGCAGCCGCACTGGCAGTATTGCTGGCCGCCTGCACCCACACCGCGCCGCAAACCGCCGCCGGCGCAAGTTCCGACAGCCAAAGCCAAAGCCGGCGCGACGCTGCCCGCGCAGTGCTCGACCAAGGCATCAAAGCCTATCAGGCGCAGGATTACGCCGCCGCGCTGCCGCTGTTCAAACAGGCAGATCAGTTGGGGCACATGAAAGCCGCCCGTTATCTCGGCCTGATGGCGCTCAACGGCAACGGCATGGCGCAAAGCAACGCACAGGCGTTTGCCTATTTCCAACGCGCCGCGAATGAAGGCGACATTACCGGCCAATATTGGCTGGGCTATTGCTACGAAAACGGCATCGGCACCGCGCGGGACTATACCCAAGCGATGAAATGGTACACCCAATCCGCCCGGCGCGGCGACGTGATTGCCGCACCTGCCATGGTGGCCTTGGGGCATCTGTATGAACAAGGCAAAGGCGTGCCGGCTAACCGCAGCCGCGCCGCCGCCTATTACAAGCAGGCAATGGATGCCGGCTACGAAGCAGGCAAAACCGAATGGCAGCGCCTGCAAGCCGCGCAACTGCCTGAATAAATTACGGCCTAAGCATCGGGCAAATACCGTTTTCATTTCTAATCAGTAGGTCGGGCATTTATGCCCGACACAATCTTTACACAAGCCAAAGTCGGGCATAAATGCCCGACCTACGGTTTAGCTTATTTAAAATACGTTTATTTAGACCTGTTTTAACCTTAATCAGGAGTTTGCAATGAAAAAATCCCTGCTCGTCCTCAGCCTGGCAGCGCTGCTTACCGCCTGCGCTGGCACAGCCCAAACCACCGAACCTACCGCCACACCCAAAGCCGTTTGGGACAAACAATACGGCGGCGCCGACAAAAGCTACGACCAAAACCTGCTCAGCCTGCGCGAGCAAATCGCCCCACGCTTCCGGCAGCTTGAATTCAAAGACAGCGTAACCGGCAAAACCATGGCGTATAACCTCTACACGCCGAAAAACCTCGAGCCGGGCAAGAAATATCCGCTGGTGATGTTTATCGCCGATGCCAGCACCGTCGGCAAAGGCGTGCAAGCGCCGCTGATGCAGGGCTACGGCGGCATCATCTGGGCCACCGACGAAGCGCAGGCCAAACACCCCGCCTTCGTATTGGTGCCTTCTTTCGCCGGCCCGCAGTCGGCCGTTAACGACCAATGGCAGACCAGCGACGAAGTCGGCATTGCCTTGCGCCTGCTCAAACACACCATCAAAAACCAGGCCGTCGATGCCAAACGGGTTTACACCACCGGCCAGTCGATGGGCGGCATGATTTCATTTTACCTGAATGTAACCGAACCCAAGCTGTTCGCCGCTTCGATGTTCGTCGGCAGCCAGTGGGACGTGAACGTGCTCGAGCCGCTGAAAAACGCCAAATTCATCTACACCGTATCCGCAGGCGATCCCAAAGCCTCTAAAGGCATGGCGGATTTGGCGGCGATGTTCAAGCAGAAAAACATCCCCTTCGCGCAAACCGAATTTGCCGCCAACGCCCCGAAAGCCGAGCAGGACGCCGCCGTTAACGCCTTGCTGCAACAGGGCAATCCGCATAACTTCATTGTGTTCACCAAAGGCACCACCTTGCCCGCAGGCGTAAACGGCAACAGCAAAGCCGGAGAACATATGTATTCGTTCGACTACGCCTATTTGCTCGAACCCGCGCGCGACTGGCTGTTTCAGCAGGTAAGGAAATAACGGCAGGTGAAGTAATCTGTTGAAATATTATGATAAAGGCCGTCTGAAAACTTTTCAGACGGCCTTGCTTTATTTTGCACGGGTTTTCTGCATCATTTCCGTTACCGCCCGGTATCGGCCGCCGGCGGCAGGCCGAAAAAGCGGCGGTATTCGCGCGAAAACTGGCTGGGGCTTTCGTAGCCGACGGCCGCCGCTGCCTGAGCGGCGGTAATGTGCTCGGAAAGCAGGAGCTGCCGGGCTTGTTGCAGGCGCAGTTGTTTTTGGTACTGCATCGGGCTGGTGCCGATCAGGCGGCGGAAATGCTGGCGGAAAGACGATTCGCTCATGTGCGCCATAGCGGCCAAATCGGAGAGCGAAGTTTTTTCACGGTAATGTTGCTTGAGCCATGCCGCCACGCGGCTGATTTGCTGTGAGCGGGCGGTCAGCATCCGGCGCAGGTGGGCGCGGCTTGCACCCGAAAGCAGGCGGTAGGCGATTTCGGCTTCGATGAGCGGCGCAAGGTGCGGCAGCAAATCAGGCTCTCCGGTAAGCTCAAGCAGGCGGGCGACTGCGGCCAGCAGCTTTTCATCGGCGGGCACGATGGCCAACGGGATGCCGCCGTGCCCGCTTGCGCCGCCATCCGGCAGCTCGGCGGCGGCACGGGCGAGCAGATGCCAATCCAGTTCGATAACCAGCCCCAGATAGGGCTGTGTCGGGCAGCATTCGGGCACATAGGAGAGCGCCGACAAATCGGCGCCGGCAAACAAACATTCGCCCACGCGGTAGGTCAGCGAATCTTGGCCGCAGCACACCGTTTTACTGCCCTGTAAAGCCAGCACCAAGCCTTGCGGGTAGAGGCAGGGCAGCGAGTAAACCGGAGTGCTGTGGCGGTAAACGCTGAGCGAGGAAACGGCGGTGGCGGTTTTGCCGTCATTTCGGGCAATCTTTTCCGCGAGGCGGGCAAGCGTTTGATAGGCCGCAGCCATGCTTTGGGAGAGAGAAGGTTCGGGGTGGTTCATGATTTATCGGGCCGTTTGCAAACAACGGCAGTTTAACCGTTTCCGTGCGCCATGTGCCGAGCCGGAGCCGGAATTTGTCAATTCAGGCAAGAAACGCACCGTTTCGGGCAAGCGTGAAGGATGGCGGATTGTTTATAATGCCGGACATTGCAACCCTCAAACCGGAGACAACATGAGCGAACTGAGCAAAACCCCCGTGCCCGACCGTGCCGAATACAACGCCTTTTTTCCGTCGGAATATTCTTTGAGCCAATACACTGCGCCGAAAACCGATTTCGACGGCGTAAAATTCGACCGCCCCTACACCGGCCGCTACAAAGTGCTGATGATCGCCACCGACGAGCGTTATCTGCAAATGCAAAACGGCAAACTGTTTTCCACCGGCAACCATCCCGTCGAAACCCTGCTGCCCATGCTGCACATTCACGAAGCCGGTTTTGAAATCGACGTCGCCACGCTGTCGGGCAATGCCGCCAAATTCGAAATGTGGGCGATGCCGCAGGAGGATTTGGCCGTGCAGGGCATTTTCCAAACCTACCTGCCCAAGCTGCAAAAGCCGCTGAAGCTGGCCGATGTGATTGAACAGGCCACCGCACCCGATTCGCCCTATCTTGCCGTTTTGATTCCCGGCGGCCACGGCGCGTTCAACGCCATTCCCGAAAGCCGCGAAGTGGCGCGTATTCTGCATTGGGCGCTGGATAACAACCGCTACATCATCACCCTTTGCCACGGCCCCGCCGCATTGGCCGCTACCGCCCGGCACGGCAGTTTTCCGTTTGCCGGCTATCAGTTGTGCGTGTTCCCCGACGCGCTCGACGAGGGCGCCAATATCGACATCGGCTATATGCCCGGCCGCCTGCCGTGGCTGGCAGCCGAACGCCTGCAACAATTGGGCATGAAAGTGGCAAACGAAGGCATCAGCGGCCAAGTCTGCCATGACCGTCAACTGCTTACCGGCGACAGCCCGCTGGCCGCCAATAATCTGGGCATACTCGCCGCCGATGTGTTATTGAAAGCGGCAGCCGAGTAACCGTTGCGCCGACAATTTGAAGGCCGTCTGAAAAATCACTGGAGCGGATTTTCAGACGGCCTTGATGTTTTCAGACAGGCATTATGTGGATTCGACCGCACCGGTTTCACAACAATGCGCCATCAGTTGCCGCAGCCAGCGGTAGGCGGGGTCGCGGTGGCTGCGTTCGTGCCAGACGAGCGTTTTGGTAAAGCCGGTGATGGCCAGCGGCGGTGCAAACGTTTTGATGCCGGACAAACCGGCCACCAGTTTTTGCGGCGCCACAGCCAGCAGATCGCTGCACCGCAGCAGCTCGGGCAGAATCAGGAAATTCTGCACCGATACGGCCACCCGCCGCGCCAACCCCGCTTGTGCCAGCGCCTGATCGGTTACGCCGGAGAAGCTGCCGCCGTGGTAAGACACCAGCGCCTGCTCGGTTTGGCAAAATTGCTCCAGCGTCAGTTCTTCTTGCGCCGCCAGCGGATGGCCGCTGCGCAGGGCGCACACGTATTCTTCGCGGTACAGGTTCAGCGCATGGAGGTCGGGCGCCTGAAAGTCGGGCGTTACCAACGCGAAATCCACCTGGCCCTGTTCGAGCTGGGTTTGCAGCCTGGTTTCGTCAAGCGCCAGCACTGCGGTGCGGATGTGCGGCGCCTGCCGCCGCAAGGCGGTGAGAAACGGCGTAACCACCGCATAGAGGGCGTAATCGGTGCAGGCGATTTTCAGCACGGTTTCGGCAAGTTGCGGCTCGAACCGCGGCGGCTGCAACAATTGGGCGGCATCATGCAGCAGTTGTTTGACCGGCCCCGCCAGCCCGAGGGCGCGGTTGGTCGGTTCCACGCCGCGTTGCACCCGCACGAACAGCGGGTCGTCGAAACTGTCGCGCAGTCGCGTAAGTATGCCGCTCATTGCAGGTTGCGTAACCGACAAACGTTCCGCCGCACGGCTGACGCTGCGCTCGTCCATCAGCGCATCGAAGGCTTTCAGCAGATTCAAATCCAAAGAGCGTAAATCGCGCATGTCAAGTGCTCCGTTTTCATATCAGGCCAAATGATACAAGATATTTCGAATAACGATTTAACTTATATCACAACGTTGCTTATACTGCCTGCATCGATTTCAGAAAACCGTTCAGAAAGGACACAAAATGCAAAACTCAATCAACTGGCCGCAGGAATATACCCCGGGCTTTACCGATAATTTTTGTTCCAATGAAGTGATTGTGGCGGGTTTGAGCACCGCCGAAGTGTGGAAATACCTCAACGATACCCGCTACTGGCCGCACTATTACAGCAATGTCGCCGACGTGCGCTTTTACGACGGTTATCCGGGCACGGAGCTGTATGACAATGCCCGTTTCTTTTTCAAAACCTTCGGCTTTCCCGTTGAAGCGCGCGTTACCGAATACGTTGCGCCGCAATCGGGCGAACCCGCACGCATTTCATGGCACGGCTGGGCGGGCGAAGAGGGCAGCGACGAGCGCTTGGACGTTATCCATGCCTGGCTGATCGAAGATTTGGACGGCGGCCGCGTGCGTATCCTCACGCAGGAAAGCCAGCGCGGCAAACCCGCTCAGGAGCTGGCCAAAGCCGTGCCCAACCCGATGATCAACGGCCATCAGGAATGGCTGGACGGCATCGTGCGCAGCGCGAAAGCGCAATTGGCGGTGTAAGCCGGAAAGCAGTCCAAAAAACAATCAGGCCGAGACCTTTGCAAAATTCTTTTCGATACCTGAAAACACGTGCGTCATGCTCGGGCTTGACCCGAGCATCTTTTTGTTTTGAAAGAAAAAGCAGATACTCGGGTCAAGCCCGAGTATGACGAGATATCAATAAATTCAGGATTAAAAAGTTTTTTGCAAAGGTCTCAGGCCGTCTGAAAAACGCAGAAACCGTTTTTCAGACGGCCTTTTTCACACCCTCAGCGTATCCGCCACCGCTTTGAGGGCGGGCGAGATATTGCGGTGGGGATAGTAAAGATACAGTGCGGGCATACGGTCGCTGTAAGGCTGCAACACGCGGATCAGCCGGCCGTGGGCGAGGTCGTCTTCCACCAAATCGAGCGGTACATAGGCCAGACCCAGCCCGGCGCGGGCGGCAGCGGTTTCCATATAGCTGTCGGCAAACGCCCATTGTCCTTGCGGCGTATGCTTGACGATGTGGCCGTTTTGCCGGAATTCCCATTGGTAATGGCTGCCGTCGGCAAACTGGTAGGCGATGCAGGGATGGGCGGCGAGCGCCTGCGGGGTTTCGGGAAAACCGTAGCGGCGGAAATGCTCGGGTGTGCCGACCACCGCCATTTCGGTTTCCAAACCGATGCGTACGGCGACCATGCCTTCGCCCACATCGCCGCCCAACCGCACGCCGGCGTCGAAGCGCTCTTGGATGATGTCGACAAAGCGGCTTTCGTTAATCAGTTCCAGCCGCACGTCGGGGTAAAGCCGTCTGAAAGCGGCGAGCTTGGGCAGCAGGATTTTGTCGATGGCGTGCAGGCTGGCGTTGATGCGCACGGTGCCGGAAGGGGTATCGCGGTAGTGGACGAGCAGGTTGAGGCCGTTGTCGAGACGCGCGAAGCTCTCTTGTGCGGTGCGGTAAAGCTGTTCGCCCGCCTGCGTGAGTGCGAGGCGGCGCGTGGTGCGGGTAAGCAATTGCACGCCGAGGCGCTCTTCCAAGCCGCGTATGCTGCGGCTCACGCCCGATTGCGCCATGCCCAGCCGTGCGGCGGCTTTGGTAAAGCTGCCCTCGTCGGCAACCAGCATAAATAGGTATAAATCATTATAGTTTTCGCGCAGATTCATCGGTTTTCCGTTTTATTCATAACAATAGGGTATAAGTATTATGCAGTTGCGCCGTCTAATCAAGCGGCGGGGCAGGGAGTAGAATGCACGGCATCGTACTTCAAACAAACAAGGACACGCATCATGAAACACTTTCCTCGTTCGTTAAAAACCCTTGCCGCCGCGCTGCTGCTGGGCGCGGCCTTAACCGGAGCTTCCGCCATGACTTACGCACAAACCGCCGACCCGACCGCCGCCGTTTCGATGGTGCGCGAGTGGGACAAAATCTTTCCTAAATCCGACAAGGTAACCCACCGCAAAGTATCATTTAAAAACCGCTACGGCATCACGCTGGTAGGCGATTTGTATCTGCCGAAAAACCGCGCCGGCGGCAAGCTGCCCGCCATTGCCGTTTCCGGCCCCTTCGGTGCGGTAAAAGAGCAATCGAGCGGCCTGTATGCGCAAACGCTGGCCGAGCGCGGCTTTGTTACTTTGGCGTTTGACGGTTCCTACACCGGCGAGAGCGGCGGCCAGCCGCGCAACATGCCGTCGCCCGACATCAACACCGAAGATTTTTCCGCTGCCGTGGATTATCTTGGTCTGCTGCCCGAAGTGAACCGCGAGCGCATCGGTATTCTGGGCATTTGCGGCTGGGGCGGATTTGCGCTCAACGCCGCCATCAGCGATACCCGCGTTAAAGCCGTGGCCACCAGCACCATGTACGACATCACCCGCGTGGCCGCCAAAGGCTATAACGACAGCACCGATGCCGAAGCCCGTTACAAAATGAAGCAGGAAATCAACGAAGCGCGCTGGAAAGCTGCGAAAAACGGCTATGCCGATTTGTTGCCGCCCAATAACCTGACCGCCGAGCAGATTACTGCCGAAACGCCCAAGTTTATCGCCGATTATTCCAATTTCTATACCACCAAACGCGGCTTCCACCCGCGTGCCGTAAACTCCAATCCGGCAGGCTCATGGGCGACCACCGGCATGCTGTCGATGATTAATATGCCCATTTTGCAATACGCCGCCGAACTGCGCGCCCCTGCCTTGGTGGTGCACGGCGAACAAGCCCATTCGCGCTACTTCAGCGAAGATGCGTTCAAGGCTTTGGGCAGTAAAAACAAAGAGCTGTATATTGTTCCGAATGCTAGCCATGTGGATTTGTACGACAACCAAGCGGGCAAAATCCCGTTTGATAAATTCGAGCAGTTTTTCCAAGCGAATTTGAAATAAACCGCAAATGCCTGTCTGAAAAACTCTTTCAGACAGGCATTGCACCTTTCAGACGGCCTTAAGGACACATCATGCAAAGCTTTCCGCCCAACCGTATCATCGCGCCCGATTCGCCCGAGTTTGCCGAAATCCACCGCATCGTGGCCGAAAACGCGCCCAAAATCGCCGAACTTTCCGGCGCATACAAAACGCAGGAACAAATCCGTGCCTTGTTGGCTGACATCACCGGCACAGAGATTGACGACAGTCTGCACGTCAACCTGCCGTTTTACAGCGACTTCGGCCGCCATATCCGCATCGGTAAAAACGTGTTCATCAACTCGGGCGCCATGTTTACCGATTTGGGCGGCATCACGCTGGAAGATAACGTATTAATCGCCCCGCGCGTCAACATCCTTAGCGTTAATCATCCTGAAAATCCTGCACAGCGGCGCGGGCTGGTTCTCAAACCCGTAGTGATTCGGAAAAACGCCTGGATCGGCGCGGGCGCCACCATTCTGCCCGGCGTGACCGTGGGCGAAAACAGCATCGTGGCCGCCGGTGCCGTGGTGGCCAAAGACGTGCCGCCCAACAGCATCGTCGGCGGCATTCCGGCGCGCGTGCTCAAAAACATCGCCACAGCATAAGGAGCCGCCATGAAAACCGTCCGCTTGCTGATACTCGCCGCCCTGTTGTGCAGCGCCTGCACACCCGCCGACAGCCGTGCCGAACCGCCTGCCGCGTCCGCACGCAGCCAACAAACCCAAGGAGCCGCTATGCAACTGACCATCAACCACCGCAGCTTCACCGCCGATCTGGCCGACACCGCCGCCGCGCAAGAGCTGCGCCGCCTGCTGCCCTTAACGCTGACCCTGCAAGACCATCTCGGCAACGAAAAACACGCACCGCTGCCGCACAGCCTGCCGCGCAACGACTACCGCCCCGGCCGCATCGAAGCGGGCGATGTGATGCTGTGGCAGGGCGATACCATCGTGGTGTTTTACGAGAGCTTCGATTCCGCTTACAGCTATACCCGCTTGGGCAAAATCCGCGATATTGAAGGTTTGAAACAAGCCGTCGGCAAAGGCGCGGTGAGCATCCGCTTTGCCACCGAATAGGCAAATGCCTGTCTGAAAAGTAGCGCTAGGGTTTGTCGACAATTAACCGGCGAAGCGGTTTTTTGAGGCAAAAACCGCGTATGCAAGGCAAAAAGCACAGCAAGGTTGAACACCTTGCGAGCATTTTTAACGCTGCAGACGGGGATTTTTGACCAAAAATACCGCCGTTGCGTTAATTGTCGACAGACCCTAGGGAGTGTAGTCGACGGCATTGCGACGGTATGCTTTGCCGGTCGCAACCGAACCGCTTGCTTTTCTTTACTTTCTCACACTTTTCCTGCCGTGGCCGCGTGTTAAAATCCGCCGCCTGAATAATAGGAAAATCAAATGCGTAGTGTGATGTTTGTGTTGGTGCTGCTGTTGATGCAGCTCTTTACCTTCGGCCTCGGGCGCTCGTTGCAATGGCTGTTGGCGCCTTGGATAGGAATCAAGCGGCGGCGTTGGTTGATGATTATTGCGTTTGTCATCACCAATTCTTTAATCGCCGGTTTGGTGTTGCAGCTGGGGCATGCCGTTTTCCGTTGGACGGCATTGTGGATGGTGCTGCTGCTGTTTGTGATGTATGCCGCGCTGGCGACTTTTCTGCTTTACTTGCTGTTGCGCCGGTTTATGCCGCAAAAGCAGATGTCGCACGGCTTGCGCTTGTTTGCGCCCTTGTTTGTGGCCGGTCTGTTTGCCCTGGCGTGGCACAATGCATATACGCCGGTGGTGCGCCATGCGGAGATTACGATTAATAAGAAGCTGGATAAGCCCTTGCGCATCGGTATGGCCAGTGATATGCATATCGGCTCTCTTTTCGGCGCCAAGCAATTAGACGAGCTGGCCGCTATTATGAACCGCGAGAAAGTCGATATCATTTTGTTGCCCGGCGATTTGATGGACGACAATGTCGATGCCTACCGCGCTGAGAACATGCAGCCGAGCTTGGAAAAATTGCGCGCGCCCTTGGGGGTTTACGCCACGATGGGAAACCACGATTTATTCGGCCACGAGCGGGAAATCCGTGAGGAAGTCAGCAAAGCGGACATTCGTGTGCTGGCCAACGAAAGCTTGGTGGTCGATAAGCGATTGCTGGTGGTGGGGCGCAACGACGACAGGGATAAAAACCGCCCGAGTACCGCGCAGCTGTTGGCTAACCAGAATACCGATTTGCCGGTGTTGCTGATGGATCACCGCCCGACCGAAGTGGAAATCCATTCGCAACTGCCGGTGGATGTGCAGGTTTCCGGCCATGTGCACAACGGGCAGGTTGCACCGGCCAATCTGATTGTGCGCTTTCTCAACCGGATACATTACGGTTATGAAGCCATCGGCAACGGCCATTTCTTTGTGACTTCCGGCTACGGCTTTTGGGGCGTACCGTTGCGGCTGGGCTCGCAATCGGAAGTGTGGATTATTGATGTGAAAGGCAAGTGAACGTAGCCGCCGGATAAAAATGCCTGTCTGAAAGCTATTTGGCCTTTCAGACAGGCATTTTTTTCAGACAGGCATAAACCTCTGCGTCCTACCCGGGTTAAGCCTGGGTAGGACGGCGCTAGACAAACATTTTCAGTTTTGAAAACGCATCAACCATTCTGCCGGATGCTGTCGCTGCGGGCCAATATAGTGGATTTAAAATAAAACTCCGAGATTGGAGCGCGGACGTCCCCGTCCGCAAAATATCCAGAATCATACATAAAAAGCGGACGAAAACGTCCGCGCTCTACCGGACATTTTATTTGAATCGACTATACTTGCGCGGCGGCTTGTTTCAAATGGCGCAGATAACCGTGCAGCCCCAGTTCGGCAAATTTCGGATTCGGCACTTCGATGCTCACCGGCGTGTCGGCGGGCAACAGTGCGAGGCATTCGGCCAGCTTGAAATCGCCCTCGCCGGGAATGCCGCGCTTGGCGCGCGATTCTTCGATTAGGCCTTCGCGGGTGTCGGCACGTTGAGCCAAGATGCCGTCGCACAGTTGTACGACTTCGGCCAGATAAGGCTGTGCTTCGCTGATTTGTTCCAAGTTGCAGAGGGCGCGGTGGAAATGCAGGGTGTCGAGCAAGAGGCGGCAGCCGCTTTGGCTGGCCACGGGAATGCCGTCGCGCAGTTGTTGCACGGTTTGGTAGGAAATCGGTTCCAGCGCGATGCTGATGCCGAAGGCGCGGCCGTCGGCGACCAATTCGGACAGGGTATCGGTGGCGCGGGACAGATCGGGGTCGGTGATGGTAACGGTTAGGCTTTGCGCCGCCAAGGCTTGTGCGGCCTCCAGCATGGGCATCCAAAAATCGCGGTCGGTTTGGCTGTCGATGGCGATAAATTCGGTGTCGTAAACCCGCATGCCGGTATCCCGCAAAACGGCTTGTACTTCTTTTAACCGCGGATTATTGAGCAAATTCAGGTCTTTTTCGGTGGCGGTAACCGGGCGGGTGCGCAGACCGATAAAGTCGTAGCCGGTTTCGGCGGCGGCGCGGACAAAGTCGGCAGGTTCGGTACCCAATGCGCTTAAAGGGGCGATGCCAATCAGGCGTGTCATAAAAATCTCCTAATTATGGTGATATGAATTAAGTCGGAACGGATTCGGTGTGTGCGCCGCCCCGGTAATCGGCCGAGGGAAAATACGTGCCGTCGTCTTCGTAGCGGCTGACGCCGGCCAGATGACGGCCGACGGCGTAGCCGAAGGTGAGCGCCGGGCCGATGTTGATGCCGCCGCAGGGATAGTGGCCGCCGAAAACCGATTTTTGGTCGCAGCCGACGGCATACAGGCCTTCGACTATGCCGCCGTCTGCCGTTTTTACCCGCGAATGGGCATCCACGGCGATGCCGGCAAAAGTGCCGAAAGAGCCTACTTGGATTTTAACGGCGTAATAAGGGCCTTTGCCCAAGGGTGCCAGCGAGGGATTGGGGTAACCGGTTGAGGCGTCGCCGCCGTAGCGGTTGAACGGGGTTTCGCCTCGCCCGAATAAGGGGTCTTGCCCTTGTTTGGCGTGTCGGTTGAACTCGGCGACGGTTTGCATCAGGCCGACCGGATCGATGCCGCAGCGCTCGGCCAACTGATCGAGCGTATCGGCTTCGGTAATGCAATTCAGATAGCGGGTGTAGAGCGCCAGCGGAACGGGGCGGGGTTTGGCGAAACCGAACATATAGCTGCGCACGGCGCGGCGGTCGCCTATCAGCCAGGATTCCACCGCTTCGTCTTCGGGCACGGTACCAAGCATGCCGCTGACGTAATCATAATAGCCGTTGGCTTCGTTGACGAAGCGGCGGCCGTTTTTCAATACGCCGATGATGCCGGGTTTGGCGCGGTCGGCAATATGGGGGAACACGCCTTCGCTGCCGTCTTTGAAACGCACCAGCGATACCGGGCACCAAGCGGCGGGCGATTTTCCGCGCGCATCCAGATAGCCGCCGGCTTGTTCTGCCAGCGTCAAACCGGCGCCGTCGGCTTCGGGTACCGCCAGCGTCCAATGTTCCTGACCGGTGGGGGTGCGCGGAAAGTTTTTGCGCCGCCCGCTATCGGCCGGATAACCGCCGGTGGCCAACACCACGCCTTTGGCGGCGTGTACGCGTATCCGCCCTTCGGGAGTGCGCAGGTAAGCGCCGCATACCTTGCCGTTTTCGTCTTGTATCAAGCCCTCGACGGCGGTGTTCACCCGAATGTCCACGCCTTTTTCATCGGCGGCCCGCAACAATCTGGCAACCAGCGCCAAGCCGTTAACCATCTGCATATTGCGCCGGTGAACGACTTTGTCCCAAAGGTGGATGGCAAAGCGTTTGGCGGCGTAGAGAAAACTGGCCGGCCGTTTCATGGCGTTGAGGAAATGCCCCAGATCGGGGCCGGCCATGATGCCCATGCCCCAGAATGAAGTCATGCGGTATTGGTCGGGCAGGATGGCGAGCAGGTGTTTGGGCAATTGCGTGCCGTAAAGCGGGCTGGCGGCGACCGAGCGGTGTCCGGTGCCGGCACCGGGCAGTTTGCCGTAAATGTCGCAGATGCTTTTGCCGGGCGTGAACTGCAAGGGGGTGTGCTGCTGGAAAAAGCCGACCATGTGCGGTACCTGTTCCAAAAACATTTCTACGCGTTCGCTGTCGTAATCGTCGCCGGTAACCGCTTTCAGATAGGCACGGTAGTCGTCGCGCGGTTCGATAACGCCGTCTGCCACGGCTAAGGGGTTGCCGGGTGTCCACGCCCAACCGCCGGAGCGGGCGGTGGCGCCGCCGCAAAACGGTGCGCGTTCAGCCAAGAGCACTTTCAAGCCGTGGTGGGCGGCGGTAACGGCGGCGGCCAGACCGCCGGCGCCGCTGCCGGCAATGATGACATCGTATTGCCATTCGGTCGAAAGGGCCGAATCGGAAGCAGTATGCTTGATTGTGGTTTCCATGATGTTCTAATCCGTTTTTTCAGACAGGCATTCAGCAGTTTTTCAGACAGGCTTTAACTGGCCGGCGGCAAATTTGGCAATCCGCCAGCCGAATACCATCCCCGGGCCGATGGTGGTGCCGGGGCCGGGATAAGTGCCTTTGAAAATCGAGGCCAAATCGTTGCCGCAGGCAAACAGGCCTTCTATCGGCTGTCCCTCGGTGTTGAGCACTTGGCCGAAGGTGTTGCAGGCCAAGCCCAGGCTGGAAGCCAAATCGGCCGGGCGTACCGCAAGCGCATAATAAGGGCCGGTGGACGACAGCGGCCGCAGGCAGGGATTGGGTTGTACGGAGGCGTCGCCGTTAAAGCGGTTCATCGCGCTGCTGCCGCGGTGGAAATCGGTGTCTTCGCCTTGGGCGGCCAGTTGGTTGTAGCGCTCGACGGTGTTTTGCAGGGCGGCGGCGTCTATGCCGCACCGTTCGGCCAACCCGGCCAGCGTATCGGCGCGGGTGAGATAGCCTTTTTCGACAAAATGCGCCAGTTTTTTGCCACCGGGCATGATGAAGCCCAAGCCGTAACGGCGCACAAAGGCATCATCGACAATCAGATAAGCGGTGGGCAACTTGCCGTTTTCGCTGCAATCGATTTGGGCGGAACTGAAGTCGTGATAAGAGTTGCTCTCGTTAACAAAGCGTTTGCCGTCGCTCAACACCGCCAGCAAGCCCGGTTTGGCGCGGTCGAGAATGATGTGCGGCCACATCGCACGGTAGCCGTCGGGCAGGGTTTGGTAGGAAGTGGGGAACCATAAGGCCGGATATTGGGTGTTGTCCAAAGCGGCGCCGATGTCGCGGGCGGCGCAAATGCCGTCGGCATTGTGGCTTTCGGGGGCGTAGGAGTCGGGCGTGCCGGCCGGAAAATACTGCCGGCGCAAGGCTTCGTGATGGCCGACACCGCCGGTAGCCAGTACCACGCCTTTTTGGGCATGAATGGCAACGGTTTGCCCTTGATGTTCAACCAGCGCGCCGGTTACCTTGCCGTTTTCCACTATCAGGGAGCGCATCGGCGATTCGAACCATACCGGCACCTGATGCTTGAGCAGGCTGTAATACAGGCGGCCGACCAAGGCGTTACCCATAACCAGCCGCGTGCCGCGTTTGAAGCGCAGGCGGCTTTTGAAATAAGGCAGCACCACTTTCAAGGTGGTTTTCAGGTTGGCGGCCGAGCGAAACGGATTGAGCAGGGCATCAAGTTCGTTGCGGTTGACCATCATGCCGCCCAAGCCCATAAACTCGCGGCGGGGCGGTCGGACGCGGTCGAATTCTTTGCCCAATACCGATCCTTCGAAAGGCAGCGGAGCGAGTGCGCGGCCACCGTAGGCTTCGCCCGGCAGGTTGCCGATGTAATCGGGATGGGCGGCGGCGGCAACGAATTTGACATCGGTATGCGCATCCAATTCGGCGATCATCTGCGGGCCGGACTGCAAAAAAGCGGCGCGCATATCGTCGCCCGGCCGGCCGTGGCAGACGTGTTGCAGGAAAATATCCGCGTCTTCAACACGATCGGGTACGCCTGCCGCATCGCTCAAATGCGTGCCCGGCACCCAAGTAGTGCCGCCGGAAGTGGCGGTGATGCCGCCTACGTAAGGTGCTTTTTCGCACAGGCAGACATTCAGGCCGGCGCGTTTGGCGGTTAGTGCGGCGGTCATCCCGGCAGCGCCGCCGCCGATCACCAATAAATCGACTTGATGGGTGTTCATGTCCGTGCTGCCCCTTTATTTTTTATCCGAATGCTTTTGCATCAGGAAACCGGCCATCAGATCGCGCACGCAGGCAAACATATCGCCGCCGGCGGAAGTTCGGCAGCCGCAGGCTTGGGCGTGGCGGATCCAAGCGGTAAGCGGCGGATGGGCGACCACATCGCCGACAAACATTTCGGGCATAAGCTTGCCGCCGTCAAACGGCAAAGCATCGTCAGGTTTCATGCCCAGCGGGGTGGCGTTGATGACCACGTCGAAGCCGGAAGGATCGCTGCTGCCCGCATAAACGCGCCCCAGTTGCAGTTGGCTGAGGCGATCGATCAGCTGGTCACGCCGTTGGCCGTCGGTTTCGTGTATCGCCAGCTCGGCTACACCCGCTTGCAACAAAGCATGGGCAATGGCGGTGCCCGCACCGCCGGCTCCGGCCAGAATCACTTTTTTACCGGCCAGCTGCGCACCGTTGCGGGTGAGCGCCTCCACTTGTGCCAATCCGTCGAACATATCGCCCACCCACAAATCGCCTTCGCGGCGCACCACATTTACCGCATTGAGAAAGCGGGCGCGCTCGGAAAGCCGGTCGCACAAGGCGCTGAAGGCGATTTTGTGCGGTACGGTCACCATCAGGCCGTCGACGTTGCGCATACTTTTTAGCGCGCTGAAAAAGTCGCTTAAATCTTGCGCAGCCACGTGAGCAGGAATGCAAACGGCATTGAGGCCGTTTTGCTGGAAAGCAGTTGTCATACCGGTGGGTGATTTGACTTGGGCAATCGGATCGCCCACTACGTAATAAACCCGGGTTTCCCCGTCCAAACGGATATCCATGCTATTACTCCTTATGTATGTGCAAAACAGGCACTGAACGTTGAAAGTGCAACCATGCCTGTCTGAAAAATAAAAAACGGTTGGAATATTTTTAAATCGTTGGCAGCAAGCGTAAAAGAAAGCGCATCAAACAACCATAGCTTTATGAGTGGAAATGGCCGATAATTGAAAACGTTGGCCGATAATCGGCCAGTTTTAGCAGTAAAGCGAGAAATGGCAGACGATTTCACAGCGCCCGGACAAGCGGCGGATACCATGGTGCACCCGAATAACGGGCGCAGTCTCAAACCGGAAGACTATATCGCCGGTCTGGCCAAAGGCTTGGCAATATTGGATTGTTTCGACAGCGGCCAAGTGCGGCTTTCGGTAACCAAAACGGCCGAGCGCACCGGGCTGACGCGTGCGGCGGCACGCCGTCATTTGCGTACGCTTTATTATTTGGGCTATCTGGATAGCGACGGCCAGTATTTCTGGCTCAGCCCGAAAATTCTGAAACCGGCGGGGATTTATCTCAATTCCGCGGCGCTGCCGAGGGCGTCGCGTGCGGTGCTGCGCAGTTTGCCGCAGCAAACCGGCTGCTATCATTCTGTGGTGGTACTCTCCGGCGGCGAGGCGGTAACGGTGGCCAGCTGTTACCCGCCTCATCTGGAACAGGCACAGGTGCTGCCATACGGCATTTATTCGGGCAACCGCATTCCGGCGCACAGCGGCGCCAACGGCAAGGTGTTGCTGGCGGCTTTGAGTTTTGATCAGTTGGCGCAATGGCTGGCGGCTTATCCCTTGGTTAGGTTTACCACCCAAACCATTACGGATGCTGAGGTGTTGCAAGAACAATTGGCTCTGGTGCGGCAACAGGGTTGGGCGGAGGCGCTGGGCGAATACGAACCGGGTTTCGGCGGTTTGGCGGTGCCGGTGGTCGATGCGCGGGGCGAAGTGGTGGCCGCGCTCAACGCTGTGGATGCGAACGGCAATATTTCCGATGCCGCCTGGCGCAGCCGCTGCCTGCCGTTGCTGCAAAAAGCCGCGGCGGAAATACGGGTGATGCTGTAGGGTTCGCTGCTCGGAAGGCTTGATGTTTTTCAGACAGGCAAAGACCTTTGCAAAATACTTTCCGATACTTTAAACATGAGCGTCATGCTCGGGCTTGATCCGAGCATCTGGTTGTTTTAGAAGGAAAAGCAGATACTCGGGTCAAGCCCGAGTATGACGGTGTACAAATATTTTTAGGAATGAACCGGCTTTTTGCAAAAGTTTCAGAATAGTTGCCGGCCATCGCAGCCAAAGACTAAAAATGCCTGTCTGAAAACTTTCAGACAGGCATTTTCGATTGGAGCGATAAAGAGCTTATTCGCTCAATAGCGCGATATCGGCCACCGCGTTCATCTGAGCAGCCAACTGGTTGAGCAGGTTGAGGCGGTTTTGTTTGACTGTGGCATCGTCGGCCATCACCATCACGCCGTCGAAAAAGGCATCGACTTGCGGTTTGATGGCGGCCAGCTCGGAGAGGCCTGTCTGAAAATCTTGCGCGGCCAGCGCGGCGTCGATTTTCGGCTGCAAGGCTTGCGAAGCGGCAAACAGCGCCTGTTCTTCGGCCTGCTGCAACAGATTTTCGTTCACCGCGCCCAGTTCGGTATCGGCTTTTTTCAGCAGGTTTTGCACGCGTTTGTTGGCGGCGGCGAGTGCGGCGGCTTCGGGCAGCTTTTTAAATGTTTCCACCGCTTGCAGCTTGGCGGGCAGGTCGTTGAGGCGGTCGGGGCGTTTGGCCAGCACGGCAGCCACCACGTCGTGCGGGTAGTCGTTTTGCAGCAGCACCGCCAGCCGCGCCTGCATAAATTCGGCCACTTCGGCGAGCGTGTTACCGGCCAGCTTGCCGGCGGGGAAGGCGGCATAAGCGGCTTGCAGCACGTCGCTGATGCTCAAATCGCTGTTCATCAGTATGCGCAGAATGCCCAAAGCGGAGCGGCGCAATGCGTAGGGGTCTTTGTCGCCGGTGGGAATCAGGCCAATGCCCCAAATGCCGATAAGCGTTTCCAGTTTGTCGGCCAGCGCGGCGGCAGTGGCAATCTTGCCTTCGGGCAGTTTGTCGCCGGCAAAGCGCGGCCAGTAATGCTGCTCGATGGCGTTGGCAATTTCTTCGCGCTCGCCGTCCAAGCGGGCGTAGTATTTGCCCATAACTCCTTGCAGCTCGGGGAATTCGCCCACCATTTCGGTCACCAAATCGGCTTTGGATAAGCGGGTGGCACGCTCGGCGGTGCCGGCATCGGCGCCCAAGGCGGCGGCGATGTGGCGGCTGATGGCGGCCAGCCGTTCGATGCGTTCAGCCTGATTGCCCAGTTTGTTGTGATACACCACTTGCGATAATTTCGGCAAACGGCTCTCGAGCGTGGCTTTTTGGTCTTGCTTGTAGAAAAACTCGGCGTCGGCCAACCGCGCTCGCAATACGCGCTCGTTGCCGTGGATAATGTGTGACGGGTCTTCGGCCTGCAAATTGGACACCAGCAGGAAGCGGTTGATGAGCTTGCCGGAAGCATCCAGCAGCGGGAAGTATTTCTGGTTTTGCTGCATGGTGAGAATCAGGCATTCCTGTGGCACGGCGAGAAAATGTTCTTCAAAACCGGCTTCCAGCACCACCGGCCATTCCACCAGCGCGGTGACTTCGTCGAGCAGAGCTTCGTCGGCGGCCACCGTGGCGTTCAAGCGGCCTGCCTGTTGGTTTAAGGCGGCATCGATATCGGCTTTGCGCTCGGCGAACGAGGCAATCACTTTGCCGCTGTCGCGCAGTTTGCCGGCGTATTCGTCGGCATGGGCAAACACCACTTCGCCTTGCGAGAGGAAGCGGTGGCCCAAGGTGAAATTGCGGCTTTGTAAACCCAATACGTTTACCGGCACCACTTCGCTGCCGTGCATCACCACCAAGCCGTGCACCGGGCGCACGAAGGTGTAGGTGCTGCTGCCCCAGCGCATCACTTTCGGAATCGGCAGCTTTTTCACCGCCTGATTGAGAATGTCTTCCAGCAATTCAGACAGGCCTTTGCCTTGTTGGGTAAATTCGTGTGCGTAAACGTCTTGTTTGCCGTCGTTGAAGATTTTCAAATCGGCAACGGCGACACCGCATGAGCGGGCAAAGCCTTCCAGCGCTTTGGTGGGTGCACCGTCTTTTACGGCGTTGGCCACCGCCGGGCCTTTTTTCACCACGTGCTGGTCGGCCTGTACAGGCTTCACGTTTTTCACTTGCACCGCCAAGCGGCGCGGCGAGGCGTAGGCGGTGTATTCGACGGCGCCGTCGATTAATTGCGCTTTTTCCAGCCCTTCGGCGATGGAAGCGGCCAAGTGTTTGCCCAGATTATCGAGGGCCTTGGGCGGCAACTCTTCGGTTAGTAATTCGATTAAGAGGGTTTCGGTCATTGTTGTTGCTTTCTGTGGCATTGGTTCAATTTGATGTATGAAAAATTCGGATGAACAGGTTTTCAGACAGCCTGAGATACTTCTACAAAGTCTTAACTTAATGTGGCCAATTACCATGCCGGCCGTCTGAAAACAAGCGGGCGAATTTAAAATTATTGCTCTACCCTAGACTTCATGGCAATTGAGAAACCGTCATGCTGTAACGTCAGATTGGGATTATAGTAAGGATCTTGCAGGGTGTCGGTTTGCCAAGTGCGGATCATATAATCGATTTCACGTTGGAAGCGCGCACGTTTTTCGGGATTATCTTCGTGCCCCCGACTAATGGATTCATGATGATAAAGTTCGGCATAGGGAGTCCATAAGTTACGGTAACCTGCCTTATGCACTTTCAGGCAAAAATCTACATCGTTAAATGCTACGGTTAAATCCTGCTCGTTTAAGCTGCCCACTTCATCGAATACTGCTTTGCGTACAAGCAGGCAGGCAGCGGTAACGGCCATCAGGTTTTGCGAAACATATAGGCGCGAGAAATAACCTGGGTGGTTGCGGGCAAAGTATTTGTGGGCATGGCCAGCCACCGAGCCGATACCGATAATCACGCCTGCGTGTTGGATGATATCGTTCGGATAATACAGCATCGCACCCACGCAACCAATATCAGGACGTTGCGCTTGGGATACCATTTCCCCAAGCCATTCTCCGTTAATCACTTCAACATCGTTGTTAATCAAACCGATAATGCTTCCTTTTGCGTACTGTGCGGCAAAATTATTAATGGCCGAATAGTTAAACGGATAAGGGTAGCGCAACAGAGTCACTTTTTCGTGTTGGGCGATTTCATCAAAATAAGCCAATGCATGCGGATCATCAGAATTATTGTCAACCAGTAAGATTTCATAATTTTGATAGAGGGTTTTATTCAAAATCGAATCAATCGCCTGTTTGGTAATGGCATACCCGTTGCGGGTCGGAATGATCAGGCTCACCAACGGTGTTTCCTGCCAATGCCATTTCACGCGGTAGAGATTATCGGCTTTGCCGCGGCTAACGGTTACATCATCGCCACGCTCGGCAAAGTAGTGCTGAAGGGCTTTCACACCCGCTTCGGTCGTATAGGATTTTTCACCGGAAGCCAGCGCGGTCGAGCCTTCGATAGCACGCCAGTGATAAAGAATTTTCGGAATGTGCACCACTTTGCTCTGATCAACTTTTAGTAGATAGCGCAACAGGAAATCATAATCTTGGCTACCTTCCAAACCTTTGCGGAAACCGCCGATTCCTTTGGCAATATCGGTACGGTATACGCCTAAATGTGAAATATAGTTTTGACTGTAGAGCAGATCCAGATTGAAATCGGATTTGAAGTGCGGCATAAAACGTAAGCCGTTTTCATCCACTTTGTCTTCATCACTATAAATCAGTGCGGCATCGGGTTGGATTTGTAAAACCTTCGCCACTTCAAAAAGTGCGTGCTCTGGCAGGAGATCGTCGTGATCCATCAGTGCAGTCCATTCACCGCTGCATAGTTCTAAAGCACTATTGGAATTTTCAGAAATGTGGCCGTTTTTCTCGCGGAACACAACCTTGATGCGTTCGTCGGATGCCGCGTATTTTTCTAAAAGCGGGCGAATATCGGTGTTGGGCGAAGCATCATCGGCAATACACAATTCCCAATTTTCATACAGCTGGGTGCAAACCGAGTCGATAGCCATTTGCAACCATTTCACATCCACGTTGTACACGGGCATTAACACCGATATTTTAGGCCGGTGGGTAAATTCAGCCATTTGACGGCGCATATCCTCAAGCTGCTGCGGGGTACGGGTATCGTTTTGTTTGATCCACTCTTGATAAGTCGATCTGTCTGCAATATCGAAACTGCCTTTATCTTTTACCGCAACCGCTTCACCGGTTCGTAAAAATAATTTCACCGTACGCAAATCGTGTGACTTATATATGCGTCTCAAATGCTGATAAGCCTTGCCGATACTGCCTTTTTCGTTAGCAAGTTTACGGAAAGCTTTGCGGTAACGGTTGGCCGAGCTGATGGCTTGCTCGGTTTTGATAACGGGTTTGAATGCTTTAACCGTCCATAGGCCTTTATATTTGGCGAGATTTTTAATTTCGTGTTGGAGAAGTTGGCTTAAGATGGTGTTTTGGCTGTTTAACTCGGCAATGGTTTGTTCCAGCTTGCGTTTTTCTTGCTGGAAATCATCAAGCTGCCGGTACAAATCTGCCGATTGTTGCTGCAAAAAATCGGCATGCTGCAAAGCTTGAGATAAATCGGCCTGTAATTGCCGGTTGTGCTCTAGTTCTGCTTCGCTTTGTTTTTGTAGGCGGGCGTTGTCGGCGGCAAGTTGCAGGTTTTGCGCCAGTGTTTGGATATGATCCCAATAGCCTAAATGATGTTGCAGAAACAGACTGCGGTGTTTTTCGTAAATATGCTGCCAGTCTTCCCGGATCAGGTCGGTATTCCTTTCCAATTGGTCTATCAGCGACGAGCCGTCGCGACGTTTGCGGTAGCGGAACAGCACTTCGGGAATTTGATAAACCTTGCCGCCTCCGCTTAGCAAACGGATCCAGAAATCCCAGTCTTCATGGGTGGCGAAGTTTTCGTCGAAACCGGCTAAAGCATTGAAGTCGGCAGCCCTGTGTATGGAGGCCGTGGGAATACGGTTGCCGGTTAACAGGCTTTGGATGCCTTCGTAAGGCGGCAGTTGCCACGTGCCATCTTTGGCGTCGAAAAATTCTGCTAGCGGATAAACCAGCTTGCAATCGGGGTTGCTTTCCAGTACGGCTACGCTTTTTTGAATATAGTCGGGCAGTATTTGGTCGTCGGCGTCGAGAAACAGAAAATATTCGCCTTTGGCCAAGCGGGCGGCGTGGTTGCGGGCGGCGGCAACGCCTTGGTTGTTTTGGGCGGACAGGCGTATGGAGGGTTTGCTCTCCAACAATCTGGCCAAGAATGCCGCGCTTTCTTCGCGCGAACCGTCGTCTACGATGATGATTTCGATATTGGGATAGTGCTGCGCTTCCACCGATGCGATGGTTTCGGCGATGTACTGCTCGCAGTTGTAATAAGGAATCATCACGGAAACGAGCGGGTGTCGGATAGTGTTCATGGCATTTACTTTCGTTTATGGTTCAGACGGCCTGGCAGGCAACCTTAAGGCCGTCTGAAACCCATAAAAACAATATGGCGGTTAAAGCAAAGAGGGCTTATCCGCCCATTTTCGGCATATTGCTCAATGCGGCGTAATAGCCGCCTTTTTCCATCAATGCTTGATGCGAGCCTTGCTCGATGATGTGGCCGTCGTCCATCACGATGATGCGGTCGGCCTGTTCGATGGTGGTCAGGCGGTGGGCAACGATGATGCTGGTGCGGCCGTGCATCAGACGCTCCAAGGCTTGTTGGACGAGGCGTTCGGATTCGTTGTCAAGCGCGCTGGTGGCTTCGTCCAAGAGCAGTATCGGGGCGTTTTTCAAGATGGCGCGGGCGATGGATACGCGCTGGCGCTGGCCTCCCGAGAGTTGGTTACCGTTGGCGCCGATGGGTTGGTGCAGGCCTTGCGGTGAGTTTTCTACCAAGCCTTGCAGGTTGGCGGCTTTCAGTGCGGCAAAAACTTCTTCTTCGCTGGCTTCTGGGTGGCTGTAACGCACGTTGGCCAGCAGGGTGTCGTCAAACAGGAATACGTCTTGCGACACCAGCGCAAACTGTTCACGCAGGTTGGCCAGGGTCAGTTCGGCGATATTGGTGCCGTCGAGGTAAACCGTGCCGGCGCTGGGTTCGACAAAGCGCGGCAGCAGGTTTACCACGGTGGTTTTGCCGCTGCCGGAACGACCCACCAAGGCCACGCGCTCGCCGGGGTAGATTTCCAGATTGAAATTATTTAAAGCATTTTTGCCGTCTTCACGGTAACGCACATCGATGTTTTCAAATTTCAGATGACCTGAAACGTTTTGTAGGGTTTGGGTACCGGTGTCTTTTTCCGGTTCGGTATCTAAAAACTGGCAAACGCCGTCTGAAGCCAAAAACATGGTTTGCATGGGGATGCTGATATTGGCAAGGTTTTTAATCGGACCGAGCATTTGCAGCATGGCCACGATAAAAGCCATAAATTCGCCGATGGTGGTGTAACCTTGTTGGCTTTGCCAAAGTGCGATGAAAATCACCACAGCCAGCGCAAAAGAGGCGATTAGTTCGCTAAACGGCGAGCGGGCGGCGGTGGCTTGGGTGATTTTTTTGCCCAGGCGCACGATGGTGTTGTTCACTTCGGCAAAGCGGTCGGACGCCTGTTTTTGGCCGCCGAACAGTTTCACCACGCGGTGCCCCTGATGGACTTCGTTGACTACGTTGTTGAGCGTGCCGATGCTTTGCTGGGCGCTTGCGATGATATTTTTGAGGCGGTTGCGGTAATAGCGCGACAGCAGCGACAGCAGCGGGAACATCAACGCCACAATCAGGCTGAGCTGCCAGTTGAGATACAGCAGCACGCACACCAATCCGATAACGATCAGGGTGTCGCGCGTGAGGGTGATAAATACGTTGCTGGCGTTGCTGATGGATTGTTCGGCCATCTGAACCATATTCATCAACACATGGCCCGACGGTGTTTCCTGATGGAATTTCGATGAGAGCAACAGCATTTTGTTAAACATATCGCGGCGCACATGGCTGATGGCCATTACCGAAACCCAAGTCATCAGGTAAGTGCTGGCGAAGCGGCAAACGCCGCGTATCATCACCAAAATGATGAAAAACACCGGCACCACCCAAACTTTGTCGGGCGTGCCCCAAATCATATAGGTAAACTGCGCTTTCCAGTTTTGCAAGGTGGCGATGATGCCGGTGGTGGTGTTGAGTTCCGGCGGTACGCTGGGCGGAGCGAAGCCTTGGTTGACCAAAGGTGCGATAAAGGCGGCCAGATAACTTTCGGTGGCGGCCACGCCGAAAATGGCGATTAATGCCCAAGTGATGCGGACTTTATACGGGCGCACATATTTCATCAGCCGCATAAAGTTATGCGAATCTTCTTTGGTAAAGAGGCCGAAGGTGAGTTTTTCTATCATAAAATCCGAGCCGTTTGCAAAATGTTGCAAGGCGCTTTCAAACGGCCTCAAAAGGTTTGCGACCGTCTGAAATCTTGTTTTAAGCGGCTTGCCGTTTCAGCAGCGGGAAGCCGAGTTTCTCGCGGCTTTCCACGAATTTTTGCGCGACAATCCGGCTTAAGGCGCGGATGCGGCCGATATAGGCGGCTCGCTCGGTTACGGAAATTGCGCCGCGGGCGTCCAGTAGGTTGAAGGTGTGGCCGGCTTTGAGTACCAATTCGTAAGCGGGCAGCGCCAGGCTCGTGTCTTCCACTTCCAGTAAACGCTTGGCTTGTGCTTCGTAGTCGTTAAACTGGCGCAGCAGCCATTCGGCGTCGCTGTATTCGAAGTTGTAGGTGGATTGCTCCACTTCGTTTTGGCGGTAAACGTCGCCGTAGGTAACGGTTTGGCCGTCCAGGGTTTTGGCCCACACGAGGTCGTATACGTTTTCCACTCCTTGCAGATACATGGCCAAGCGTTCGATGCCGTAGGTGATTTCGCCGAGTACGGGCGAGCAGTCGATGCCGCCGACTTGTTGGAAATAGGTAAACTGGGTGACTTCCATGCCGTTGAGCCATACTTCCCAGCCTAAGCCCCAGGCACCAAGGGTGGGGTTTTCCCAGTCGTCTTCTACGAATCGGATGTCGTGTACTTTCGGGTCGATGCCCAGCTCGCGCAAGGAGTCGAGATAGAGGTCTTGGAAATTGTCCGGCGCGGGTTTCAGCGCGACTTGGAATTGGTAGTAGTGTTGCAGGCGGTTGGGGTTGTCGCCGTAGCGGCCGTCTTTCGGGCGGCGGCTGGGTTGTACATAGGCGGCGAACCAAGGTTCGGGGCCGAGCGCGCGCAGGCAGGTAGCCGGATGGCTGGTGCCGGCGCCCACTTCCATATCGAAGGGTTGGATGATGGTGCAGCCTTTGTCGGCCCAGAAGGTTTGCAGTTTGAAAACGATTTGTTGGAAAGTGAGCATATTGCGGCTTTTCGAGAATACGGAAATAAAGGCCGTATTTTAGCGGCTCGCAGGGTTTCAGGCTAGCGTGCAAACGGTTTTTAGGTATAATGCGGCAAAATTTATTTGTTTTGTATTTATTGTTTTGATTTGATAAAAGGAGTGGACGATGTCTGATAACGACGATCATAAAGAACAGCGGATTGGTTTATGGGTTGCCGGCGGCGCCGCCGGTTTGGCGACTTTGGCCATTTTGTTCTATGCGGTTTACGGTTGGGAGAGCGGCAAGATCGAAGGCTCGCCGGGTTATGGCCAGGCGGCTTCTGCCGCAGCGGCTTCGGCGGCTTCCGAACCGGCGGCGGCGGTTTTGGCTGCGCCCGAATCGCAGTCTATTTCGGCATCGGTTGCGGCCAGCGAACCGCTTGCGGCGGCTGCTTCGACTGCCGCGGTGGCTGCGGATGCGGCCAGTGCGGTGGTGGAAAACGGTGTGGTGAAATTCTATTTCGCAACCGGCAAAGCGGATTTGGCCGATAATGCAGAAGAGGCGCTTAAGGATGTATTGGCCGGTGTGCGCGAAGGCAAAAAAGCGGTGGTATCCGGTTATAACGATAGCACCGGCAATGCGGCTGCCAATGAGGAGTTGTCGAAAAACCGTGCTTTGGCGGTACGCAATGCGCTGTTGGGATTCGGTGTGCCGGAAAGCCAGATTGAATTGCGCAAACCGGAAAATACCGAAGCCGGCCAAGGTGATAATGCCCAAGCGCGCCGTGTGGAAGTGGTTTTGGAATAAGGGTACGGAAAAAATGGGAAATGCCTGTCTGAAAACTTTCAGACAGGCATTTTGTTTGGCCGAAACCGTATCCGTTATCTTGCATTAACCGGTAAGAAAAATCGGTTTTTGTAAAAGTATTTGCCTGTCTGAAAAACTTTAAACCAGGCGGTTTTCAGACAGGCATCGGAAGTTTAGCGGGCAACCGGCAGCGGGCCGAAGCTTTGTGCAACCGGCATGATTTCGATGCTGTTGACGTTCATGTGCGCCGGACGCTGGTACAGCCACAATACGGTATCGGCGATGTCTTGCGGGCGGATGTATTCGACGTTTTCATAGAGTTTGGCGGCGCGTTCGCTGTCGCCTTTGAAGCGGATGTTGGAAAACTCGGTATCGCCGCACAATCCCGGTTCGATGTTGCTGACGCGCACGCCGCTGCCGGCCAAGTCGGCGCGCAGGTTGAGCGAAAATTGGCGCACGAAAGCCTTGCTGGCGCCGTATACGTTGCCGCCGGGATAGGGGTAAGTGCCGGCGATGGAGCCGATGTTGATGACATAACCTTGTTTGCGCCCGACCATGGCGGGCAGCACTTGGCGGGTGAGGTAGGTCAGGCCGATGATATTGGTTTGAATCATGGTCAGCCAGTCGTTGAAATCGGCTTGGACGGCGGGTTCCAAACCGAGGGCAAGGCCGGCGTTGTTGACGAGGCAGTCAATTTCAGCGAAGTCGGCGGGCAGCTTGGCAAGGGCTTGGTCGACCGAGGCGGTGTCGCTAACGTCCATTTGCAGCGGCAGGAAGTTGCCGCCCAAACGGTTTTGCATCTCTTGCAGTTTTTCCAAGCGTCGGGCGGCACCGATGACGCGGTAGCCGGCTGTTACCAAGGTTTCGCAGATAGCGGCGCCGAAACCTGCCGATGCGCCGGTAACCAGAATGCTCATAGCGTGTCCTTTCATTTTTTAACGGAGGTTTCGGGTATTATACTCCATCTTAAATTTGATAAATGATTAACGAGGAACACGCTATGAAGATGAAAACCGTATTATCTATTGTATTTTCGGGCGCTTTGCTGGCAGCCTGTAGCGGCGGAGCGGGCGGTGGAGGTGCGGCGAAGGGGCCGGTTTCCGAAGCGCGTACCACTGCGTTTAAAACCATGATGCCCGAATATTCAAGCATGGGCAAAATGGTTAAAGGTGATGAAACTTATGATGTTGAGAAGTTTAAAGCCGCCGCCGCGACTTTCAGCGAGAATGCGCGTAAGCCTTTCGAGCATTTCGCCAGCGATCCGCAGGGCAACGGCGATGCTTTGCCGGCGATATGGGAGAAGCCTGCCCAGTTTGATGCCGAACGTGAGAAATTTTTGGCGGCGGTGGATGATTTGAATGCTAAGGCGCAAGCCGGTAATTTGGAAGAAATCAAGGTGGCTTACGGTAATGTCGGTGCCAGCTGCAAATCTTGCCACGATGCGTTCCGCCAGCCTAAATAAATAATGGTTGTTGTTGATGTCAAAACCAGCCCGCTTTTGCCGAAGCGGGCTGGTTTGTTATATGCCTGTCTGAAACGTTTGGTTGTCAGCGCTGTTCTTGCTTGCGTATCAGCCAAATGGCCAATATAGCGAAAAGCGTGGTGGGCAGCGCTGCGGCAAGTAAAGGGGGGATGCCGTAGAGTTGGCTGGTAAAGCTGAACAGGCGGCCGGCGAAATGGAAGGCCAATCCCAAGCAAATGCCGAAAAACAGTTTGAGCCCCATATTGCCTTGGCGGGTGGATTGCGGGGTAAATGCCAGTGCTACAAAGGCCATTACCACGGCGGCCACCGGGTAAAATAATTTGCGCCACCAAGCAATCCAATAGGCTTGTACTTCCTGGTTGTTGGCCTCGAGGTGTTTGATATAGCTGTTGAGCGAGGCGAGCGACATCTGGCCGGGGTCAACCAGCAATACATCCAATAGATTGCTGCGGATATTGGTACGCAGGGTTTCTTCCGCACGCGTTTCTACTGTTACGCGGCCACCCTCCAACAGACTGCGGCGTATGTTTTTCAGCAACCAACTGCCGTCAGGCTGTACGACGGCGGAATCGGCACGCCATTGGGCGGTGAGCTGGAAATTATCATTGTGCTGAAAGATGGTGATGTCGCGCAGGGTTCGGTCGGGCAGCATTTCTTTGATATTGATGATGTCGCGCTGCTCTTTTACCCACAGGCCGCCGTTGCCGGTGCTGATTTTGCCCTCTGTTGCGCCGGCTTTCATGTTGGCGGCATAACGGCTGGCGGCAGGGGCGGCCCATTCTCCGGTGAACACTGTGAGCGCGGCGAAAATCAAGCCGAATCCCAACAAAATGCGGATGATGTCGCCGGTACTCATGCCGCTGGTCTTGATAACGGTTAATTCGCTGCGGGCGGCCAGTTGCGAGAGGGCCAACAGGCCGCCGATTAATACGGCCAGCGGCATCAGTTCGTAAATATGGGCCGGAACCAACAGCAGGGTGTATTGCAGCATCTTGGCGGTGGTATAGCTGCCTTTGCCGACATCACCGATTTCGTTCATGACATCGAAAAAGCTGTATAAAGCCAACAAGGCCAGCAGGGCATACAATGTCATGACCGAAAGCTGGGTAATCAGATAGCGGGGAATCAGTTTCATTTGCTGCCGCCTTTCAATGCACTGAAGAAGGGTTGTGCGGGCATGCTGCGCACCCGCAGCAGGATCACGATGGCGGCGATCATCAATAAATGCATCGGCAAAAGGCCGAGCCAGAAATTAAGCTGTCCGCTGATAACGGCATTGCGCAGGAAGGTTTGGCCGTTTTGATAAATCAGGAAAAAGCCGATGGCGATCAGGATATTATAAGTATGGCCGGTGCGCGGATTGAAATAGGAAAGCGGAATCGCCAGCAGGCTTAAAATCAATACGGAAACCGGCAGCGATAAGCGCCACAGTAATTCGCCTTGGTATTCGGGTTTGCTGCTGCCGAATAAATCCGCCGTAGGGATGGTTTTGCGGCTGTCGGCGGCATTGACGACTTTGGGGGTAACGCTGATGATCAGGCTTAGATGTTGGAAGGATACTTCGTTAAAGTCGGCCTGGCCGGGGGTGCCGTTATAGCGGTAGCCGTTGCTCAATTCGAGCGTGCGTTTGTTGTCTGCCAGCGAGAAGGTACCTTCTTTGGCGAACACCACGCTTTCGCGGCCTTTGTCGTCCACTTCGCGTAAAAACAGGTTTTTCATCACGCCCGAATCGGTATCGAAGGTTTCCACGAAGTAAACCCGATCGTCACGGCTGCCTAGATTGCGGAATACGCCGGCTTCTACTAGGGAAAGCTGTTGTTTTTGTTTGAGAATCTCAGCGAATTCACGGCTGCGCAATTCCGCCCAAGGCAATACCGAAAGCTGGATGACGGCCGTCAGCAGGGCAAACGGCACGGCGAATTGCAAGACCGGCCGTATCCATTGCTTGAGCGAGAGGCCGCTGGAGAGCCAGATCACCATTTCGTTGTCGCGCCAATAGCGGGTAAGCACGGTGAGTGTGCTGATAAAGGCGGTTAACACCAATAATAAAGGGGTCATGCCCAGCGTCCAGAAGCCGATAAGCGCGGCGACAGCGTCTACCGCTACCCGACCGCTGGCTGCTCGTCCCAGCAGGTTGATGGCTTGAGTCGATACCAGTATGGCCAGCAGCACGATAAAAATGCCGACTGCGGTGTAGGTAAGCTCTTTGATGAAATTGCGTTGGTAAGTCATATCCGGGGTTTCAGTCGGCTGTGAATGTGCGTACAATCAAAGACCGAAAAGGTTGATTACAGTTCAGACAGGCATAGGTAAATGCCTGTCTGAACAATAATTCAGGAGACAGAAAACGTGGAATTTAGCATAAAAGCCGGAAAAATGCAGCCTGCTCAAGCTGCTGTACTGTATGTTTGCACCGAAGCCTGCCCGTGTTCGGCAGATCATCCGGGCGAAGCCGTGAAATTATTGTGCGGCAGCTTGGAAGAAAAGCAGCAGTTTGCCGAGTCGAAAATTGTGGAAAACGGCCGCCTGCGCCCGCTGGCGGTGTTGCGTTTGCAGGAAACCGGGCGTGCGGCGCTGGAAAAAGCGGCTGCAGAAGCGGCCAAGTGGATGCAAGATCAGCCGCAAGTTGCCGTTGATTTGAACCGGCTTGCCGCCGAAGAAGCAGTATTGCTGGTGGAAGTGCTGGCCTTGGCTGTCGGCCAGGCTGCGTATCGCTTCGACCGTTTTAAGAAAGAAGCCAAACCGGCTAAATTGCAGCAGGTGGAATTTTATCTGGACGAGCCGTCAAAAGCGGTCGAAGAAGCGCTGCGCATTGCCCAAGCGCTCAATTATGGCGTGAAGCTGTGCAAGGATTTGGGTAACACCGCACCTAATGTGTGCACCCCCGCTTTTTTGGCGCAAACTGCTAAAGAAGAGGCGGAAAAAGCCGGCGCCGCTGCCAAAATCCTGGAACAAGACTATATCCGCGAAAACATGGGTTCGTTCTGGTCGGTGGCCAAGGGCAGCGTGCAAGAGCCTTATCTGATTGAATTGAGTTATCAGGGTGCCGCCGATAAAAACGCCGCGCCGCTGGTGTTGGTCGGCAAAGGCATTACTTTCGATACCGGCGGTATTTCGCTGAAGCCCGGCGAGGCGATGGATGAAATGAAATACGATATGTGCGGTGCCGCCAGCGTAATCGGTGCGTTTGTCGCTGCCGTACGCGCCAAGCTGCCGATTAATTTGGTTGCCGTGGTGCCGACTTGCGAAAACATGCCCGATGCCGGCGCCAGCAAACCCGGTGATATTGTGACGGCAATGGACGGTACTACCATCGAAATTCTCAACACCGATGCCGAAGGCCGTCTGATTCTGTGCGATGCGCTCACTTACGCCGCCCAGTTCAAGCCGCAGGCGGTGGTGGATGTCGCCACACTTACCGGCGCTTGTATTATCGCGCTTGGTCATGTGGCCAGCGGCTTGCTGGGTAATGATCAAGAGCTGGTCGATAAGTTGTTGGGCGCATCGCGCACGGTGAACGACAAAGCTTGGCAATTGCCACTGTTTGATGAATACAGCGAACAGTTGAAATCCAATTTCGCTGATTTGCAAAACATCGGCGGCCGGCCGGCCGGTACCATTACCGCCGCTGCTTTCCTTGCCCATTTTGCCGCCGATTACAAATGGGCGCATTTGGATATCGCCGGTACTGCTTGGAAATCCGGCAAAGACAAAGGCGCCACCGGCCGTCCGGTGCCCTTGCTGTTGCAATTCCTGCGTGATGCGGCCGTTTAAAAAAGTAGGTAAAACGGAAAAGCGCTTATGCCCAAGGTAACTTTTTACACTCATGTGGCCGATCGCGAGCAGTTTATCGGCCGGCTCAGCCGTCGTGCGGCCTCGGAAGGACGCTTGTTGCTGTGGCTGGAAGATGAGGCGCAGAGTGTGCGGATAGACAGGGGTTTGTGGCGCGAACCGCCGGAGAGCTTTCTGCCGCATGAATTCTGGCTGCCGACGGATGACTATCCTGCCGGGGTGCCTGTGGTGTTGGCAACGGGAGACGAGTTACCTGAGCTGGCCGAAGATATTGTGGTACTGAACAGCTCGGATGCGTTTTGGTGCGATGCACCTGCACCGCCCAAGCGCGTGTTGGAGATTGTGGGCGACGGCTTGGAAGATTTGGCTGCCGCCCGCGACCGCTTCCGTGCTTACCGCCAGCGCGGTTTCGAAATCGAGCATCACAATATGCAGGGCAAAGCTTGAAACATCGATTCTGCCAACCGTATCCGGATAAATTGAGTGTATGGAACAGCCCGATTTCTTCGCCATTCCCAGCCCCTGCATCGGGGTCTGCCAGGTTAATAGCAAAGGCTATTGCCGGGGATGTTTGCGCAGCAGGGAAGAGCGGCTTTATTGGCTGAAGATGACCGATGACCAGAAGCATCAGGTAATGCGCCTGATTGCGATGCGGCGCAAAAAATGGGAGCAGGTGATGTGGGAGCGTAACCGTTTGCCGGAAGATGAACCGCAGCAGGAAGGTTTGGATTTTGATTGAATTGTTTACGGTATTAAAGAAATGCCTGTCTGAAAACAAGCTTGCGCGTTTTTGCGAAGCTAAAAAGTTTTGTTTTTCAGACAGGCATTTGCGTTGCTTAAATATAATGTTGCGTGTAAAGGTTTTAAACTTAAATCCATGAAAAAAGCAGACCAAACGGTCTGCTTTTTAATAAGCTGGCACGCCCACGGGGAATCGAACCCCGGTTACCGCCGTGAAAGGGCGATGTCCTAACCGCTAGACGATGGGCGCGGATAAAATAATTTGTGGCGCACCCGGAGCGATTCGAACGCCCGACCCTCTGGTTCGTAGCCAGATACTCTATCCAACTGAGCTACGGGTGCGAGAAAGATTTGAATTATAAGATTGAGAGGGGGCGGTGTCAAGCCTTTTGCTGCGCAATGTCTCAGGAAAAGGTAAAATAGCTGTTTTTTGTATGGAAAGATCGGAAATCATGGTGGAGCAACAGCAAAGAGCGCAGTTGGCCGGCTTGTTTGCGCGCTTCGGGCGGCCGGTGGCAATCGTTGATTTGGAAACCACCGGCGGCCATTTGTATGAAGACCGGATTACCGAGATCGCTATTTTGCGTTTTGAGAACGGGATTTTTACCCGCCATCAATGGTTGGTTAACCCGCAGATGCCGATTTCGCCGTTTATTAGCCGGCTGACCGGCATCGATAATGAAATGGTGGCTGATGCGCCGACGTTTGCCGAATTGGCGCCGCAAGTGTTGCCACTGTTGCAGGGCAGCCTGCTGCTGGCGCACAACAGCCGCTTCGACTACACCTTTCTGCGCCACGCTTTCCAGCGCGCCGGATTGGCGTTTGCGGCACCGGCGTTGTGTACCGTCCAATTGTCGCGCCGCCTTTATCCGCAGTTTTACAAACACAATCTGGATAGTTTGATCGAACGTTGCGCCATTGAGGTTTCAGACAGGCATAGGGCGATGGCCGATGTGCTGGCGTTGGCGGATTTTCTGGAATACGCCTTAAACGAACACGGATCCGATATGCTGGAAACGCAGATTCGTGCGCTGATGAACCCGAAAATGTTGCCGGATAACCTGCCCGAATCTTTGGCAACACAGCTTTATGCGCTGCCGGACAGTTGCGGTATTTTGTTGTGGTTGGACAAACAGGGCAGATTGTTGCACATGGATGCGGCGGAAAAGATGTTTTCGCAAACGGCCGAGGTTTTGCAGAAGAAACAGTTGCCGCTGTTTTTGCAGGAGGCCGTTTCGGTGGAGTTTCGCGCGGCCATCGGCCCGTTGCATATGTTGTGGTTGAAGGCGCAACTGGCGGAACAATACGGTTGGCAGGCGCGGCAAACATTACGTTCTTATTTAACGGTACAGTTTCGCGAAAATGCGCGGGGCGCTTTGCAGGCCAAAATTGTGCCTTTGGCTGCAGGTAGTCATGATCAGCGCCCCAATGGTTTGTTTTTGCATAAGAAATCGCTTAGGCGGGCTTTGGGTGAGTGGAGTTCGCAACATGGTTTCTGCCCGGCGGTATTGGATATTTTACCAAGCGGTCATGCCAAGGGCGAGCCTTGCCCGGTGCGCCAAGTGGGTAAATGCGACGGGGTTTGCCAGTCTGAATCGGGAGTGGCGGCGCAAAATCGGCGGGTGCGCCAATATGCTGGCGTCTTGCCGGTAGCCGATTGGGGATCTGCGCATGAGGTGAATATTGTGGAGACCGATACGTTAAGCGGGCAATCGGTTACGCTGCGTTGTGCCGGCGGTGCGTTGGCGTTGCCTGACGGGCGTTGGTATTTTGACGAGGCCTTGCCGGCGGTGTTGAAGGCAAAATTCAAGCAGGGGCATGCGGCGGTGACGGTGTTGTCTTGACGGTTTGGGCATTTTGCCGGTTTTTGTTGGAGATGGTTCATCGGCTTCAGAAGACGTATCGCTTCATGTTCTCCGGCCTGGTCCGGGCATGTTATGTTGCGGCAGCCCGAGCGTGAGGGAACTGTTGGTTTGACTATGGTGGCAATCTTTCAGACAGGCATGCAAGGAGATATTTGGGTGACTGAGGTTTCTTATGGTGACTTAAATTCAGAATAGTACACAGTGTTGCCTCGCCTTGTCGTATTCTGAATTTAAGCCACTATCAAAAGATACTGTTTGCGAAAGATACAACAGCCGGTGCGAATTAATGTTGCGCCGGCTGAGACTTTTGCAAAATTCTTTTCGATACCTGAAAACACTTGCGTCATGCTCGGGCTTGACCCGAGCATCTGTTTGTTTGAGAAGAAAAAGCAGATACTCGGGTCAAGCCCGAGTATGACGAGATATCCATAAATTCAGGATTAAAAAGTTTTTTGCAAAGGTCTCCGGCTGTTTGTTTGGGGGCGTGGTGTTTTATTTTAGGAGAGTAGTTTGCCGGCAAACGGGCTTAAGTCCAAGCCGGTTTTTTGTTGTATTTCGGCAATCAGTTCGTTTGCTTGGCGGCCGTTTTCCGCTTGGCCGATGGCCCACAATAAAGAGGAGCGGGTACCTGTTCGGCAGTAGGCGAGTACCGGGCCGTCGACAGCAGCCAGTTGCTCGGCGAAACGGCGGGCATCGTCGGCATTAATTTGCGGTGCGAGTACCGGTTGGTGGTGGAAAGAGGTGATGCCGGCTTCGGCAAACCAAGCGGTGGCTTGTTCGGCGCTGGGTTGGCCGGGTTCTTCGCCGTCTGGGCGGTTGCAGATAACGCTGCGGATGCCGAGTTTGGCTGCTTCTGCGGCATCGGCGGGGCCGACTTGTGGGGAAATATAGAGTTTTTCGCTTAAACGGGAGATGGTCATGAGGTTTCCTTTTGCAAGTGTTAGGTAGTTAAAAATCAGCGGCAATGCCTGTCTGAAAAAAGGTTTTATTGGTTTTGCAACCAAACGGACAATAAATCCTGATCTTCGATTTTCAGATAGGCTGTATCTGCGGCGGCGGCTTGTACGGTTAGCTCGGTTTGCAGCAAATAGCCGTGGCGGAAATAATGCAGGCTGACCGTATCGCCGATGGAGAGCTTTTGCCAGAGTTGGTTGAAATCGCTGCATTGAAAGCCGTTGAGCGCGATGATGCGGTCTTGTGCGGCCAAGCCGGCTTGCTCGGCGCTGCCGTGGTTAAATACATGGGTGAGGGTGATGCTGTCGCCGTTTTGTTTGAAGCGTGCACCAAAATCGCTAACGCTGTTTTCGGCTGGAAATTCTGCTACTACGTTGCCGCCGCTTGAGCGATTGGCGGGCAGCCAACGCAGGTCGATACCGGCGGTTTTCAGACAGGCATTTAAGGGTAGATCACGGGTGCTGAAGATGGCTTCTTGGAAAAAGCCGTCTAAATTCAAGCCGGTAATTTCTTCGGCACGACGCTGCCATTCGTTTTCGTTTAAACCTTTACCGTTTTGCAACCAGTCTTGATACAGCGCCCGCATTACACTGTCGAGGCTGTGTTGCTGTTGGCTTTGTTGGCGGATGGTTAGATCCAAGCATAAGGCGGCCAGCGCGCCTTTTTGGTAATAGCTGACGATGGCGTTGGGGCTGTTTTCGTCTTGTTTGTAATACTTGGTCCAAGCATTGAAACTGGATTGTGTCAGTGTTTGTTTCAACCGGCCGCCGCCTTGTTGTACGCGGGTAATGTTGTTGGCCAAGAGTTTCAGATAGGCCTCTTGGCTGATCACGCCGCTTCTTGCCAGTAATAAATCGTCGTAATAAGAAGTGATGCCTTCGAATGCCCACAGCAACTCAGTATGGCTTTCGTGGTCTAAATGATAAGGCTGGAAGGCGGCGGGTTTGATGGATTTCACGTTCCAAGCGTGGAAGTACTCGTGCGCAAACAAACCCAGTAGCTCGGTATAGGCGTCATCGGCCGTTTTCATATTGCGTGCAGGCAGGCTGTGGCGGTCGGCCATGAGTGCGGTGCTGCTGATATGCTCGAGGCCTCCGTATACATGATCGCCGAGAAACAGCATAAACAGGTATTCGGAAAAGGGCGCGGGAGAGGGAAACATCTGCAAAGCGGTTTCGCAGATTTGGCAGACGTCTCGCAATAGGCGTTCGCGGTCGAAATCAGGATAGTGGCCGGAAAGGGCGATGCGGTGCGAAATGCCGTTGGTCTGAAAAGAGAGGATTTCCAATTGCCCCATTTCTACCGGGTGGTCGATTAAATCGGCATAAGATGGCGCACTAAATTCGTTATCTGACTCCGAAAAACGGGGGAGGGTGGTGGCAATCTGCCAGCCGGCGGGTAAATTGTGCAGGCTGATGCGGTGTTCTTGTTCAGACAGGCCTGCTACCTTGAGAAACAGGCAGGCGCCGTCGAAAAAAGCACGCTCATTGCTAAGAAACGAGCCGCGTACGGATAAATCATAGGCATAAACGGTGTAACGGATATACCATCTGCCGGCCCTTGGTGTGGTGTGCCAAGTGTTTTTATTGATTTGCTCCAATGGTTCGGATTGGCCGTTGCATTCTGCTTCGATACTGATGATATGGCGGGCGAAATCGCGAATCATATAACTGCCGGGCACCCAGTTGGCCAAAGATAATTTGGTTGGAATATCGGCGGGTTGCTCAAAAGTCAACTCTATTTGCCACTGATGGCTGGAAGGATGGGGTTGTAGGATGTAATGCAACATAAAACGGCCTGTTTGTTAAGATTTGTTTGTGATTTTGGGGCTGTTTGACATTCGTCAAATAAAACACAATTCAAAATCTATACTCTTACAAAATCAACAGAAAGGCAACTTAATTGACGGAATAAAATTGCGGTTTTATGCCGATTTGTCTTGGTGTGCAGCCTGTTTTGATTTAAAATGCCCCAGTTAAACTTCCGCCTGCTTTAGCAGTGTCTTAGGAAAACGGTGTTAAATTAAGAAAAATCGGGTACTTGCTTCAGCCGTCTGTAGCGTGCGGAAAAGCTTCCCGTCAGATGTTAATTGCCATGTTAATGGAGAATCTTCATGGAAACGCAAACTTATAACTACAAGGTGGTGCGCCAATTTGCCATCATGACTGTAGTTTGGGGTATTGTGGGTATGCTGGTCGGTGTTATTGCCGCCGCTCAGCTGTTTGCGCCCGCACTCGACCTGTCAAACATCGGTCCGTGGTTTCACTTCGGCCGTATCCGTCCTTTGCACACCAACGCGGTGATTTTCGCTTTCGGTGGCTGCGGCCTGTTCGCTACTTCATATTATGTAGTACAGCGTACTTGTAATACCCGCCTGTTCGGTGGCAACTTCCTGCCGGCCTTTACTTTCTGGGGGTGGCAGCTGGTTATCGTTTGCGCGGCTATTTTGTTGCCTTTGGGTTATACACAAGGTAAGGAATATGCTGAGTTGCCTTGGCCGGTAGATATTCTGATTGCCGTGGTGTGGATTGCTTATGCTATTGTATTCTTCGGCACCATCGCCAAGCGCAAAATTAAGCATATCTATGTAGCCAACTGGTTCTACGGATCATTTATTCTGGCCGTGGCGTTGCTGCACATTGTTAATAATCTGGCTGTGCCGTCAGGTTTGTTCTGGTCTTATCCGATTTACTCGGGTGCCATCGATGCGATGGTGCAATGGTGGTATGGCCACAATGCGGTAGGTTTCTTCTTAACTGCTGCTTTCTTGGGCATGATGTATTACTTTGTACCGAAGCAAGCCGGCCGCCCGGTTTATTCTTACCGCTTGTCGGTGGTTCACTTTTGGGCGCTGATTTTCACCTATATGTGGGCAGGCCCTCACCATTTGCACTACACTGCATTGCCTGATTGGACCCAATCTTTGGGCATGGTGTTGTCATTGATTCTGTTTGCACCCTCTTGGGGCGGTATGATTAACGGCATCATGACGCTTTCCGGCGCATGGCATAAGCTGCGCACTGACCCGGTATTGAAATTCTTGGTGGTCTCACTCTCCTTCTACGGTATGTCTACCTTTGAAGGCCCGATGATGTCTATTAAAACCGTTAACGCATTGAGCCACTACACCGACTGGACTGTCGGACATGTACACTCCGGTGCTTTGGGTTGGGTAGGATTTATTACCATCGGCTCTTTGTATTATTTGATTCCGCGTCTGTTCGGTACCAAAGGCATGTACAGCACCAAATTGGTTGAACTGCACTTTTGGGTAGCCACTGTGGGCATCGTGCTTTACATCAGCTCTATGTGGATTTCCGGTGTAATGCAAGGCCTGATGTGGGGTCAGTTGAATACTGACGGTACTTTGACTTATTCTTTTGTTGAGTCGGTTAAACAGAGCATGCCTTTTTATGTTATCCGTTTTGTAGGCGGTTTATTGTACTTGAGCGGCATGTTTGTCATGGCCTACAACGTTTACCGTACTGTTATGGCAGGAAAACCGGTTGATGCAGCTATACCGGTAGTAGCCCAAAGCGAACACCACTGATAAATGCAGAGAATAGGCTGTTAAAATGAAATTACAACCATTAGTAGAAGAGAAAGTCGGCTTCCTAATCGTATTTACCTTCTTGGTGATTAGCGTGGGTTTGCTGATTGAAGTTGTACCTTTGTTCTTTACAAAATCGGTTACTGAGCCGATTCCGGGTCTGAAGCCCTACAATGCGCTGCAAGTGGCCGGACGTGATGTTTATATCCGCGAAGGCTGTTATAACTGCCACTCGCAAATGATTCGTCCGTTCCGTGCGGAAACCGAGCGTTACGGCCATTATTCGGTAGGTGGTGAGTCGGTTTACGACCATCCCTTCCAATGGGGCTCCAAACGTACCGGCCCGGATTTGGCGCGCGTAGGCGGCCGCTATTCCGACGAATGGCATCGTATTCACCTGTTAAATCCGCGTGACGTTGTACCTGAATCCAATATGCCTGCATTCCCGTGGCTGGCGCGTAACCGTCTAGATCCTGAAGTGGTGACGCGTAATATGCGAGCGTTGCGTACTACCGGCGTTCCTTATACGGAAGAAGATTTTAAAGCGGCTCCTGAATTGCTGGCTAACAAATCTGAATTGGATGCGGTGATTGCCTATCTGCAAGGCTTGGGCACTACACTGAAAAATACAAGGTAACATGATGGATCTTAATTGGGCGCGCAGTTTATTTACCGTATGGGTGTTTGTCAGTTTTATATTGGTTCTTTATGTGGTTACACGTAAGCGTAACAAAAAGAATTACGATGATGCTGCCAAAAGTATCATGGATGACGAAGACACCCCTAATTAAAAAATGCGTAGCCCTATTATTCCCGTGACAACGGAGCGAAAGAATGAATTCAACTTCACAATTTACCAGCAGCTTCTGGAGCTATTACATCATTGCCATCGTGGTATTGAGTTTTATCGGCTTAGCTTGGTTGCTGTTGTCTCAAAATAAGGTGAAAGCGCCACCCAAAGGTGAAGAGGTTAAGACCATGGGTCACTCTTGGGATGGTATCGAGGAATATAACAACCCTCTGCCGCGCTGGTGGTTTTATATGTTTATTGTAACCATGGTGGTCGGTGTGGTTTATCTGCTGGTTTATCCGGGTTTGGGGGATTTCAAGGGCTTTGCCGGTTGGACCAGCAAGAATCAATATGAAAAAGAAGTCGAAGCGGCCAACAAACAATATGGAGAGTTATACGCTAAATTTGCCAAAATGCCGGTTGAACAGTTGGCAAAAGACCCGCAAGCTCAGCGTATTGGTCAAAACTTATTCAATACCTACTGTATTCAGTGCCACGGCTCTGATGCCAAAGGTTCCAAAGGCTTTCCCAACCTGACCGATACCGATTGGTTATGGGGCGGTACGCCTGAGAAAATCAGCGAAACCATTTCCAAAGGCCGTGTAGGCGTGATGGCGGCTTGGGGGCCAACTTTGGGTGAAGAGCGTGTGAAAGACGTAGCCAACTATGTATTGTCTTTGTCTAAGCCCGAGGAACAGTACGATCCTGTACGTGCTGAGCGTGGTGCTGCCGTATTCCATAATCCGCCTGCCAACTGTTATACCTGCCACGGTGATAAGGGGCAGGGCGTTCAAGGTACGGGCCCAAATCTGACTGATGACGTATGGTTATGGGGCGGTTCGCAAAAAGCCATTATCGATACTATTACCAACGGTCATCATAACCAGATGCCTGCTTGGCAGAACTTCTTAGGTAACGATAAAGTACATCTGCTGACTGCTTATGTTTGGGGTTTGTCTCATCCGGATGGTAAAGCTTTGCCGACTGATAGCACTAATGCTTTGGGCGCTAAAGCCGCGGCCGCTGCGAAAGCTGCACCTGCTGCTTCAGCTGCTTCTGAACCTGCGGCTGTATCGGCATCTGCTGCTTCTGCACCGGCTGCCGCACCTGCTGAGGACAAAGCTGATGTAACTTACGATACCCAAGCAGGCACTCAAGTTGCTACTTTCTTCTTCGCAACCGGTAAAAGCGATGTAGCTGTCAATGCGGCATCTGTAGTAGGTGATGTGATTGCAGCCGGCAAAGAAGGCAAAAAATTAGTTATCAGTGGATATACCGACAGTACCGGTAATGCAGCTGCTAATGCCGAACTTTCCAAAAAACGTGCGCAAGCAGTGCAGGCTTTCTTTGAAAAACAAGGTGTGAAAGCTGCCAATATCGAATTGAGGAAGCCGGAGAGTACTACCGGTGCCCAAGGTAATAATGCAGAAGGCCGTCGCGTAGAAGTGAAGGTTGCCGGTTAAACCACACTGAATATAAGTTGTTTTCATAGCCGCTTGGATGAGTAACTCTGTTTGCAGAGTATTTCAACCAAGCGGTTTTATTGATCATTTGGCTCAAGTTTTCCGGCAGTTATTTTACGGCTTACCCCTCTTATAAGCTTCTTCTTAAAACGAATTAACCTGTTTTGCGGTAGAATGCGGGTTTTGCTCAGAAAACAAGATGGCAGGCGAAATGCCTGTCTGAAAAGGTAAAATGGCTTCCTTAGAAACATGGATAGGCCTGCGCTATTTGCGGGCGAAAAAGCGTAACGGCTTTATGTCGTTCATTACGCTGATATCGATAATCGGCATTGCCTTGGGCGTTACCGCATTAATTGTTGTGCTTTCCGTTATGAACGGATTTCAAAAAGAAATTCGCGGGCAGATGCTAAGTGCTTCACCGCATGCAGAAATCGGTTTTCAAGACCAGGGCGGCAGGGAACAGTGGCAGCAATTGCGTAAAGTGGTTGCCGGTAATCCGGAAGTGTTGGCCGATGCCCCTTATGTAGAGGGGCAAGCTTTACTCGCGAATACGGGGCAAGTGCGTGGCGTGAAACTACGTGGTATTGATCCGGCTGAAGAAAAGAAAGTAGTCGATTATTGGAAAGATATGCCCAGCGGCAGTTTTGATGATTTAAAAGCAGATGATTTTGATATTATCTTAGGAGCCGGGGTGGCGGATTCCTTGGGGGTAGTGATAGGCGGTAAGGTAACCGTTATTGCGCCGGAAGGGAATGTAACGCCAGCCGGTGTGGTGCCGCGCCTAAAGCAGTTTCGCGTAGTCGGTATTGTAAAAACAGGATTATTCGAAACGGATAACACTTTGGCACTTACGCACATTAAAGATGCGCAAACGTTTTACCGTTTGGGGGAGGGAGTAACCGGTATCCGCCTGAAACTGGCTCATCCGCAGCAAGCGCTGTCATTTACTAGTGGTCTGTTGAATCCGGAACAGTTGAAAACCATGTGGGTGCGCGATTGGACTTTCGAAAACCGTACTTATTTCCAAGCGGTTGAGTTGGAAAGGCGCATGATGTCCATCATCCTGATGCTGATTATTGCCGTAGCGGTGTTTAACCTAGTGGCTTCGTTAGTCATGGCGGTAACCGAGAAACAGGCGGATATTGCGATTTTGCGTACCATAGGCATGGCGCCGGGTAGTGTGATGAAAATCTTTATGGTGCAAGGTGCTGTGGCCGGTTTTTTCGGTACGGTGCTCGGAATGGTTATCGGAGTTGTTGTCGGTATCAATGTCGGCGGAATTGTCGCTTTTTTTGAAAATCTGCTGGGTGTGAGCTTGGTGCAATCACAAGTGATGTTTCTCGATCAATTGCCGAGCGATGTCAAGATAGAAGACGTTTTGATTATTGCGGCTATTTCTTTGTTTTTGTCTTTTATTGCGACGCTCTATCCGAGTTGGCGTGCGTCGAAAATCCAACCGGCGGAGGCTTTGCGTTATGAGTGAGTGGGTATTGGACTGCCGTGGCGTCAGCAAAAGTTATGATGAAGGCGCCCTGAACGTGCAGGTATTGAAAGCGTTAAACCTACAAGTGGCTGCCGGGCAGAGCGTGAGTATTATCGGCGCCTCCGGCAGTGGTAAATCGACTCTGTTGCATATTTTGGGCGGTTTGGACCAGCCCACCGAGGGAACGGTTAGCCTGATGGGGCAGAATTTAGGTGAACTGGGGCAAAAGCAGTTGGGTGATTTGCGTAATCTTTATCTGGGTTTCGTTTATCAGTTTCACCATTTGTTGTTGGAATTCTCCGCGCTGGAAAATGTGATGATGCCTTTATTAATTGGTAAGAAAAGCAAAGCCGAAGCAGAGACTGCCGCAGCAGAGATGCTGGAGAAAGTAGGATTGAAACAGCGCATGCTGCACCGGCCCAGCGAACTTTCGGGCGGTGAGCGTCAGCGGGCGGCTATTGCCCGCGCTTTGGTTAATAATCCAAAATGTTTATTGGCTGACGAGCCAACCGGTAATCTTGACCGTAAAAATGCGCAAAATATTTTGGCGATGATGCTTGATCTGAAAAACGAATTGGGTACGAGCCTGGTGGTGGTTACCCATGATGACGAGCTGGCCGACCGCTTCGATCGGGTGATGCTGATGGAAGACGGTAGCCTTCGTGATCGTTAAGGTATTTATTTGGCTCGGATAAGCAGCCGGAAACATTTTTAATATTGTCGGATAACATTGTTTTCTTTAACTAGCGTTTTCATCTTTTTATGATGGACATCGATATTGACCAAGCCGCGGCCGAAGCTGTGGCCTCCTTATTCGAACGCATCTCACCGCACGGTGCGGAAATCGTAAGGCCCTTTTTGATGCGACTGTTTCAGGCGTTATCGGAAGGGCATACTTTTATCCGGTTAACGGCGGCCGAGTGCCAGAGCTTATTGCGCGCAACCCCCATAGTGGGTACGCAGGGCGACACGCCTTTGCAATTGGTGCAAGACAAACTGTTTCTCGGCCGTATTTGGCAGCTTGAGCGTGATTTGGCGCGTGAAATCTGCCGTTTGGCCGATACTGATGTGGCGGCGGTGGATTGGTTGACGGTAAGCAGCCGTTTGAACGAATGGTTTGTCGGCGAAGGCAGCGGCGGGCAGAAAACCGCCGCTGCGCTGGCCATGCTGCAACCGTTTATGTTAATCAGCGGCGGCCCGGGAACGGGCAAGACCACTACCGTAGCGAAACTGTTGGCATTGTTGTGTGAAAATATTGTCGAAATGCCGCGCATTGCGTTAGCAGCACCTACCGGCAAGGCAGCGGCACATATGTCGCGTGCTTTGCAGCAGGCGCTGGGTAACTTTACTGTTAGCGAAACAGTTAGGCGGCATCTGCATCATTTGGAAGGACAGACGGTACACCGGTTGTTGAAGCTGCGCCCACCGATGATGCGGCCGCTTTTTAATCAAGAGAACCCGTTGCCGTTGGATGTTTTGCTGATAGACGAAGCTTCGATGTTGGATACTGCGCTGATGCTGGATATTCTGCGTGCGGTACCTACTGGATGCAGGGTGATACTGCTGGGAGATGAAAACCAGTTGCCTTCGGTGGGAGCGGGAGCAGTGTTGGCCGAATTGGTGCAACCCACCGTATTAACACCGCAACAGGCCGAGGAGTTGGACTATCTGTTGCCCGGCCACGGCTTGAAGGTAGCAGAGGCAGTCCAACCTTTGGCCGCCAATAGCTATCGTCTCACTTATAGCCACCGTTTCGGGGATGACAGCGGCATCGGTTGTTTGGCCCGCAGTATTGTTGCGGGAGAAGCGCAAGAGGCGTGGCAGGCGTTTGGTCGCTTTCCGCAGGAGTTGTTGTTCTATCAGGAAACGCAGGCTCAGTTAGCTGAGCGTTTTTATGCTTTGCAACAGAATTATTGGCAGGCAGTGACGGCGCAGGATTTGCAGGCGGTGTTCTGCCATCAGACAGATGTAGTCGTATTGACGGCGCGCCGGGAGGATGCGGAGGCTTTTAACCGTGCTTATCGCCGCCAATTGCAGCATGCCGGTTTGGCAGGAGAACAGGCCTTGTGGTTTGCCGGGCAAACGATTATGGTGATACGCAACGATTATGAATTAGGCGTATTCAACGGCGATATCGGTGTGGTAATGCCGGATGGCGAAGAGGATGGCGGCCAAACCAAGCTGGCGGCTTATTTTCCGGATGCCGGCGGCTGGCGTCGTTTGCCGTTAAGTCGCCTGCCCGAGCATGAAACCGCGTTTGCCATGACCGTACACAAAAGCCAAGGCTCGGAATACCGCAAAGTGTGGCTGTTGCCGCCTACGGACGTGCAGCAAAGTCATCACTTGTTAAACCGCTCTTTGCTGTATACCGCAGTGACTCGGGCCCGCGAACAGTTTGCTTTTTGCGGCAGCCGCATAGCATTGGAATCGGCAATACGCTCGAATGAATCGCGGCGCACCGCTTTGCGGGAGCGGATTGCGGAAGAAACAGCAAACCGTAGGCTTGGTTAACTTTAGCCTGCATGGTTGGAAAGCTCTGCTTTGCCAATGCCTGTCTGAAAAATCTATCTTGTGTTTTATGGATAAGTTTTTCAGACAGGCATTGGTTATTTATTTTTTTATTTGTAATCAAATTATCGTAACGATGCGGAAAATCTTAATGTTCTTTTCGAATGGTGCGGTCATGTTAGGGGGCGGCAGAAACCGAATGCCTGTCTGAAATAAACGGCTGTAGTATCCAGCGCACGCAATACGCCGTACAATAGCGTCCATCTTTTACTTTTTAACGAATACGCGGCGGTTTCCGTGAAAATCCTGATTTTGGGCAGCGGCCAGGTCGGTTCGACCATTGCGCATAATTTGGCCAGCATGTCGAACAACGACGTAACCATTATTGATATAGACGAACATGCCTTGCGCAACATCGGCAGCAAACTGGATGTGCGCACGATGGTGGGCAACGGCTCTTCGCCTGCCGTTTTGGAGCGTGCGGGCGCGATAGATTGCGATATGCTGCTGGCACTTACCCGCAGCGACGAAACGAATATGGTGGCCTGTAAAATGGCGGCCGAGTTATTCAATATTCCCAACCGCATCGCCCGTGTGCGCGCGACCGACTATCTGGAGTTCAAACCCGAGAGCGGAGAATGGGAAAGCAGCCTCGATTTGTTCAATATCACCGAATCTATCAGCCCCGAGCAGTTGGTAACCGAGCGTTTATGGGGGCTGCTTAGCTATCCCAACGTATTGCAAGTACTGAAATTTGCAGACGAAAAAGCCAAAATGGTTATCGTACAGGCACTTAAAGGCGGTTTGTTGGTGGACCGCGAAATTTCGCAGATCAACAGCCATTTGCCCGACGGCGTCGATTGCCAAATCAGTGCGATTTACCGCAACAACCGCTTGATTGTGCCGACTGCGCAAACCGTGATTATCGAAGGTGACGAAGTATTCTTTGTGGCCGCAGCGGCCAACGTGAAAACCATTATGCGCGAATTGCGCCCGCCCGAGCAGAGCGGCCGGCGCATTATGATTGCCGGCGGCGGCAATATCGGATACCGGCTGGCCAAGCATCTGGAACATTCGCATGCCGTAAAATTAATTGAATATAACCAAAAGCGCGCCGAATGGCTGTCTGAAAATCTGGATAAAGCCTTGGTGTTGCAAGGTTCCGCTACTGATGAAGATTTGCTCGACCGTGAATACATTGATGAAATCGATGTGTTTTGCGCGGTGACCAATGATGATGAAAACAACATTATGGCGAGCCTGCTGGCTAAAAACCTCGGTGCCAAACGAGTGGTTTCGATTGTGAACCGCAGCAGTTATGTAGATTTGTTAGAAGGCAATAAAATCGATATCGTGGTGTCGCCCCATCTTGTGACCATCGGCTCGATTTTAGCGCATATCCGGCGCGGCGATGTGGTGGCTGTTCATCCTCTGCGGCGGGGTACCGCCGAAGCGATTGAAGTGGTGGTGCACGGTACGCCGCAAACTTCGCCCTTGGTCGGGCGCAAAGCATCGGAAATCAAATGGCCGGCAGGTTGCCATTTCTCGGCATTGGTGCGCGGCGACGAAGTGATTATGGGGCACAAGGAAGATGTGGTACTGGCTGAGGGCGATCACATTATCTTCTTCGTTTCGCGCCGGCGCGTATTGCCGGAACTGGAAAAACTGATTGAAGTGAAATTAGGCTTTTTCGGTTAAGCGAATCTAAAGCCCGCAGATGCGGGTATATTTCCCGAAAGCTTGGCCGTCATAACGAATCGAATATGAACCGATCAAAAATCCTCTCCGTTATCCATGTGCTCTCCAAACTCGGCTTTCTGTATGCCATGGTGCTGCTGATACCGACGCTGGTGTCCTATGCCTATATGGATGATGCCCTCGCCGCTTTCAGCCAGACCGCCGCTGCAACTTTGCTGGGCTCCGGGTTGGTGTGGTTGGCCACCCGCCGTTTCCAGCGCGAATTGCGCCCGCGCGACGGTTTTACGCTGGTGTTTTTATTATGGGTAGGTTTTGCCTCGATTTCGGCGATGCCTTTTTACCTGTATTTCCCGCATATGAGCTATACCGATGCGTTTTTCGAAGCCATGAGCGGGCTGACCACCACCGGGGCTACCGTGATTTCCAGCCTGGATACTTTGGCGCCCTCTCTCAATTTCTGGCGGCATATGATGAACTGGCTCGGCGGCATGGGGATTATCGTGCTGGCGGTGGCGATTTTGCCGATGTTGGGTGTAGGGGGAACCCAGCTGTTTAAAGCGGAAATTCCCGGTATCGATAAAGACAGCAAAATGGCGCCACGCATTTCGCAAACCGCCAAACAGTTGTGGCTGGTGTATCTGTTTTTTACCGTTTTAACCTGTATCGCATTGAAAATCTGCGGGATGACTTGGTTCGATGCGATTTGTCACGGCATGTCCACTTTTTCGCTCGGCGGTTTTTCTACCCACGACGACAGCATAGGCTATTTCCAGTCTAAAGCGGTCGAAGGTGTCATTATGGTGGCTACCGTATTGGGCGGACTGAATTTTACCTGCCATTTTGCCGCATTGCGCGAACGCTCCGTGCGGGCCTATTGGCGTCATGAAGAAGCCAGAATCATGTTGGTGGTGTTGTTCGGCAGCATTATGGCGTGCAGTTTATACATGTGGATGACCGGTTTTTATGCGACTTGGCAAGAGTCGTTCCGTTATGTCGGCTTCAACTTTATCTCGGTCGGTTTGGCCGGTGGTTTCGCCAATACCGATTTCAATACCTGGCCGTTGCTGATTTCTTTGTGGATGTTTTTCCTCAGTAATATTTTGGCCAATACCGGCTCGATGGGCGGCGGCATCAAAATGGCACGTGCGATCGCGCTGGCCAAGTTTAGTCTGCGCGAAGCCTTGCTGCTGTTGCACCCGAATGCGGTGCGTACGGTAAAAGTGAATAAAACCACCATAGGCGAACACATTGCGATGTCGGTGATGGCGTTTATTTTTGTGTATTTCATGACGGTAGTCACCTTCAGCTTTGTCTTTATGGCCACCGGCATGGATTTCATTTCGGCGTTTACGGCAACCGTTTCCTGTATCACCAATGCAGGGCCCGGTTTGGGCTTGGTCGGGCCGGTACATAATTATGCCGAATTGAACGCTTTGCAAAAATGGTTGTGTACCGCAGTGATGTTGCTGGGACGCTTAGAAATCTTCACCGTTTTCGTACTGTTGACACCGGCCTACTGGAAAAAATAAAGATAGGAAATGCCTGTCTGAAAATATAAAGACCGCTTAACTGAGTTTGCCTACAAACACACCAAACACTGTTATTATTCACTTTAAACAAACACACTCTAAACGGAATCCATAATCTATGACTTCAACACATAAGTTTAAATATAGCTTGCTCGCTACCGCCGTTGCTATGCTGGCCGCCTGTTCTTCACCTGAGCAAGTGGTCGAACCGATTAATGGCAAAGAGCAGTCTTCCGGCCATCAGCTGAAAACCCGTACCAGCGAATCACCCAGCCAAACCGCGGCGGATTATGCGGTTTTCCAAAGCACGCTCACTGCGGCCAAGCAGGGCGACGATTATCTGCCGGCACAGTTTCTCAGCCGCCAATCCGACAGCGCCATGGGAGAGGCCGTGCGCAACGAATGGCTGAAAAGCTTGGGCAACCGCAACCGTTGGGATTTATTTCAACAGCAATACGCCAAACTCGATGCGGCCGGCCGGTCACAGGAGGTGCGTTGTTATGGCGAGTATCAAATGCTGAGCCAGCAGGGTAAAAAGAGCGAGCTTGCCGCCGAAGTGGTGCGCGAATTGGGCCGGCAGGCGCCCGGTTGCAACCGTTTGCTGGAAGAAGCGGCGCGCCGCGGCGATTTAAAACAGGCGGATGCTTGGCGCCGTGTCCGTGGGCTGATCAGCAATAACCAGTTAACCGATGCCCGCAATCTGGCTGCCGCATTAGGCAGCCCGCTCGACGGCAGTGCCGGCGGGCAGGGTGCGCAGGAAGCCTTGTTGATGAATATTATCGGCTCGTCTGCGCAAAAGAGCCCGGCCGCTGCCGTTACGCTGGAAAACCTATCCGGCTCGCTCAGTCGCGAACAAACCGGTTTTGCCTGGGGCGTATTGGGCTATGCACAGGCCAAGAGCCAGAACTTCGGCGCTGCCTTATCGTATTACAACCGTGCCGACCGCAAACAGCTCTCTGCCGACCAGTTTGACTGGTATGCGCGTTCCGCATTGCGTTTGCAGCGTTGGAACGAGCTTGCCGATATTATCCGCAGCATGAACGATAAACAGCAGAAAGATCCGACTTGGCTCTATTGGCTGGGGCGCAGCATGGCGGCGCAGGGAAATCAAAGCGAAGCCAAACGCTTATACGAACAGGCGGCAGACAGCGGACGTAACTTTTATGCGTTGTTGGCCGGCGAAGAGTTGGGCCGCAGCGTCAATACCCGCAATAATGTTTCCGAAGCAGGCAGCAGTGCGATCAACCGGATGGCAAAAGACGGCGCCATCGAACGCGCGCTCAACTTGTTCCGCGCCAGCCAAAATGCCGACGATTGGAACATGCGCCGGCAGGCGCAGGCGGAATGGCGTTATGCTATCCGCGGATTTGGTGAAGACGACTTACTCACCGCCGCACAGTTGGCATTCAATAACCAGTTTTACGAAATGGCGATTAATACCGCCGACAGCACCAATCAGAAGTTGAACTACCAATTGCGCTATATTTCGCCGTTTAAAGACCTCACCACTGCGTATGCAAAGCAGGTAGGTATCGATCCGGCTTGGGTGTATGGCCTGATCCGGCAGGAAAGCCGCTTTATGATGGGCGCGCGCTCCAGCGTCGGCGCCCACGGCCTGATGCAGGTGATGCCGGCTACTGCGCAGCATATCGCCGGTAAAATCGGTATGAGCCAAAGCGAGCTGTATACCACCGAAGGCAACATCCGCATGGGAACTTGGTATATGGCCGATACCAAAGCCCGTTTGGGCAACAGCGAAGTATTGGCTTCCGCCGGCTACAATGCAGGCCCCAGCCGCGCCCGTCAATGGCAGGGCAGCGCACCGATGGAAGCGGCCATTTATGCCGAAACCATTCCGTTCAACGAAACGCGTGATTATGTGAAAAAAGTGATGGCCAACGCCACCTATTACGCCAGTTTGTTTAACGAACCGAATGTGTCGCTGAAAAAACGCATCGGTACGGTACCGGGTCGTTAATCTTTGTTTTATGGTTATGGATGGATACGCAAAATGCCTGTCTGAAAACTTTTTCAGACAGGCATTTTGCGTATCAAATTTATGCTGTTTCCAATGGCGCTAAATCCGCTTTATAAGCGATGATGCCGTAATCTTTTTGGATGAGTGAGATCCCCAATTCTTGTTGGTCGCGCTGGAAAGTCAGCTCAACCGAATGCGGGCGGACGTCGGAAGTGGTCACATTGAAGCCTTGGCTTTCGGCATGTTGGTGGATTTGTTGCAATAATTTGCCAAAATTGTGATGACGCAGCCGGAATTCGGCGGCAAAACCATCATCGGCTTGCCGGTGGGCTTGAATTACGTCGGCGCCGCGCGGGTGGAAAATCGCACCGGGCAGGGCGGCCATGGCGCTGGTGGAAAGCAAGGCCAGAATGCCGGTAAGGGCAATGGCGCGTGTTTTTTTCTTCATCATACAACCTTTACTTATAGTGGCTTAAATTCAGAATAGGACAAGGCGCCGAGCCGAAGACAGTACAGCTAGTACGGCAAGGTGAGGCAACGCGGTACTATTCTGAATTTAAGCCACTATACTTGGATAAACCGGTCTGGGCAGCGGCTGTCGACCGCTTTACAGGTGTTTTGTGTTCGCAATGTCCGAACAGATGCAAGGCCATGGTAACGAAAGCGGGTGGAACGGAACAAGCAGAACTACTTCTTTTTACACGATGGGAGCATTTCACGTTTTTTGATTACTTTTTCTTGCAATTGTGCAAGAACACATTTCTGTTCCCATGAAAAGAAGAATCGGGGTGATGAAAAAGTGAACATGACGGCCGATAAAATACCCGGCTTGAGCCGGGCATCAACAAACCCTAGCACAATCAATCAGGCATAAGCGCCGGCTTGCTCCTGTAAGCGGCCGCCTAAGGTATTCAGGCGCTCCAGTGCCATTTGCCAAGCTGTATCCAGTTGGCCGCAAGCCTCGCCTTCGGCTTTGATGCCGAATTCGATAAACGAAGGAATTACTTCGCCATGTTCGTCTACCCGGCGCTCGCTGGGCAGGCTGTAGGTAAAAACACCGGGAAATTGTTGTTCGATTGCTTCCATTAAGGGCGCGATTTTCGCTTCCGCCAGATCATAAATGCGCACCGAGCGCTGGCCGCTTTGCCGCTGGTGGAAGTGGTTGGCGTAATATTTGTTCAACACCCAACGTGCCATCGGTTGCGCCATTACCGGAAAGCCGGGCAGGAAATAATGCTCGCGGATAGAGAAACCGGCGATGGTGTTGTATTCGTTTTCTATAATATCGGCACCTTGCGGAAAATCCGCCATTTTCAGCCGTTGCCGGTGCTCCGGTGAGTCTAGCGACTGCTCGCGGCTGAGGGTAACCGCTTCAATATATTTGGCGGCTTGCGGATGGTTGACTATCGGTAAATCCAGAGCCAGCGCAGCCGCCTGACGGGTGTGGTCGTCGGGAGTGGCGCCGATGCCGCCGGTAACGAAGGTCGGCAGGCCGTCTTCGAAACTGCGGCGCAACTGTTTGCTTAAAAGCGTGCGATCGTCCGGCAGATATTGTACGCTGCCCAGTTGGAAACCGTGCTCCTCCAGCAAGGATTTGAAAAAGGCGAAATGCTGGTCTATCCGCGAGCCGTGCAGGATTTCATCGCCGATGATGATCAGGTTAAATTGCATGATGCTTGCCTTTGATGTGTGATGCCTGTCTGAAAAAGTAAAAGCTGTTTTTCAGACAGGCATTGATGTATGAAAACCGTTGCGCTGCTTAATCGTTTTGCAGGTGTGCCAGCGGCAGGGCGGTGGTGTTTTTGATTTCTTTCAATACAAAGCTCGATTGCGCATCTTGTACGCCGGGGTGCGAGAGCAGGGTGTCGAGCACGAAATGAGAGAAAGCGTTCATATCAGTAAAGAAGGTGTGCAGGAGATAATCGGTTTCGCCGGTGAGGGCGAAGCAGCTCAAAACTTCCGGCCAATTTTGTACCGCTTGGGAAAAATCGTTACGCGCTTCGCTGGCTTTATTAATAGAAACGCGAATAAAGGCTTGCAACCCCAGTTGCACCGCTTCCGGTGAGAGCAAGGCGGCATATTGGCGGATGATGCCCGCGTCTTCCAGTTGTTTGAGGCGGCGCAGACAGGGAGAAGGGGACAGGGCGACACGTTCGGAAAGCTCTACATTGGTTAGCCGGCCGTTGCTTTGCAGCACTTGCAATATTTTCAGATCGGTTTTATCGAGAGTCACGTGTACCATAGTCCATATCCTTTGTTTATATTGGGTATTGATTTTTAAGACTTTTCCGCAACGCGGAATCCGGTATGCCGATGCTGAGGTATTGGGCATACCATTAGGATATCTCGACTATATGATAAAATTAATTAACGCACAATAGTTTAAAAAACAATATATTTTAAAATTATATGTTCTTAATCGGCAGTAGCCTTTAATGTATGTTGTCAGAATGCTGGGAAAGGGTGTTTGGCTAAGATTTTATCGCGGCGGGCTTGTCGGCGCTCGGCTTTCACGCGATAATTCACCCGTTCAGGAGAGTGCCGACTACGGCCGCCGAAGGCGCAGATGCCCTTAAATCGCTCAGGCAAAAGGACTGGATAATCAGGAAAACCGGAAAGCTTTAAATCAGCCGTCGTTATGCTGCGGCGTTTTTTATGCCGTATCGTTTTCCGCCAACATCTGGAGAGCGGTGCCACAGCGCCCACCGAAGGGGAGAAGACGATAATACCGTCGAAAATCTCAGGTTCAAGGACAGATAGGGAATGCGTTCAAGCCGCAGGCAGCGCATCCTGATATCTATGGAGAACCGAGAATGACCGCCCCGAAAACTACCCCTTTTAATCAAGCCCATAAAGACGCCAACGGCAAATTAATCGATTTTGCCGGTTGGGAATTGCCGATTCATTACGGCTCGCAAATCCAAGAGCACGAAGCCGTGCGTACCGACGCCGGCATGTTCGACGTATCTCATATGCTGGTAACCGATGTGACCGGCGATCAAGCCAAAGCCTTTTTCCGCAAACTGATTGCCAATGATGTGAGCAAGCTCGGTTTTGTCGGCAAAGCGCTGTATTCCGCCATGCTCAACGACAACGGCGGCGTCATCGACGACTTAATCGTTTACCGCACCAACGAAGCCGAAACGCAATACCGCATCGTATCCAACGGCGCCACCCGCGAGAAAGATTCCGCCCAGTTCGCCAAAATCGGCGCCGAGTTCGGCATCAAACTGAACCCCCGCTACGACTTGGCCATGCTGGCCGTGCAAGGCCCCAAAGCCGTTGAAAAACTGTTGAAAGTGAAGCCCGAATGGGCCCAAACCGTGAACGGCCTTGCCGTATTCCAAGGCGCCGATTTGGGCAACGACTGGTTCGTCGCCCGCACCGGCTACACCGGCGAAGAAGGCGTGGAAGTGATTCTGCCGGGCAGCGAAGCCAACGCCTTTTTCGCCGCCCTGCGCGAAGCCGGCGTGCAGCCCTGCGGCCTCGGTGCGCGCGACACCCTGCGCATGGAAGCGGGCATGAACCTCTACGGCAACGATATGGACGACGACACCAGCCCGCTCGAAGCCGGCATGGGCTGGACGGTGGATTTGAAAGACGAAAACCGCGATTTCGTCGGCAAAGCCGCACTGGTTGCCCTGAAAGAAAAAGGCGTTGCCTATAAACAGGTCGGCCTCTTGCTCGCCAAAGGCGGCGTGCTGCGCGACCATATGGAAGTGATTACCGACGACGGCAAAGGCATCACCACCAGCGGCGTGTTCTCGCCCAGCCTCAAGCAGTCCATCGCCATCGCCCGCGTGCCGAAAGACTTTAACGGCGAAGCGGCCAAAGTGCTGATGCGCGGCAAAGAAGTGGACGTGCGCGTGTTGAAGCTGCCGTTCGTACGCAACGGCAAGCAGCAGTTTGAATAAGCGCACAAATATGTTTTCAGACAGGCTATTCGGTTAAATGCCTGTCTGAAAACATACGCTTTAAACAACGCTATCAATTCCTACAAATGGCCTTTAAATTAAAGATGTTGTTGAAACAGTAAACATTCTCTTCCTTAGGCATGAGCAAACCGCGTTCTAATATGTTTCAGACAGCCTGAAGCGGATGCGCAAACAGTAGAAAAATTGATGGTTTTTACAGCTGGTAAACGCCGTATATTATGACCCACACTGTATCGTTTATGCCCGTTTGTGCGGGTTGCGGCACCAAAGATGCCTGTTACTGTCCGAGCGGCAGGTATAATGTAACCCCGAAGCGGTACGAAAAATAACGGCTGCTTTTTTAACTTTTTCAAACCAATGGAGAATCAAACCATGAGCAATATCCCCGCCGAACTGAAATACGTGTCTAGCCACGAGTGGCTGCGTTTGGAAGATGATGGCACCGTAACCGTGGGCATCACCGAACATGCGCAAGAGTTGCTGGGCGACATCGTGTTTGTAGAGTTGCCAGAAGTAGGTGCCAACTTGGCTGCCGATGAGCAAGCGGGTGTGGTGGAGTCTGTGAAAGCTGCTTCCGATGTGTATGCTCCGATTGCAGGAGAAATCGTAGCGGTTAACGAAGATTTGAGCGGTGCGCCCGAAACCGCCAACAGCGATCCTTACTGCGCAGGCTGGTTCTTTAAAATCAAACCCGCCGATGCGGCCGATTTGGATGGTTTGCTGAGCGCTGAGCAATACGCTGCCGAAATCGGTTAATTTACCGGCAGGAAAAGGCTGTCTGAAAGATTTTACTTTTTCGACAGCTTGGAAGTTTTGCAAAACCTCAATTCAAAACACTTGGGCGGTACAGCGGGTAAGCCCGAACTGACTGGCAATGCGCTTTTCAAGTCGGAAAGCATACTTTGCAAAGTATCAGCGCTTTTGGCCAAGCCCGGTTTCCCTTGGTACTTAACTTGAAGCGGAGAATCGGATATACCGCTGATTTTCAGACAGGCCTGTGTTAAATCATTTTAAAACATTGCCATTTTGTTTTGTTTTGATACAATATCGCTCTGAATAATATGTAGCAATACAAGCCGCCAAACAGCAGGGCGGCTTGTATTTTTATTGAATCGAGCAGAGCGGGGTAGCCCGCTCATCCTGTAACGGAGACAAAAGAATCATGCAAAAAATCCCGCTGACAGTGCGCGGAGCCGAGATGTTGAAGGATGAGTTGCAACATCTGAAAAGCGTGGCCCGCCCGGCCATTATCGAAGCAATTGCCGAAGCACGTTCACACGGCGATTTGTCGGAAAATGCGGAGTACGAAGCGGCCAAAGAAAAACAAGGTTTTATTGAGGGCCGTATTTCCGAGTTGGAGCACAAACTGTCGATTGCCCACATTATCAACCCACGCGAAATCCATGCCGAAGGCAAGATTGTATTCGGCGCGACTGTGGTGCTGGAAGATTTGGATAGCGGTGAGAAAGTGCGTTACCAAATTGTCGGCGAAGACGAAGCGGATTTGAAATTCCACAAGATTTCTATTGGTTCGCCGATTGCCCGCGCCCTAATCGGCAAAGAAGAGGGTGATGTGGCGGAAGTTCAGGCGCCGGGCGGCGTGCGTGAATACGAAGTGGTGGATGTGGAGTATCTGTAACATACCATTTAAATTAAAGCAACAGTGCCTGAGGTCTTTGCAAAAAGCCAAAAACTCCTCTGAATTCCCCTAAAGAATTCAGAGGAGTTTTTTTATGAGCAGCTTCTTCCACCAACAAGCCCAAATCATGATGAGCAAACATATCGACAGCTATCCGTTGCTCAAAATTAACCGGCTACTCGATTGGCAGCCCATCGAACAACTGCTCAACCGACAAAAGACCCGTTACATCTGCGACCACCGCGGTCCCCCCCGCCTATCCGCTACTGCCCATGCTCAAAGCCGTATTGTTCGGCCAATGGCACAGCCTTTCCGATCCGGAATTGGAACGCTGTCTGGCTACCCGAGACTTTTGCAAAAAACTTTTTAATCCTGAATTGATTGATATAGCAGATTAACTTAATTTTCGATACAAGGCAGCAAGGAGCAGACAGTACAAGTAGTACGGCAAGGCGCAGCAACGCCGTAGCGAAAGTTAAGTTAATCTGCTATATCTCGTCATACTCGGGCTTGACCCGAGTATCTGCTTTTTCTTTCAAAACAAAAAGATGCTCGGGTCAAGCCCGAGCATGACGCAAATGTTTTCAGATATCGAAAAGAATGTTGCAAAGGTCTCTACCCGTCTGGATTTCTACTTCTTCTGCGGGTTTGATGAGGTCGCCTTACCTGATCACAGCACCCTCTGCCGTTTCCGCAATTGGC
>NZ_JAUNHL010000068.1 GCF_030523955.1 Neisseria sp.
CAACAGATTTACAGTCTGCCCCCTTTGACCGCTCGGGAATCCCACCAAAAGAGAAACGCAATAATACACAGCTAACTTTAACCGGTCAACACACCACAATAAAATTTTCCAACCCATCCATTCAAACAATTCATTCTTAATGGAATTATTTTCCAGCAACCAAGCGTTCGTACTTTTCTTGCAACTGTTCCGGTGTTTCCGGATGCTCTTCATCCACCAAAATACAATCTACCGGACAAACTTGCTGGCATTGCGGCTCATCGTAGTGCCCGACACATTGCGTACACAAATTGGGGTTGATTTCGTAAATTTCTTCGCCTTGGTAAATAGCATCATTGGGGCATTCTGGTTCGCAAACATCGCAATTAATGCACTCATCGGTAATAAAGAGTGACATATACTCAATCCTTTATATTCTTTTGGGTTTAACGTAAAAATTATAGCATATTCGCCTGCAAAACAATCGAAACTGAATTGATCTCAGGCACTCTACTGCTTTCCATGATAATTCAGCAACACAAAACGGCTTACACCGGACTTTCCTTCCCGATGAATGCTGTATTCCGGCGGCCACACCGGCAATTGGGCGGCTTCCAGATAAATGCGTGCGCCGTTGTTCAGGCATCGTGGCAAATATTCGAATAATTCGGACCAATCCTGCCAAGCATAAGGCGGATCAAGAAATACGGTATCAAATTTGAACGGACTTTGTTGCAAATAAAATAAAGCATCGTTGCCGACCACCTCGGTCCGCTCCAATTTTAATGTTTGAATATTCTGCCGCAATTGCTGCGCAGTCTGCCGGTTGTTCTCCACCAAAACAACCTTGCTGGCATGGCGCGAAGCGGCTTCCAATCCGAGCGCGCCGCTGCCGGCAAACAAATCTAACACAGTCTGGCCGGTTAAATCCTGCCCCAGCCAGTTAAACAGTTTTTCCCGCACCATATCGGCGGTCGGCCGCAAACCGTCTGCCGGAGCAAAGCTTAATTTTCGCCCGCGGCAGCTGCCGCCGATGATGCGGACTTGATTTTGGTGTTTGGCATGGGCGGTCTGTTTTTTCATAACCGTATTTTGGATCCTATTTCAATTAAAGAGATGCCTGTCTGAAAAATAAACTTGTTCGGCTATGGCAAACTTTCAGACAGGCATTCGGTTTAACCGTACTGAACAGAATCTTAATGAAAGTACTTGCAATTCAATGCCTGTCTGAAAACAGAAAAGTTTTCAGACAGGCATTTCTCTTTTACCGACAAGCTTATTCTTTCGGTGCAGGCGGCTCAATCTGCTCTTTCCAGCCGCATTCTTTCTGCGGGCAGACTTTTTCCACACCCCAGCGTTTGGTGGTTTTGATGGTTAACACCGGCCATTGGCATTTGGGGCAGGTTTCGGCCACGGGCGGGTTCCAGGTGGCGTAGTTGCAGTCGGGGTAGGTGCTGCAACTGTAAAACAGTTTGCCGTAGCGCGATTTGCGCTCCACCAGATGCCCTTTTTTGCATTGCGGGCATTCGACGCCGGTGTCTTTGGGTTTTTCCAGCGGTTCGATGTGCTTGCATTTGGGGTAGTTGGCGCAGCCGATGAATTTGCTGCCGGTGCGGCTGTATTTGTAAACCAGTTGTCCGCCGCATTTGGGGCATTGGCGGCCTTCGAGTTCGGCCTGCTCGGCGGCTTCCTGTGCGGTGCGTTCGGCTGCCTCTTCGGCGGTTTCGTTAACGTTGCGGGTGTAGCTGCATTCGGGGTAGCCGGCGCAGGCAACGAAGCGGCCGTTGCGGCCGAACTTGATTTGCAGTTTGTGGTTGCCGCATTTGGGGCAGGTTTCGTCGAGTTCTTGGGTGGTGAATTTGGCGCGCTCGATGCCTTCTTTTTCTTCAACCTGTTTGTGGAAGCCTTTCCAGAATTTGTCCATCACCGGTATCCACTCGCGTTTGCCGTTGGCGATTTCATCAAGCTGGTCTTCGAGCTTGGCGGTGAAGTGGTAGTCGACGTATTGGGCGAAGTGTTCGGTGAGGAATTTGTTGACGATTTCGCCGGTGTCGGTGGGGGTGAAGCGTTTTTGCTCAAGGGTAACGTATTCGCGGTCTTTGAGCGTGGAAATGATGCTGGCGTAGGTGGAAGGGCGGCCGATGCCGAATTCTTCGAGCGCTTTCACCAGGGTGGCTTCGTTGAAGCGGGGCGGCGGGGTGGTGAAGTGTTGTTCGCCGTAGATGTTGTCGACGGGCAGGGTTTCGCCTTCGGCCATTTCGGGCAGTTTTTTGTTTTCTTCGCCTTCGTCTTCGTCGTCGGTGCTTTCTTCATACACGCTTAAGAAGCCGGCAAAGGTTTGCACTTGGCCGGTTACGCGGAAGATGCCGTCGCCCACGGCGATATCGACGGTGGTTTGGTCGAATTTGGCAGGAGCCATCTGGCAGGCAACGGTGCGCTGCCAGATCATTTGATAGAGTTTGAACTGGTCGGCGGTGAGAAACGGCTTCACACTCTCGGGCGTGCGGTACACGGAAGTCGGGCGGATGGCTTCGTGCGCTTCTTGGGCGTTTTTGGATTTGGTTTTGTATTGCTTGGCCGCGGAAGGCAGATAATCTTTGCCGATTTTGTTTTCGATGTAGTGGCGGATTTCGGTGAGCGCTTCGTCCGACAGGGTAACGCTGTCGGTACGCATATAGGTAATCAGGCCGATGGCGCCCTGGCCGACGTCGATGCCCTCGTAGAGCTGTTGGGCGGTGCGCATGGTGCGGTCGGTGGTCATGCCGAGTTTGCGCACGGCATCTTGCTGCATGGTGGAGGTGGTGAACGGCGCGGCGGGGTTGCGGCTGCGCTTTTTCTTTTCGATGGCGGCAACGTGCGCGTTTTTGCCCTGCAAGGCGGCGAGCACTTCGGCCTGCGATGTTTCGGAGGGCAGGGAGAATTGTTCGAGTTTTTCGCCTTTGTATTGCACCAGTTTGGCGGTGAATTTGCTGCGGCCTTTGTGGCTGTCGAGATGGAGCGTCCAGTATTCCTGCGCTTCAAAGGCGCGGATTTCGTTTTCGCGCTCGCAAATCAGGCGCAAGGCGGGGCTTTGCACGCGGCCGGCACTCAAGCCGCGGCGGATTTTTTTCCACAACAGTGGCGAGAGGTTGAAGCCGACCAGATAATCGAGCGCACGGCGCGCCTGCTGGGCATCGACCAGGTTGATTTCGATGCCGCGCGGGTGGGCGATGGCTTCGAGCACGGCGTTTTTGGTGATTTCGTGAAACACCACGCGTTGCGGGTTGATGTTTTTCAAGCCGCGTTTGGTTTTGAGGATTTCCTGCAAATGCCATGAAATGGCTTCGCCCTCCCTATCCGGGTCGGTGGCCAGATAGAGGTTTTCGGCTTCTTTGGCGGCGGCGACGATGGCATCGACGTGTTTGGCATTGCGGGCAACCAGCTCGTATTTCATGGCAAAGTGGTTGTCGGGGTCGACCGCACCGTTTTTCGGCACCAAATCGCGCACATGGCCGTAGGAAGCGAGAATTTCAAACTCGCTGCCGAGGTATTTTTTCAGTGTTTTGGCTTTGGAGGGAGACTCTACAATCAATAGGTTTTTTGCCATATTCTTTTTCTCTTCATTGTATGTATGGTTTGCTCACAGCTACACTGCTTGAACCATCCCGTATTGCTTTCTGTTTCAGTTAATCTCAATGCAAACATTGCTGCCGTCGAATAATTTATTTGCCTGCAGGAAAATGTTTCAGGGATAAATATTACCGGCGGCCAATGCCGCCGAATCTTGTTTTTTTTATTTGGTATGCCTGTCTGAAAAACAAGCTTACCGTTTCTTAATGCATCACGGTTTGTCCGTGCAATGCCATCATCAACTCGTCACCGATCAACACCGGCAACTCCGAGCGCTGTATCCACAACACCAGCAGCGACAATACTTTAGCCAAATCTACGGTGATGTCTTCCGGCGGCATGCACAGCAAAGCGTGTACCACCAACTCGCGCTGCGAAGGATTCAAAGCTTGCTCTCGGGAAAGGAAATGCAGTAAATCAATGACTTCCGGCGGAAAAATATCTGTTTCGTCTACAGTATAGACACGCAGTGAATCCGTGAATTCTTGCTTGGCAGAAATGAGCGGTTCTGCCGTTAGAATTTCCAGCAGCATCAATGCATAATTGATTTCCACGCCGTCAAAGCCCACCTCTTCCAATAAAGAGCTCAAGTCATTAGGCGCCGGGCAAGCATCGAAATCCTGAAAATGCTCAATCAAAAAAGCAATCAAATCTGCCATCGTTTTCCTTTCTTACATTTGGGGCGGTTTAATCCGCTGATAACGCCCGCCTGCTACCGCCGCTACTTCACCGGCAAGTTCGCGCTCCAGTAATTCTTTATAAATTTCCGCTGCCGGCAGTTGCAGCTGTTCGGCCAACCAATCCGGATGTACCGGCTCATAGCCCATCGCGTTAAGCATCTTATCTTGCTTATCTGTTTGCACTACAAACTTTTGTTTTTCAGACAGGCATTTTTCCGGCTCGAAAGACTCTGGCAATATGGTATCTCCGGTCTTAACCCGAGACTCCTTATATATAGGATATGATGACACGGGGCTTTTTTGCAACAGTTGCGGACACTCTTGCAAGATATCTTCCAGACTTTCCACTAATTTTGCTCCGTCTTTAATCAGCCGGTGACACCCTTTTGCATGAGGATTATCTATCGATCCGGGTACCGCCAGCACTTCCCTACCCATTTCCGCCGCCAGCCGCGCAGTAATCAGCGAGCCCGACTCCAGCGCCGCTTCCACCACCAGTACCGCTTGGCTCAACGCGGCAATCAAACGGTTACGACGCGGAAAATTTCCGGCCAGCGGGCGGGTATCCAATGGGAATTCCGAAAGCACCAAACCTTGTTCGGCAATCCGGTAAGCCAGTTGCCGGTTGGCCGGCGGATAAATACGGTCTATGCCGGTTCCCCAAAACGCTATCGTAGACCCTCCCGCCTTTAAAGCACCTTCATGCGCCGCCGTATCGATACCGGCTGCCATACCTGAAACCACGCACACGTTTTGCTCAGCCAATGCCTGCCCGAAATCACGCGCAATCCGCAAAGCTTGCGGCGTAGCATGACGGCTGCCGACGATAGCCACCGCCGGTTTCTGCAGCAAAGTGATGTCACCTCGCGCGAATAACAAGGGAGGAGGCGTAATTCCTTCGCTCAATCGCTCCGGAAACTCATGTTCGCACAGCAGCAACAAACGGCAACCGTCCTGCTGCGACCACATTATGGCTGCATCCGCCGCCTGTTGCGCACGCTTATCCGTACCCTCCCAAGCAGCGGCTGCCTGCTTACCATAACGACCAAGCAATTGGCGGATTTCGCCCGCAGGTGCCGACCATACCGCCTGCGCTGAGCCGTAATGCGCCAACAAAGCCAGAAAAGACTCAGGGCCGATATAAGGCGTTAGCGCCAGCTTCACCCATGCACGATATTCCTGCGACTCCATTTTACCCCCGTAAATATAACTTATATGATTATTCGCTAAACAAGTGACATTCTAGGCAAACTCAGGTGTCGATGCAAATCAACGAAATTCGGGCACCCAAACAAAAAGCACGTTGTAAAAACGTGCTTTTTTCTCATTTACCAGTTTACAATTTAGGACGAATATTACTCATAATATTGTACTCATTGTATTCCGTATCGTGTACATCCTGCGGCTCGTTGCGTACATGAACCTTGTCATTCGCCATATTATCCAAATCCTGGCCCGGCTCGGATGCTACATCGCCGATATTAATATTGGTACGGCTTTCCAAAATAATAGCAGAAGCCAAATTCTCACTGGCACGGTACACCATGGCCAAACCTACTTCCTCTGCCGGGATGGATACATATTTCACCACGCTTCTGTTGCGTTTGGCACCCTCTTCCACATCCACTTTAATCTGGCGGCTGCGTTTGTACAAACTCAATACCGTTCCTTTATCCAAGCCATCCGCTTCACCTTTATTCAAAGTAATGGTTTGGAATTGGCCAGATTCGCTGATGCCATCAAAAATGGAAACCACTTTGGCATCAATATGCCGGCTCGGAGAATGCGGCATCATATTGAAATTTTTGATATTTTCATCAACTTTTAACAAGTAGTCGCCTTCGCGGATTTCAGAAACCGCCTCTTCAATTACCATAGGCTGTGCCGTTTGTGTCGGCACTTTCATGAGTGGATGCAGGCGGGTGTAATACTCACCTTCTTGCAGATATTTGGCATCTTTTTCACTGCGCGCATCCAATGCACTATTGGTATACGGTACAGTGCTGGCGATTCCGCTAATCACCACTTCCTGACCCAAGAATTTCTTGGTATCGGGATCGGTAATGTCTTTTACCGCACGGTAAATCAGATATTGGCCCGGTTCGGTAACACCATAGGCATAAACACGATCTCCGCGCGAATACATCAGGCGGTTATCCGGACCTTTAATCAGTTTCGGGGCAAGTTGGGTTTGCAGCTGCGGAATCACTTGCGGATGCTGCATAAACATGCGGTAGAAATTGACATTGATGGTCTGAATGCCATAGCCTGAAGACACTTCGCGCACTCGCGGCGACAATTTCACCAGCGGGATATCATTGTCGGAAGCACCACGCTCAAAACCCAACCGCGGCTGGCCGTTGACGTAGCGTAAAACCAACACCTGGCCGGGATAAATCACATGAGGGTTGCGGATTTCACCGCGATTGGCGCCCCATAAGCGGTTCCACTGCCAAGGGCTGTAAAGAAATTTGCCGGAGATACTCCACAAAGTATCGCCGGGTTTAACTTCGTAACGCGTCGGCGCATCCGGGCGCACTTTCAATCCGGCCGCCATAGCTTGGGCGGAAAATGCTAAGCCTGCGGCGCAAAGCAAGGTTATAATACGTTTTCGCATGACACACTCCCCTTGAAATATAGTCAAACTGTCATCATAAAAATTTTTAAGTAAAACGAACCGATTCACCGGCCCTCGTAAATGCTAACGCGATATTTTACATGGTTTCCCGGTGAGTTCCTAGCGTTTAAGCACAGACACCCATTATATTTAGAAAAGAATATGGCTTTGTTGAATATCTTAAAATATCCCGACGAACGATTGCACACTGTTGCCAAACCGGTCGGCGAAATCGACGAACGCATCCGCACCTTGGTAGCCGATATGGCCGAAACCATGTATGAGGCGCGGGGTATCGGCTTGGCCGCTACTCAGGTCAACGTACACGAGCGCGTGGTGGTGATGGATTTATCGGAAGAGCGTAACGAATTGCGCGTATTCATCAACCCTACCATTACCGTTCGCGAAGGTGAAACCACTTACGAAGAAGGCTGCCTTTCCGTACCCGGCATTTACGACACGGTTACCCGCGCAGAGCGCATCACGGTGGAAGCGCTGGATATCGACGGCAAACCGTTCACCTTGGAAGCAGACGGCTTGCTGGCGATTTGCGTGCAACATGAGCTGGATCACTTAAACGGTAAAGTGTTCGTCGAACATCTTTCGCCGCTCAAACAAAATCGTATCAAAACCAAGCTGAAAAAACGCAGTCGTTTGGAAATGTAACGCTCTGAGCACCCTCATCTATTGCTACCGGGACTTCCCATGAAAGTAATTTTCGCAGGCACGCCTGATTTTGCCGCTGCCGCCCTCAAGGCTATTGCCGAAGCAGGATTTGATATTCCGCTGGTACTCACCCAGCCTGACCGCCCGAAAGGCCGCGGCATGCAACTGCAGGCCAGCCCGGTCAAACAGATGGCCGAAAGCTTGGGGCTAGCAGTGGCTCAACCGACCAGTCTTCGCAACGAGGAAGCCTTGGCACTGCTGCAAACGCAGAATGCGGATGTGATGGTGGTTGCCGCTTATGGTCTGATCCTGCCGCAAGCCGTATTGGATATACCCAAATACGGCTGTCTGAACATTCATGCCTCTCTACTGCCTCGCTGGCGCGGAGCGGCACCTATCCAGCGTGCAATTGAAGCGGGCGATGCGGAAACCGGCATATGCATCATGCAAATGGATGCCGGCTTAGACACCGGCGCGGTGATCAGCGAGCATCGTTATCCCTTAAAACCCAATGAAACTTCCGCTTCCGCTTATCAGGCTTTAACCGAATTAGGCGCCTCCGCTATTGTTACCGATTTACAACAATTGGCGCAAAACGGCAGCCTTTCAGCGGTTGAGCAAACGGAAAACAACGCAACCTACGCACAAAAATTAAGCAAAGAAGAAGCAAAAATCAATTGGCAGGAACCGGCCAAAATAATCGAACGCAAAATCCGCGCCTTCAATCCTGCACCGGCAGCTTGGACCGTGTGGCAGGATGCGCCATTAAAAATCTGGCAGGCCGAAGTAGTGAATCAAAGCGGCCGCTCCGGCGAAGTACTGTCCTTTGATGCGGAAGGATTGGTGGTGGCCTGCGGCGAGCAAGCTTTACGCATCACCGAATTGCAACCGGCCGGCAGCAAACGGATGAATATTACCGCCTTTGCCGCCGGGCGGCAGATTGAAGCAGGCAGCCTGCTATGAGTTTGGCGCAAGTACAATCGCTGGCGGCAAGTACCATAGAAGAAGTGGCCGCCGGAAAAAACCTACAGGAAGTCTTGGCCGCTTTGCGCCATGCCCATCCCGAATTAGGCCTGTCTGAAAAAGGCGCATTGCAAGATATCGCCTACGGCTGCCAGCGTTATGCCGGCAGTTTGCGCTTTATGTTGTCGAAAATGCTGAACAAACCCATCAGCAACAGTCGGTTGGAAAGTTTGTTACTGGTGGCATTGTATCAATTAAACCACACCAGAAACGCACCACATGCCGTGGTCAACGAAGCCGTGGAAAATATTGCCCGTATTGGTAAAGGGCAATACCGTTCGTTTGCCAATGCCATTTTGCGCCGTTTTTTGCGCGAAAAAGAAGCACTCAACAGTTTATGCAAAACCGATGACACGGCAAAATATAATTATCCGCAATGGTGGCAAGCCTATCTGAAAAACCACTATCCCAAACATTGGCACAATATTCTGGCCGCCACCATGCAACCGCCGCCGATGACGTTGCGGGTCAACCGCCGCCACGGAAACAGCGAGTCCTATCTGAAAGAATTGGAACAAGCCGGCTTGGCAGGCAAAGCTTTAGATGACTATGCCGTACGCTTGCACGAAGCCGTATCGGTCAATGCCCTGCCCGGCTTTGCCGAAGGCCGCGTATCGGTACAAGACTGGGGCGCACAACAAGCAGCCTACTTACTGAAACCGCAAAGCGGTGAACGTATCTTGGATGCCTGCGCCGCCCCCGGCGGCAAAACCGGCCACTTACTGGAAATGGCCGACTGCCAGATGACTGCACTCGATATTTCGCCAGAACGAATGGCACGAGTACACAGCAATCTGCAACGCTTAGGCTTTTTATCTGAAAACAAAAATTTTCAGACAGGCATGGTGCAGCTCAAAAGTGCCGATGCCGCCGATTTGGCCGGTTGGTATGAGGGTAAACCGTTTGATGCCATTCTTGCCGACGTGCCATGTACCGCCTCCGGCGTAGTCAAACGCAACCCCGATATCAAATGGCTGCGCCGCCCCGGTGATGCACTGAAAACCGCCCGCCAGCAAGAACCCTTGTTGGACAGCTTATGGAGCGTATTACGCCCCGGCGGGCGTATGTTGCTGGCAACCTGCTCGCTGTTTGAGGAGGAAAACCAGCAACAACTTTCCCGTTTTTTAACCCGACATGCCGATGCGCAATGCAGCGAATCGCGTGTTTTGATTCCCAACGGCAACCAAGATGGTTTTTATTACGCGCTTATTCACAAGCAGTAAATGGCTTTTACTGCTTTTGCCGCTCCTGCTTGCACCTTCATTCGCGCAAGCGGAAGGTATACGCGTGGTGCGTTCCGAAGCGCGTCTGACCGATAACGGCCAGCTGGCCATCAGCAGCCGCTTCCAAACCGATTTGCCCGACCAGCTCAAACAAGCGCTCTCCCAAGGCGTACCGCTGCATTTTTCCTTGAGCTACCAATTATCCGCACCGACCATCGCCGCCTATAAATTCAAACTCGGCCAGATTGTCGGCAGCGACAATAGCGTGAACTACAAACTCTCCTACCACCCGCTGACTAACCGCTACCGCATCAGCGTCGGTACGTTTTCAACCGAATACAACAATTTAAACACCGCCTTGCGCGGCATCGGGGCGATTTCAAACTGGAAAGTACTCAGCAGCGGCGCACTGCAAAACGAATCGCCGTCCAACGTAAAAGCCGAAATCCGATTAATGCTCAGCACCGGACAATTGCCGCGGCCGTTTCAAATAAACGCCCTCACCTCGCAAAATTGGCGGCTGGATTCAGGTTGGCAATCGCTCTCCATCAGTAAGGACTAGCGCATGGCTCCGCGCTTTCTTCCCTATATAGGCCTCTGCGCCGCCATTCTGCTCTATCTGCTGACCTTGGCAACCAACAGCAGCAACCGCCTGTCCGAATATTTCTGGTGGATTATTGCTGCCGCCAGCATTCTGATTCTGATTCTGCTGGCCACCGTTATCCGCTATGTGTGGTTTCTTACCCGTGCCCACCGCCGCAAAGTTTTGGGCTCGCAAATCGCACGCCGTTTGGCTACTATGTTTACCGTCGTTACCGTATTACCGGCTTTATTTCTATTCGGCGTATCCGCACAGTTTATTTCTTACAGCATTAATTCCTGGTTCGGCGACGATACCGACCAAGCGCTCGAACGCAGTCTGAATTTAAGTAAATCGGCACTCAATCTGGCGGTGGACAACTCTTTCGGCCGCGCCCTCAACCTCCAAGCCGAACTGTTCCGCTCCGTTTCGCGCGGCAACAATCCGGCGGTAACGCTCAGTAACTCCCGACTGGCCGAACAATTCGACCAACTGGCATTGTATGATCAGGCGGAAAACAAACTGTACAACGCGCGCAATCCTGCCAACCTGCCTCACCCTGTATTGGAACAGGAAACCAAAGAGCAGATTTCCCACACCGGCTCCACCCGCGGGTTGGAAAACGTGAATAATGTACTTTATGCGCAAGGCTGGTTGGTATTGCCCGAATACAGTCAGCACCAATACCTGCTGTTTTTCCGCAAACGAATTCCCAACGATGTCGCACAGGATGCGATGCTGATTGAATCGGCGCGTTCCAAATACGCCGAACTCAGTTACGCCAAAAAAGGCTTGCGCGATTTCTTCTTGATAACGCTGCTGATTGCCAGCCTTCTTGCCATTATGCTGGCGTTGGTCATGGCCATGATGTTCTCCTACCGGTTCATCGAACCCATTTTGTCGCTGGCCGAAGGCGCGCGTGCGGTGGCTCAAGGCGATTTCTCGCTAAAACGCCCGGTGTTCCGCAACGACGAATTGGGACGCCTAACCCATCTGTTCAATCACATGACCGAACAGCTCAATATCGCGCAGGCAAATGCCGAACGCAACCGCCTACAAACCGAAGCGGCACGCTATTACCTGGAAACCGTATTGGAAAACCTTACCGCCGGCGTGATGACTTTCGATGCAGAAGGGCGTTTGAAAACCTATAACCCCAGCGCAGAGCGCATACTCGGCAGCTCGTTTGCCGGTATACTCGGCACCACTTGGCAATCCTGGGCCAAGCTCTCGCCACAGTTTGCCATCCTGAGCGAAACCATCGGAGCACTCATGGCAACCGCCGAAGGCGACAAAGCCATACAACAACCTTACGCAGGACCCGACGAGGCGCGTATTTTGCTGGGCAAAGCCACCGTATTAAGTGAAGAAAACAATCGGGATACCGTATTGATGTTCGACGATGTCACTACACTGGTGCGCGCGCAAAAAGAAGCGGCTTGGGGCGAAGTCGCCAAACGGTTGGCACACGAAATCCGCAATCCGCTCACGCCCATTCAACTCTCCGCCGAACGGCTGTCTTGGAAACTGGCCGACAAACTGAACGAACAGGATGCCAATATCCTCAACCGCTCCACCGCCACCATTATTAAGCAGGTAGAGGCGATGAAAGACATGGTGGAAGCCTTCCGCAACTACGCCCGTTCGCCTTCGCTCAAATTAGAAAAAGTGGAACTCAACGGTTTTATCGAAGATATCCTGCTGCTATATGAAGGCAGTTCATGTACTTTTTCTTCCAATTTGAGTAATATACCGCTTTACATTGCTGCCGACTCTGGCGCCATACGCCAAGTACTGCATAATATTTTCAAAAATGCAGCCGAAGCGGCGGAAGAAAGCAAGCACCCGGAAGTGAACGTCCATACCCGCCAGGAAGGAACCCAAGTGGTATTGACCGTGACCAATAATGGCAAAAGCTTCAGCACGGAAATGCTGCACCATGCCTTCGAACCTTATGTAACCGACAAACCGACCGGAACAGGTTTAGGGTTGCCGGTGGTCAAAAAAATCATTGAAGAACACGGCGGCCGCATCAGCCTGATCAATCAAGCGGCCGGAGGTGCCTGTGTTAAAATAACTTTACCCGAATTGCTGGAAGAACAAACAAATGAGAAGTAGCGACATATTAATTGTTGACGATGAAATCGGTATCCGCGATTTATTATCCGATATCCTGCAAGACGAAGGCTATACCGTTGCACAGGCCGAAAATGCAGAAGAAGCCCGCCAACTGCGCAACCAAACCCGCCCTGCCATGGTGTTGTTAGACATCTGGATGCCCGATTGCGACGGCATTACCCTCTTAAAAGAATGGGCGAAAAACGGCCAGCTCAATATGCCCGTGGTGATGATGAGCGGCCATGCCAGCATCGATACTGCGGTGGAAGCCACCAAAATCGGCGCGCTGGATTTCTTAGAAAAACCGATTGCTCTGAAAAAACTGTTGGGCACGGTAGACCGCGCCCTCAAATACGGTGAAATGCAAGCCGCTTCCGGCCTCTCGCTCGACAAACTGGGTAACAGCCCCGCCATTCAAACCCTCAACCAACGTTTGGAGCAAGTAGTCAAACAAAGCACTCCGGTACTTTTAGTCGGCGAACCCGGTTCGCCGTTCGAACTGGTTGCCCGCTATTTCCACAAAAACAATACCCCTTGGGTTGAGCCCAGTAAAACCGAGCACATCGTCGATTCGCCGATGGAATTGCTGCAAAAAGCAAGCAACGGTATTCTTTATTTGGGCGACATCGCACAATACAGCCGCAACCTCCAGCAAGGCATTGCTTTTCTGTTGAGCAAAACCGACCGACACAATGTACGCCTGATCTGCTCCTCCAGCCGCTCGCCCGAAGAATTGCGCACCGCCGCACCGGATAACAAACTCTTGCTGGCGCTGGAAAATTGCGAAGTCCATATTCCGCCCTTACGGGAGCAGACCGACGATATTATGTTTTTGGTGAATCAAATTATCACCGAACTTTCCGAAACCCAAAAAATCCCGCTGGTCAAATTCAGTACTGCCGCGCTCAATATCCTGCGCCAATACGAATGGCCGGGTAATTTCGACCAACTGCGCAATATCGTGAAAAACCTGGCGTTAACCGCCGAAAGCGATGAAGTCGGCGAAAGCGAAGTTTCCGCCATTTTGGGGCAACTGACGCCTAACCAGCCGCAAGAAATGATCGGTGGTTTTAACTTCAACCTGCCGCTGCGCGAACTGCGCGAAGAATTGGAACGCCGCTATTTCGAATACCACATCGCCCAAGAAGGCCAGAACATGAGCCGGGTAGCACAGAAGGTCGGCCTCGAGCGCACCCACCTCTACCGTAAATTGAAACAGTTGGGCATCAACTTCTCCCGCCGCCAAAGCACTAACCGCGCCGGGGACGAAGACGAGCAGGATATTTGATATATATCTTTTTGAGAAACAAAATGCCTGTCTGAAAAACTTTTCAGACAGGCATTGGTTTATCCGACGGTTGAGATTTTTGCAGAAATTTCATATTCGCTGCACTGCAACTTTATAACTATAGAGGATTTAATTACTTCGATACAAGGCAGCAAGCCGCAGACAGTACAAGTAGTACGG
>NZ_JAUNHL010000107.1 GCF_030523955.1 Neisseria sp.
CGTGAATTGATGGAAGGCAACGCCAAAATCATTAAATTGATTGCGCGTGATGAGGCGCTGCATTTGACCAGCACGCAGCATATGCTGAATTTGATGCGCAGCGGCCACGATGACGCGGAAATGGCGGAAATTGCGGCAGAATTGGAGCAGGAGTGTTTCGAGCTCTTTAAAAAGGCGGCGTTGCAGGAAAAAGAATGGGCGCAATATCTGTTTAAAGATGGTTCGATGATTGGCTTGAATAAAGATATATTGAGCCAATATGTAGAATATATTACCAATCTTCGGATGTCTGCGGTGGGTTTGGCGCCGGCGTTTGAAAAGGCTACACAAAACCCGATTCCGTGGATTAATGCTTGGTTGTCTTCCGATAATGTTCAGGTGGCGCCGCAGGAAGTGGAAATTTCCTCTTATTTGATCGGCCAGATTGATGCCGAAGTGAATGCCGATGATTTGGGTGATTTCGAACTTTAATTCAGACAGGCAGTCTTTGCAGTAGTTATTATGGTTCCGGCAGAGATTCCGGGTTGATTACCGCCGGCAGCTTAGGGTTGCCGGCGGTTGTCCTTACTTCGATACAGATCATGACTTTAATCACGACAGACGACAGAGTATTCGAACTGAGAAACGGCGAGAGCCTGCTGGAAGGTTTGGAGCGCACCGGCCATGAAGTGGAATACCAGTGCAGAAGCGGCTATTGCGGCTCGTGCAGGGTGAAAATCGTATCGGGCAAAGTGGCTTACGACGAGGTGCCGTTGGCTTTTATCAGCCCCGGCGAGATTTTAACTTGTTGTTGCAGGGTGGACGAGCCGATACGGATTGAGTGCAAGGCGCGGGTCGAAACAGGTTGGTTGCCGGATGATGATTTATTTGCTGCTTATGAATAGGCGGAAAAACGATGACCACTGAAAAGATTTACTATGCCGTGGTGATTTTATTGTGTGCGGTTTCGGTATTGTTATCGCCGTTTTTCTATATCCGGCGCGGTAAACGGCGGGACAGCGCAACGCAAGCGCCCAAGCAGTGGTGGGTGGTGGTGGTCAGTAATGTAATCACCCTGTTGGTATTGTTGCTGGTTTGGTGGTTATGGCTGCGTTAAAGCAGGCTAAATGCTTTGCCAGCGGCACTACGGCTACTTACAATAGTGGCTTTCCCCGATATTGAGACGGATGATGAACCGATTAACTGTTTGTGCCGCAGCCTTGTTGGCCGTATCTTTACCTGCGCTGGCAGCGCCCATTTATAGCTGTACCGACCGCAAAGGCAATACGGTGTATACTCAAGATCCTAAATCCGGCAATTGCAGCCGGACCAACTTGGGCTCGCCGTCCGTTTATTCTTCTGAGCCAGCACCTGTTGTTTCGAGCGCTCCGCCTGCCGCACCGCAAACACAAACCGATCAGACACCGGCAGCCAATAAAGTATCGCCGGAAGAATTGGCGGCCGCCCGGCAAAAACTGCAGGCGGCACAACGCGCGCTGGACGAAGGCAAACAAGTGCGCTATGGTAACGAGCGCAATTATGCCAAGTATCTGGAACGCATCAACGGGCTGGAAAACAACGTAAAAGCCGCACAAGATGCTTTGAACAAGCTGAACGAGGATCAGGGGAGTAGCGGCACAACACGATAAGTGCCGAGATTGCCGCCGCCGTACAGTGCTCAAACGTATAAGCCTGTCTGAAAAATTGCCGCTGATAAAAGAAGGCTTTTTATTTTCAGACAGGCATCTGTTTTATGAAACAAAATATAGCAGATTTAATTAATTTTCGATACAAGGCAGCAAGCCGCAGACAGTA
>NZ_JAUNHL010000069.1 GCF_030523955.1 Neisseria sp.
GGCTTTGATTTCGGACGTGCCGTAGTCGATACCGAGATACATATTTGCTCCTTTGTTTGTTTTTTCAGACAGGCCTTAAACCTTTTCGAGTTACTCAAATGCCTTAAAAACACCTGCGTCATGCTCGGGCTTGACCCGAGCATCTTTGTTATTTTTCAATCACATCCAGCAAATCGCGATATTCGGGTCAAGCCCGAGTATGACGCAATAAGGCATTTCAGAATGCCTTATTAGTCTGAAAAAGTTTCAGCCTTCAGGCATAAAACAGGCCGTCTGAAAATGGTTTTTTACCGCTTAACCGGTAAAGTTTTTTCAGACGGCCTCATCGCCGTTAAGCGATCAGTTTGCGCACTTCTTCCACCTGTTCGCGCAGCAGGGCTTCAAACTCGGGCTTGCCTGCCAATTCGCCGAACAGGGCTTGGTCGGCGGCAAAGGTTTTCACGGGGTCGGCCGACTCATACATCGCGTGTACGGCGGCTTCGTCGAGAATACCGTCTTGATAAACAAAGGGCAGTTTGCCTTCGTGCCAGCGCTCCATAAACACGAAAAACAGCGCCGGCAGTTTGGCGGTGGCCGCGGGGCGTGCGCCCTGTTTGAAACGCTCGATCAGCGTGGGCTGGATTTGGGCGGGAATTTTGGAAAAACCGTCGGCGGCCACGCGCTGGTTGGTATCTTTGATATGGGGGTTGGTGAAACGATCCAGCACCACATCGCGGTATTTGCCCAAGTCGATCAAATCGTTGCCGAGGCTGGTGATAACGTCTTCGGTAACGTAGTCGTAGGCGATTTTGCGCGCGGTTTCGAGATTGGTGCTGTCGTGGATATAGAGTTCGCCCAGCAGCGTACCCATCCAGGCGATGGCGGCGTGCGGCACGTTGAGCACGCGGATTTTGGCTTCTTCGTAGGGAATCACCGATTCAACCAACTCCACGCCCACTTTTTCTAGCGCGGGGCGCACGTTGTCTTTGAAATTGTCTTCAATCACCCATTGGATAAAGGTTTCGCCCATCACCGGCGCTTGGTCGGCTATGCCCGTTTGCGCCTGAATGCGCGCGGGCAAATCTTCGGCCGGGCGCGGCACGATGCGGTCGACCATGGTGTTGGGGGTGGTTACGTTGTTTTTCATCCATTCGATGATGTCGTTTTGGCCGGTTAAATCGAGAAATTCAACCAAACCGTCGTGGAAGCGCTCGCCGTTGTGGCGCACGTTGTCGCAGCAGAGCAAGGTAACGGCGCCGTTTTCAAGCTGCATTCTTTTTTTGAGGATTTTGGCGATGATGCCGTAAATGGTTTGGTTGCCGCCTGCCAAATCGGCTTTCAGCGCAGGATCGGTTTGTACCAGTTTGAAATTGCTGTCGAGATAATAGCCCGCCTCGGTTACGGTGAAGGCAATCACTTTGGTGGCTTCCTGAGCGCCCTCTTCGATCAGCGGCGCCAAATCGGCCTGCCACGGAATCAGCTTACGGATCGACTTAATCACCTCATATTCGCGCTCGCCGCGCGGGCTGACGGTTTCGAGCACATATTCACCGTTTTGCGCGGTGAGCGCTTCGATGGTGTGTTCGCTGTCGTTGCGGATATTGCCGGCCGCAATCGTCCAACTGTCGTCGCCCTGCTTGATTAATTCGTTGAGATACCATGCCTGATGGGCGCGGTGGAAACTGCCCAAGCCGATGTGAAGCCAAGTGTTTTTGCTCATGCCGCGTACTCCTTAGTATAAAAGCATATAATTTTAATTAACAAATATAACGTTGTTTATATTAATAACTTATAAAACGTTCTGATGGTTTTACACGATTTAAAAATGAAAAACAAGTATGACAAGAAAATAGAATAATATCCGTGTGCGGTCGCAGAGTTTTCGAAAAGCTGAAATATTTGACCCATCCTCCGCTCAACCCCCTCCATTATGGGCTTGCTTGCCCATCAAAAAACGCCCCCAATCGGTTGGGATGTTCCTCCAAACGATTAGGGGCGGTTTTATAGCGGATTTAATGATTTCGATACACAGCGGCAAGCCGCAGACAACACGGTTACGGAACCGATTTCGTTGCCGATTCAGCGGCTTACAAAATCGTTCTCTTTGAGCCGAGGCGCAGCAACACAAGCCTTGGCGCAAGCTAAGTTAATCCGCTATAGCAGAAATTATTAAGCGGTTTAGCCGGCTTGTGCCGCCTGCTCCAAGGCATCGATAAAGCGGGCGGGTACGTTCCAGTTTTTCTGTTTGGTGATTTCCTGAAAACCGGTCGGGCTGGTGACGTTAACCTCGGTGAGGCAGTCGCCGATGATATCGAGGCCGGCCAGCAAAATACCGCGGCGCATCAGTTCTGGCGCCAAGGTTTCGGCGATTTCGCGGTCGCGCGCGCTCAATTCCTGCGCCACGCCGCGCCCGCCGGCCGCCAGGTTGCCACGTGTTTCGCCGTTTTGCGGAATGCGTGCCAAGGCATAAGGCACCACTTCGCCGCCGATAACCAGCACCCGCTTGTCGCCGTGCACGATTTCCGGGATATAACGCTGCGCCATCACGGTACGGCTGTCAAGCTGCATTAGCGTTTCCAGAATACTGCCGATGTTAGGATCGCGCTCGGTGAGGCGGAAAATGCCCATGCCGCCCATACCGTCCAGCGGTTTGACGATAATGTCGCCGTGTTCTCGCAAAAAGGCGCGCACATCGTCGGCACGGGTGGTGACGGTGGTGGGCGAAATAAACCGGCTGAAATTCAAAATGGCCAGTTTTTCGTTAAAGTCACGCATGGCCTGGCCGCTGTTGAACACTTTTGCGCCTTGCTGCTCCGCCAAGGTCAGCAGCTGGGTGGCGTAAAGATATTGCATATCAAACGGCGGATCGGTGCGCATCACCACGGCGTCGAATTGTTCGAGGCCTGTCTGAACGGTTTCGCCAAAGCGGAACCAAGCATGATCGTTATCGTCTTTTGCGCCGAGAAACTCAAACGGCGCAGCCTTGGCCGATACATACTGGTTATCGGCCGATAATTCACCGGATAAGCTATGAAACAGCTGGTGGCCGCGCCCGGCCGCCTCTCGCATCATCGAATAGGTAGTGTCTTTATAGGTTTTGAAACCGGCCAATGGGTCGGCGATAAAAAGAATTTTCATATAGATATATTTTCGGTTGGCAAACTAAACGGCGTTTATCATAACAAGAAAACGGTTGTTTTAGCCGCTTTGCGGGTATATTTTTCAGACAGGCATGACTGCGGTTTATATTTGATGCCTGTCTGAAAAGTTTTTATTCTTTTCAGACAGGCATTTGTTTTCCATCACATTAAATTATTCTATTTTCAATGGTCTGCCGGCTCTTCGCCGAATACTTCCCGCCAAAGAGCTTTCACGGCGGCGTAATGCGACAATAATAAATCGTCTACCTCGGCTTTTTTCGCGTCGCGCAGCTTGGTATTGTGCTGCTGTTTGCGGTAATAACGGTACGCGATGCGGGCTTGTTCGGCCAAATCGGGCGAAATCAGGCCGCGCTGGGCCGCCATGCGCAATAAGGCGATGTTGCCGTAGTTTTCCAGCAGTTCGGGGCAATCGGCGGATTTGGACAACACCAGGTACTGCACGATGAACTCTACGTCGACCACGCCGCCGCGTGCGTATTTTACATCGCTCTGAAGCGGCGGATGGGTGGGAAACATTTTTTCGCGCATGGCGATGATTTCGCAGCGCAATTCCATCGTATCACGGTGTTCGGTAAGGATTTGGCGGCGGATGTTTTCAAAAGCTTCGCCGATGGCTTGGCTGCCGCAGATATAGCGGGCGCGGGTCAGCGATTGGTGTTCCCAAGTCCAGGCGCTTTCGCGCTGGTATTTTTCGAAGGCGGCCACGGTATGGATCAGATAGCCGGATTCGCCGTTGGGACGCAGCCGCAAATCGACGTCGTACAAACTGCCCGCTCCGGTATTGCCGGAAAGCCAAGTGGTGAGGCGGCGGGCGAATTTGCCATAAACATCGGGCGCATCGGGATGGTCGTCGTCGAATAAAAAGACCAAATCCAAATCGGAAGTATAGCCTAACTCCTTGCCGCCCAGTTTGCCGTAGCCGATGATGGCGAACGACGGTGTTTCGGCGTGCTTTTTCGGCATATCGCGCCAAGCGTAATCCAGGGTGAGCGACAAAATAGTGTCGGCCAGAAAAGACAATTGGTCGCTCAAGGCTTCTACTTCCCACAGTCCGGCCAAATCCTGCACGGCCAGACGGAATACTTGGGCATGTTGGAAATGGCGTAAGGCATCCATGCGCCCTTCGGTGTCTTCCTGCGCTTCGAGCGCCTCTGCCAATTCGGCGCGCAATTTCGGCCAATCGCATTCGGTTTCCATCAGCTGCGCGCTAAGCAGTTCGTCGAGCAAAATCGGGTGGCGTTGCAAATAGGCGGCCACCCAGGCGCTCTGCCCCATGATGTCGGCCAACCGCTTCAATTCATTGGGATATTCGTGCAGAAAGGCCAGATAAGAAGAGCGGCGGCTGATGCTTTCGAGAAAATCCAGCAAGCGCAACAAGGTAGCGTCGGGATTTCCGGTTTGTGCTGCCGCCTCGATAAACTGCGGCACCACCGCATCGAAACGTTGATGGGCGCGACTGCTCAACTGGCGGTATTTGTTGCTGTGGCGCAATTGCTCCAAGCGGTCGACTACCGATTGCGGATCGGTAAAGCCGAGCGCAGCCAATTGTCCCTCACGCTCGCCTTCGTCCAGCGTTTGCTCCCAAATGCCGGCCAATTCGTGGCCTTTTTCTTTGTTTTGTTCTTCCGGCTCGGTAAGAATCTGGTTGAACAAGGTATTTACCAGTTTGCGGTGTTGTTGAAGCCTGTCTGAAAAAGCTTCGTAATCGGCAAAGCCCATGCTTTCGGCCAAACGCTGCTGTTGCTCCGGATTTTGCGGCAGCATTTGGGTTTGCTGGTCGTCCCAGTATTGCAGACGGTGTTCGACATCGCGCAGGAAGCGGTAAGCCTTCAGCAATTCGTTTACATTTTCCTGTTCCAAAATCCCCGCTTCGGCCAGCTTAATCAGGGTTTCCTGTGTGCCTTTCAGTTGCAACGATTTGTTTTGGCCGCCGCGTATCATTTGAAAAATCTGGGCGATAAATTCTACCTCGCGGATGCCACCGGCCCCGAGCTTCACATTATCCGCCATGCCGCGCTTGCTGACTTCCTGGCGGATTTGTTTGTGCAAGCCGCGCATCGCTTCATAGGCGTTGAAGTCGAGATATTTGCGGAATACGAAAGGGCGTACCAAGCCGGTGATGTCGTTGCGGTAAGGCGTTACCACACGGCCTTTGCACCATGCATAACGCTCCCATTCGCGCCCTTGGGTAATCAGGTATTGCTCCAGCGCGGTTTCGCTCAACACCAGCGCACCGGCATCGCCGTCCGGCCGCAGGCGCATATCGACGCGGAACACTTGGCCGTCGCCGGTGATGTCGTTTAACAGCGCAATCAGTTTCTGGCCGACTTTGGTAAAAAACTCCTGATTGCTGCGCTCGCGTTTGCCGTCGGTATCGCCGCCTTCCTGATAAACAAAAATCAAATCGATATCGGAAGACACATTCAATTCGTAACCGCCGGCCTTGCCCATCGCCACCACGCTCAAGTGTTGCGGTTCGCGGGTGTAACGGCCGATGGGCGTACCGTACAGCCCTTGGTAATAGGTGTAGGAAAAATCCAGCGCAATATTGACCGCGAAATCGGCAAAACGGGTGATGGTGCCGGTTACCTCGGCCAAGTCGCTCAAGCGGCATAAATCGCGCGTGATCATGTGCGCCATCACATAACGCCGCAATAAGCGCAGCTGGCGGGCCAATTCTTCCTCGTTTTCCGTTTCCTGCAAATGCTGCCAATCGGCAAAAGCGGTGAAATCCGCTTCCGTGAGCGGCCGCTCCAATAAGGGATTCAGAATGTCGGGATTAAGATTGCCGTTATCGAGATGATGGGCAAGATAGTGGGAATAAGGTCGGGCGCGATCGGTATAAGACATAGGGTTTCCTGCACAATGCATTAATCCCGCTTATCATAGCATGAGACCTTTGCAAAACCCACAGATGTGGATAGCGGGCAGCACACAACGTAAAAATGCGCCGCAGGTGGGGGCAAAGATCTCAGTATCATCGCCTTCATCAGGATAAGCGCTCTTTATATTTTTTCAGACAGGCATTGCCGCGCTGGAAGCCTGTTTCGGCTACCGCTATAATGCCTGCTCCCGCAAACCCTTTAACGATACGGATAAAACCATGAGCGCCGATCTGCAACACGCCCGTTTTCTGCTGATTCAAATGATGCACCACGGAGATGTGTTGCTCAATACGATTGTGGCTGATGCATTGAAACAGGCTTGGCCGCAGTGCAGCATCGATATGCTGGTGTATCAGGGCATGCAGGATGTTCTGCTGGATAATCCGTCTATCAATGAAGTGTTAATCGTCGACCGCAACTGGAAAAAGCAAGGCGCGCTCAAACACGCCGCGTTGGAAATCGGCTTGGCTCAAAACATCCGCTCCCGCCGTTATAATGTGGTATTGAATTTTTCCAACCGTTGGCGCGCCGGTTTCCTCACCGCGTTTAGCGGCGCCAAACAACGGATTTCCTATCAATACCACAACCGCCAAAACCCCGCCTGGCGCTTCTTGCACACCGACCTGATCGAGCCTACCGGCATGGACGTACATACCGCAGACGACTATCTCAATCTGCTGCGCCCGCTGCCTTTGCCTGAAAACATCCAAGCGCGGGTGAACATGGGCATTGCCGAAAGCAGCCGCCTTTCGTTGCGCCAAAAGCTGACGGCGCAAGGCTGGCAAGACCAACCTTATATACTGGTGCATCCGGGTTCGCGCTGGTTTTTCAAATGCTGGGACAACGACAAAACCGCCGCGCTGCTGCAAAAGCTGCTCGACAGCGGCCGAAACGTTGTGCTCACCGCCGCGCCGGATGAGCGCGAAAACCAAATGCTGCAATACTTGCAGGCCTGTCTGAAACCGGCCTCAGGCCGTCTGTTTATTCTCAACGGTACGCTCACCCTGCGCGAGCTGGCCGCCGCCATCGACGGCTCCATTCTGTTTATCGGTGTCGACTCCGTACCCATGCACATGGCCGCCGCGCTGGATAAACCGCAAGTCGCCCTGTTCGGCCCCAGCTGGGTCAGCCGCTGGCGCCCTTATTCCGACCGCGCCGCCGTTATCTGGGCCGGTGATTACGGCGAACTGCCCCACCCCAATAGCATTGATGTCAACACCACCGAGCGCATGCTCTCGGCGATTCCGTTGGAAGCCGTATGGCAGGCCGTGCAACAGAAACTTGCCGGATAAGCGCCGTTAAGCACCATGATAATAATGCCTGTCTGAAAACCATCAGGATGCAAAAATACAAACCAAAGGTTTATCATGTTCAAATTCATTATCCGCCGCGTACTGGAAGCCATTCCCACGCTGTTTGTGCTGATTACCGTATCCTTTTTTATGATGCGGCTCGCACCCGGCAGCCCGTTTACCGGCGAGCGCAACCTGCCGCCGGCGGTATTGGCCAATATCGAGGCCAAATACCACCTCAACGATCCCATCTGGCTGCAATATCTCAATTATTTCAAACAACTGGCACACGGTGATTTCGGCCCTTCGTTTAAGTATAAAGACTACACCGTCAACGAATTGTTGGCCCAAGCCTTTCCCGTTTCGCTCGAAATCGGCATTTACGCCTTTATCATCGCGCTGTTAGTCGGCATAACGCTCGGCATTTTGGCCGCCTTAAAACAAAACAGCTGGCTCGACTACCTTACCATGGGCGTTGCCATGACCGGCGTCGTCATCCCCAGCTTTGTCAAAGCCCCCTTATTGGTGCTGATTTTCGCTATCTGGCTCAAATGGCTGCCCGCTGGCGGTTGGAACGATGGCGCGCCGGTTAATCTGATTTTGCCGGTAACCGCACTGGCCATGGCCTATGTTTCCAGCATCGCACGCATCACGCGCGGCTCGATGATCGAAGTGATGAACAGCCCCTTCATCCGCACCGCGCGCGCCAAAGGCCTCTCCACCCGCTATATCGTCTGGAAACATGCATTGCGCCCCGCCATGCTGCCGGTCATCTCCTATCTCGGCCCTGCTTTTGTCGGCATCATCACCGGCTCGATCGTCATCGAAACCATTTTCGGCCTGCCCGGCATCGGCCAATTGTTTGTAAACGGCGCCCTCAACCGCGATTACGGCATGGTATTGAGCCTCACCATTCTGGTCGGCGTGCTCACCATAGTTTTTAATGCCATAGTCGATATCCTGTACGCGGTCATTGACCCGAAAATACGTTACTGACCCTCAATCAGATTCAATCGTATGCCCACCGGCAAAGAGAAAAACATTATGTTGATAGATAAAAAATCCGCCTCCGCGCTGGCCGCCGCCCTCGATAATAACGGCGATATCAAAGGCCGCAGCCTGTGGCAGGATGCCTGGCGCCGCTTCCGCCACAATCGTGCCGCCCTTGCCAGCGGCTTGATATTACTGGCCATCTGCCTATTCGTGGCCGTTGCTCCCGTTATCTCCCCGTTTGCCTACGACTACACCGACTGGGGCGCCATGCAAACGCCGCCGTCTCTCGAAAACAAGCACTATTTCGGTACCGACTCGCTCGGCAGGGATTTGCTGACCCGCGTCGCCATCGGCGGGCGCATTTCGCTGATGGTAGGCGCAGCCGGTGCCTTAGTTGCCGTCATCATCGGTGTGGTTTACGGCGCGGTTTCCGGCTTTTTCGGCGGCAAAACCGATATGCTGATGATGCGCTTTCTGGAAATTCTCAACGCCTTTCCGTTTATGTTTTTCGTGATTCTGCTGGTTACCTTCTTCGGCCGTAACCTCGCCTTCATTTTCGTTGCCATCGGCATGGTTTCCTGGCTGGATGTCGCCAGGATTGTGCGCGGCCAAACCTTGAGTCTCAAACGCAAAGAATTCATTGAAGCAGCCAAAGTAGGCGGCGTATCCGATACCCGTATCGTATTCCGCCATATTGTGCCCAACGTATTGGGCGTCGTCGTGGTATACGCCTCGCTCTTGGTTCCCGGTATGATTCTGTTCGAATCTTTCTTAAGTTTCCTCGGCTTGGGCGTACAAGAACCGATGACCAGCTGGGGCGCCATGCTGCAAGACGGCGCCAACACCATGCAGGTCGCCCCGTGGCAGTTACTGGTGCCCGCCGTATTTCTGGTGCTTACCCTATTTTGCTTCAACTTTATCGGCGACGGCCTGCGCGACGCGCTCGACCCGAAAGACCGCTGACTTCCCGTTTTTTCAGACAGGCCGAGACCTTTGCAAAATTCTTTTCGATACCTGAAAACACTTGCGTCATGCCCGGGCTTGACCCGGGCATCTGTTTGTTTGAGAAGAAAAAGCAAATACTCGGAGCAAGCCCGAGTATGACGAGATATCAATAAATTCAGGATTAAAAAGTTTTTTGCAAAGGTTTCAGGCCTTTTCCTAATAAGGCAGACAAGATGCCTGTCTGAAAAATGGCTGCTTCAACAGCAACAAAAATGCCAAATTTTCTTAGCCAATCCGTGAACTTTCCGCTAAAATGCCGCCTAATCTATTAGTGCGGCCGATTTTGCCAACCAACCTCAAATCTGCTTCTACAACTGGAATATAAAACATATGTCACAAGAAACCGCATTGGGCGCTGCTTTAAAATCCGCCGTGCAAACCATGAGTAAAAAGAAACAAACCGATATGATCGCCGATCATATTTACGGTAAGTTTGACGTATTCAAGCGTTTCAAGCCGTTGGCTTTGGGCATCGACCAAGACTTGGTAGCCGCCATGCCGCAATATGATCCCGCGCTGATCGCCCGTGTACTGGCCAACCACTGCCGCCGCCCCCGCTACCTTAAAGCATTGGCCAGAGGCGGCAAACGCTTTGATCTCAACAACCGCTTCAAAGGTGAAGTAACGGCGGAAGAACAAGCCATCGCAGCGCAACATCCCTCCGTGAAAGAAGCACTCGAACGCGCCGCTGCCAAAAAAGCGGAAACCGAAGCCGCTGCCGCAACCGAAGCAGCCGCCCAAACTTCTGCTGCCGAAACGGCAACCGTTAACGAGAACACCTCTGCCGCCGGCACCGAAGCGGTTACCGAATAAACCCGACCGGTTAACACAAAATGCCTGTCTGAAAACCATAAAGGTTCCGTTCAGACAGGCATTTTTTACACCATTACGCTATTGCGTTTTTTCAGACAGGCATATTTTATTATCCTGCAAACAATCTACGTTTTCCCCTTATTCGTTTATATTTTATCCGACAAGAATAACTTTCGATTACAAGAGAACTTGCTACACCTTAATTAATAATTAAAAAAGAATTTTTTGAAAATAAGCCGCCTAAAAAAAGAATAATTTTTCTATTTTCTTGCTTTATAAAGCATCAAATATTCTAAAATTTCAGACCAACGCAATATTTGTTTTTATCTCCAAACATCCTTTCATTAACTATTTATCAAAAAAATAACAAGTAAAATTATATACTTAAAAAACATTCATAAATAAATTTGATACAAGCAATAAAAATAAATTATTTTACTGTTAAAACACTCTTGATTACATTTGACTACAACACAATCCACCGACCACTCACGGAGTCATTTATGTCTAAACATTCTGCCGGTCTGCGTTTTCGCCAAGCCGTACAAAACGAAAATCCTCTGGCCGTTGTCGGCTGTATCAACGCTTATTTCGCCCGTCTCGCCACCCACAGCGGCTTTAAAGCCATTTACCTTTCCGGCGGCGGCGTAGCAGCCTGTTCCTGCGGTATTCCTGATTTGGGCATTACCACCATGGAAGACGTGCTCATCGACGCACGTCGCATCACCGATAATGTAGATACTCCGCTTTTGGTAGACATCGATGTAGGCTGGGGCGGCGCGTTCAACATCGCCCGCACCATCCGCAATTTCGAACGCGCCGGCGTAGCCGCCGTGCATATCGAAGACCAAGTGGCACAAAAACGTTGCGGCCACCGCCCGAACAAAGCCATCGTACCGCAAGACGAGATGGTTGACCGCATCAAAGCCGCTGTTGATGCCCGTATCGATGAAAACTTCGTGATTATGGCCCGTACCGATGCTTTAGCGGTTGAAGGCTTGGATGCCGCCATCGAACGCGCACAAGCCTGCGTAGAAGCCGGTGCCGACATGATTTTCCCGGAAGCCATGACCGAATTGGGCATGTACAAAAAATTTGCCGAAGCCGTAAAAGTACCGGTATTGGCCAACATCACCGAATTCGGTTCCACCCCGCTCTATACCCAACAAGAGTTGGCCGAAAACGGCGTGAAACTCGTGTTGTACCCGCTCTCCACTTTCCGCGCAGCCAGCAAAGCCGCGCTGAACGTATACGAAGCGATTATGCGCGACGGCACGCAAGCCAATGTAATCGATACCATGCAAACCCGCGCCGAATTATACGAACACCTGAACTATCACGATTTTGAACAAAAACTGGATGCATTGTTCAAAAAATAAAAAGCAAGCGGTAAATAAATAGCATAATGAGCAGTTTCAGACAGGCATCATGCCTGTCTGAAAAAATAAAACCAAGCTTACAAAAAGGAGAAAGAGCATGACTACTGAAACCCCGACTTTCAAACCCAAAAAATCCGTAGCACTTTCAGGCGTAGCAGCCGGTAATACCGCATTGTGTACCGTTGGCCGCAGCGGCAACGACTTGAGCTACCGCGGTTACGACATTCTCGACTTGGCCAAACACTGCGAATTCGAAGAAGTCGCCCACTTGTTGATTCACGGCCATCTGCCCAATAAATTCGAGTTGGCCGCTTATAAGAAAAAACTGCAATCCCTGCGCGGCCTGCCCATCCGTGTGATCCAAGTGCTTGAAAGCCTGCCCGCGCACACCCATCCGATGGATGTTATGCGCACCGGTGTTTCCATGCTCGGCTGCGTACATCCCGAACGCGAAAGCCAACCCGCCAGCGAAGCGCGCGACATCGCCGACAAACTGATTGCCTGCTTGGGCAGCATGCTGCTTTATTGGTATCAGTTCTCGCACAACGGCAAACGCATCAAAGTAGAAAGCAAAGAAGACAGCATCGGCGGCCACTTCCTGCACTTGCTGCACGGCAAACGCCCCAGCGAGTCGCACATTAAAGCCATGCATGTTTCGCTGATTCTCTATGCAGAGCACGAATTCAATGCCTCTACCTTTACCGCGCGCGTGATTGCCGGTACCGGTTCCGATATTTATTCGAGCATCACCGGTGCCATCGGTGCCCTCAAAGGCCCCAAACACGGTGGTGCCAACGAAGTGGCTTACGATATCCAGAAACGCTACCGCAGCGCCGACGAAGCCGAGGCCGACATCCGCGAACGCATCGGTCGCAAAGAAATCGTTATCGGCTTCGGCCACCCCGTTTACACCGTATCCGACCCGCGCAACGTGGTGATCAAAGAAGTGGCTCGCGATCTGAGCGCCGAAACCGGCGATATGCGCCTGTTTGAAATTGCCGAGCGTTTGGAAACCCTGATGTGGGACGAGAAAAAAATGTTCCCCAACCTCGACTGGTTCTCTGCCGTTTCTTACCAAAAACTCGGCGTGCCCACCGCCATGTTTACCCCGCTGTTCGTGATTTCACGTACCACCGGCTGGAGCGCACACGTTTTGGAACAACGCCAAGACGGTAAGATCATCCGCCCGAGCGCCAACTACACCGGCCCGGACGATCAAGCTTTCGTACCGCTGGATCAACGTTAATCCGCAACGGCAAACGGCCTGAAGCATCGCTCAGGCCGTTTGTTTTTAGAAAACGGAGTTTCTCAAAAACAGGCAGGAATTCGATTCCAAGCTGATTTCAATTAAATTGAAACAAAAGCACCTTCCCGCATTACACTAAAAAGAAAAGAAAAAAACATGCCCCATCTTATTATCGAATACGCCCGCGACCTCGATCCGCCCATCACCAAGACGCTCCAAGCCCTACATCAAACCCTTTCGGCCAGCAAATTGTTCGATGAAGCGGATATTAAAATCCGTGCGCAACCTTATACCGAATATCTGGTCGGCGGCCATAAGGCCAACCGCTTCGTCCACTTAACCGTTTTGCTGTTGGATGGGCGCAGCGATGCGGTAAAAAGTCATTTAGGCAAGGCTCTGCGCGAAACCGTTAAGCAAAACCTCGGCAGTATCGACAATGCTCAGATTACCGTTGAAGTACGCGATATGGAGCGGGCAACTTATATCAAATAGAATAAACGCTAAAAATATAGTGAAACAAACATCATTTGCCTGAGCTGTTTTCAGACAGGCCTGACAATATGCAATACCGCTCAAAACATTGCTGCCGCACATGAAAAACACCGACTGATAAATTATAAATAAATTTTTATTTTCCTCTTTCAGACAGGCATTTGAGCGATTACAATATACTACATTCAGATATTGGCAACCACCTATGCCTGTCTGAAAACTACCGGCTTGCCGCCCAAATCGAAAAAGAAAAACATTCACAAAGGACCATCAATATGAGCACTAACCAACAGTTCCGCAAACCCTTGCCCGGCACTAATTTAGAATACTACGACGCCCGCGCGGCGTGCGAAGCCATCAAACCGGGTTCTTACGATACCCTGC
>NZ_JAUNHL010000008.1 GCF_030523955.1 Neisseria sp.
GCAACGGGTAGCTGTCGATATGTTTGCTCATCATTATTTGGGCTTGTTGGTGGAAAAAGCTGCTCATAAAAAAACTCCTCTGAATTCTTTAGGGGAATTTAGAGGAGTTTTTGGTTTTTTGCAAAGGTCTCAGGCCTGTCGTTTACCAACCCACCGAAATATTGTATTCGCCCATGGTTTGGGTAAGCCGGTCGAACAGTTGGGCATCGGGTTGCAGCCGCCAGCGGCCGCCGGTGTCCAACTCGCCCTGTGCTTCATTGTTGCGGTAAAAGAAGTGTACCGGAATGCTGTGGGCGCTGCTGTTGTCGGCGCGGTGTGCGCCGAGCAGGGCGAAGGTTTCGCTGATGTTGTGCTCGGGGCGGAAGATAAGGGTGAGGCTGCGGGCGTATTGTTCGCGGGCGCCTTGCAGCGTCATCACATTGTTGGCCATGATGCGCAGACCCTCGCCGCCGCCGTAATCGTCGCGGCTGACCTTGCACTCCATCATCAATACCTGGTCGGCTTTGAGCAGCCCTTGGCTTTGCTCCAGCGCCGGCCCGGTTACCATTACTTCGACTTTGCCCGACAAATCCTCCAGCGTAACGAAAAACAGCCGGCCGCGTTTGCCCAGCATGCTGCGTACGCCGGTGGCGAAGCCGGCCACCCGCACGCTGTCTTGCGGTTTGAGGCGGGCGAGCGCCACCGGCGCGATTTTGCGCACTTCTTCGGCAAACGGGCCGAACGGGTGGCCGGAAAGGTAAAAGCCGATCACCTGTTTTTCTTCCAACAGTTTCACCGCTTCGCCCCACATCGGTACTTCGGTCATTTTTACCGGTTCGATGGCGTCTTCCATCAGGTCGAACAGCCCGCCTTGGTTGGCGTTTTCCGCTTCCTGCTCGGCGTGGCTGACCGCCAGATCGAGGTTGGCCAGCAGCATGGCGCGGTTGGGTTCTATGCCGTCGAAGGCGCCGCCGCGGATGAGCGATTCGATGGTGCGTTTGTTGACATGCTCTTTGCCGACGCGCACGCAAAAGTCGAATAAATCTTTAAACGCGCCGCCGCTGTTGCGGGCGTACACCACCGCTTCGATGGCGCCTTCGCCCACGCCTTTGATGGCGCCCAGCGCATAGCGGATCTGCTTGCCGGGGTAAGGGGTGAACAGGTAGTCGGAATGGTTGATGTCGGGCGGCAGAAAGCTGATGCCGTTGGCCTGGGCGTCGTCGTAAAACAGTTTGAGCTGGTCGGTATCGGTTAACTCGGAAGACATGGTGGCGGCCATGAATTCGGCGGGGTAATGCGCTTTGAGCCAGGCGGTTTGGTAGGCCACCAGTGCGTAGGCGGCGGCGTGCGATTTGTTGAAGCCGTAGCCGGCGAATTTTTCCATGTAGTCGAAAATCTCGTCGGCCTTGCTGCGGGCGATGCCTTTGGCTTCGGCGCCTTGTGCGAAGGTTTCGCGGTGCTTGGCCATTTCTTCCGGCTTTTTCTTACCCATGGCGCGGCGCAGCAGGTCGGCGCCGCCGAGCGAATAGCCGCCGATAACCTGCGCCGCCTGCATCACTTGTTCCTGGTAGACCATGATGCCGTAGGTCGGCTCCAACACCGGCTCCAGCAGCGGGTGCAGGTATTCGAATTTTTCACCGTGCATCCGGCGGGTAAAGTCGGGAATCAGATCCATCGGGCCGGGGCGGTAGAGCGAAACGAAAGCGATGATCTCTTCGAATTTGGTCGGCTTGGCGGCCACCAGCATTTTTTTCATGCCGGTGGATTCGAATTGGAAGACCGCGGTGGTGTTGCCTTTGGAAAAAATCTTGTAGGCATCCGCATCATCCAGCGGCAGTTGCGAGACGTCGACTTTTTCGCCGCTGGTGGCGGCGATGAAATTTTGCGCCATTTCGATGATGGTAAGGTTGCGCAGGCCTAAGAAGTCGAATTTCACCAGACCTGCTTCTTCTACGTCGCCCTTGTCGTACATCGACACCGGCGAGGCGGATTCGTCGGCTTGGTAAACCGGGCAGAAATCGGCGATTTTGCCGGGCGCAATCAATACGCCGCCGGCGTGCATACCGAGACCGCGGGTGAGGTCTTCCAGTTTTTTCGCCAGTTCGATTAAATCCTGCGCGTTTTCTTCTTCGATCAGCTCGTTGATTTGCGGCTCGGCCGCCATCGCTTTTTCCAAGCTCAGCGGTTTGTTGGCTTCCAGTGGAATCAGCTTGGAGAGGCGGTCGCACAGGGTAAACGGCAATTCCAGCACGCGGCCGACGTCGCGGATAATCGCTTTGGACGACAGGGTACCGAAGGTGACGATCTGGCTCACCGCTTCGCTGCCGTATTTCTCTCGCACATATTCGATGACGCGGCCACGGTTGCTTTGGCAGAAATCGATGTCGAAGTCGGGCATGGAAACGCGCTCGGGGTTGAGGAAACGTTCGAACAGCAGCGCGTATTTCAAGGGATCGAGGTCGGTGATTTTCAGCGAATAGGCCACCAGCGAGCCTGCACCCGAGCCACGGCCGGGGCCGACCGGGCAGCCGTTGTTTTTCGCCCAGTTGATGAAGTCTTGTACGATGAGGAAGTAGCCGGGGAAACCCATCTGGATGATGATGTTCAATTCAAAATCCAGCCGCGCTTGGTATTCGGGCATTTTTTCGGCACGTTCTTTTTCATCGGGATAGAGCTGCGCCATGCGTTCCTGAAGGCCTTCGTTGGAGAGGCGGATAAGATAGTCGTCCAGCGACATTGCATCGGGCGTGGGAAACAGCGGCAGGAAGTTTTTGCCCAGCGTGAGGGTGAGGTTGCAGCGTTTGGCGATTTCCAACGTGTTTTGCAGGGCTTCGGGAATATCGGCAAAACGTTCGGCCATCACCTCGGGGGAAACGAAATACTGGCCGTGGCTGAATTCGCGCGGTCGTTTTTTATCGGCCAATACCCATCCTTCGGCAATGCACACGCGCGCTTCGTGGGCGGCGAAATCGTCTTCGTCGAGAAATTGGGTGGGGTGGGTGGCCACTACCGGCAGGCCGAGCTCGCCGGCCAGTTGCAGGCTGCCGGCCACCGAGGCTTCCCATTGCGGTTTTTCGGGCAGGCGTTGCAGTTCCAGATAAAAGGCATCGGGAAACCAAGCGGCATATTTGCGTGCGGCTTCCTGCGCGGCGGCCGGATGGCCGTTCATCAGATGGCTGCCGACTTCGCCGTAATGGGCGCCGGAGAGGCAGATTAACCCGGTGTTGTCGCCCTCATCAAACCAAGCCGCTTCCAGCTGGGCGCGGTGGTTGTGGCGTTCGGTACCAACATAGGCGCGGGTGAGCAATTCGTTGAGCCGTAAGTAACCCGCATGGTTACGTGCCAGCAAAAGCGCGCGGAACGGATGGTCGGATTTGGCCGGATTGGCGATCCATACGTCGGTGGCGAGCAGCGGTTTAATGCCGGCACCGCGGCAGGCTTTGTAGAATTTCACCCAGCCGAAACCGTTCATCAAATCGCTGATGGACAGCGCCGGCAAACGGTATTCAAGCGCACGCTTCACTGCATTTTTGATGCGCACGGTGCCGTCGGTAATCGAGAATTCGGTGTGCAGGCGCAGGGGGATGTAAACGGCTGGGTTCATGGGTTTTCCGGATGGTCAATCAAAACAGGCTCTATTGTAACAGTTCCGGCGGGGTGTGTTGTTAAGGCGGGAAAAGGGAGTATCGCAGCGGTATTTTCAGACAGGCATGCTTTTTCCTATAGCAGATTAACTTAACTTTCGCTACGGCAAGGCGCAGCAACGCCGTAGCGAAAGTTAAGTTAATCTGCTATATGATGCAACAACGGGTTTATTTGCCGTTTTTATTGCGCTCTTCCCAGAAGTGGGCGTTTTTGATGCCGAGTTTGACCGGATCGAAGGTGTATTCGGAAACGCCGGCTTTTTTCTGCGCTTCATAATCGGCCAAGGCTTTTACGGCAGGTTTGGCCATGAAGAAGATGCACAAAATGCCCACGATGTTCAACCAAGCCATCAGGCCTACGCCCACGTCGCCCATGTTCCAGATGTAGCCGGAATTGTTGATGGCACCGTAGGTAACGGAGAACATCAGCACGACTTTAATCAGAAACAGCGAGCCTGTGGTGTTGAACGAACGGGTCAGGTAGGCCACATTGGTTTCGGCAATGTAGTAGTAGGCCATGATGGTGGTAAAGGAGAAGAAGAATACGGCGATGGCCACAAATATTTGGCCGAAACCGCCGAACACGCTGGATACGGCCATTTGGGTAAATGCCGGGCTGTTGATGGAGGTGTCGGCGGGTACGTTTTGTACCAAGAATTGGCCGGCTTCCAGCGTGCCTTGGATGTTGTACATGCCGGTCATCAGGATCATGAAGGCGGTGGCGGAACAAACGAACAAAGTGTCTACATAAACCGAGAATGCCTGCACGATGCCTTGCTGTGCCGGATGTTGCACCTCGGCGGCGGCGGCGTGGTGCGGGCCGGTACCTTGGCCGGCTTCGTTGGAGTAAACGCCGCGTTTCACGCCCCAGCCGATGGCGGCGCCGAATCCCGCTTGTGCGGTGAAGGCATCGCCGACAATCATGCCGATAACATCCGGCAGCTGGTGAATGTTGAGCATCACAATCAAAACGGCCATCAGGATATAGCCCAGAGCCATGAACGGTACCACGAATTCGGCCACGCGGGCGATGCGCTTGATGCCGCCGAAAATAATCATGCCCAGAATCACCACGATAAATAGGGTGACAATCAATTTGTTCATGCCCACGTCGCCGACGAAGGTCGCTACCGGATTGCCTTCGCCTATAATTTGGGTAACCGCGTTGGCCACGCCGTTGGCTTGGACGCCGGGAAGGAACAGGCCGCAGGAGATAATAGAAGCCAGCGCGAAAATAATACCGAAAATCTTGCCGCCGGCGCCGCCGAAGAATTTTTCAAAATAGTAAGACGGCCCGCCGCGATATTGGCCTTTGTCTTTTTCCTTATAAATTTGTGCCAGCGTGGATTCGATATAGGCGGTACTGGCGCCCAAAAAAGCGGTCACCCACATCCAGAATACGGCTCCGGGGCCGCCGAAGCCGATGGCGGCTGCCACACCGGCGATGTTGCCCATGCCTACGCGGCCGGAAAGGGCTACGGCCAGCGCTTGGAAAGAGCTGATGCCTTCGGGCGAATCGTTACGGGCAAACAGCAGGCGCAGCATTTCTTTCAAATGGCGCACCTGCATAAAGCGGGTGAGGACGGAATAAAACAGACCGGCGCCCAGACACAAGTAAATCAGTGCCGGGCTCCAAATCCAACCATTGAGGGTGTTGATTAGCTGTTCCATGATGGGTGTGCTCCCTAACAGGGTAAGTGGTAAAAGTGATGGTTTGGTGCCATCCCAATAACTTGCTTCTTAACAAGAAATTACAGCAGGCGTTAATTTGCCACAAATTTCCATAAAATAAAAGTTAATTGAACGGGAATTCTTGACTTTTTGTATCAAATGGCAGGAAAGATGTTAATGAACTGATAAGGCGGGGGCGTAATCAGGCGAAGAAGCGGCCTACCAAACGGTAACGGCTGGCGGGGAACCACAAACGCACAAAAGTCACCACATTGCCGCCGCTCCAAGTGCGGCGTTGTATCACCAAGCAAGGTTCGTTTTTGAGCATGGAAAGTTCGTCGGCAATCTTTTTGGACGGTTGCAGCGCTTCAACCACGTGTTCGCCTTCGCTAAACGGGGCAACGGAAGAAAGATAGTCGTGGGCAGTGATGCTTTCGAAATCTTGTTGTAAATAATGCGGGGCCGCCGCCGGATTGACCCAGCGTTCCTCATATTGAATGGGGGTTTCGTCTTCATAATGCACCATTTGGGTGTGGAACACCGGGCTTTTCAGGGCGATGTCTAGCGCATAGGCCAATTCGGCATTGGCTTCAATACGGGTGCCGTTCAATACGCGGCAACGGTGGCGGTGGCCGCGGCTGGTGATTTCCGCCGCAATGCTGTGGATTTCGAACAGCGCCGATTGCGCTTTGGGCGGCGCTACAAAGGTGCCCACGCCTTGCAGGCGCACCAAGCGCCCTTCGTCGGTCAGCTCGCGTAAGGCGCGGTTAACCGTCATGCGCGATACGTTGAATTGCGCCACCAGTTCGTGCTCGGAAGGCAGCCGGTGGTTAACCGGCCAGATGCCTTGGTCGATTTGGCCCAATAGGTAGGTTTTTACTTTTTGGTAAAGCGGCAGGGGAATATCTGCGGGCATATCGGTTTCTTTCTTTCTTCAACTATTCGGCTTCGGTTACAGCGCAAAGGTTTGTTTTCAGACAAGACTCGGTAACACGCCGGCCGGCAGCAGGCCGCTTAGGCGCTGTTCGGCCAACAGCGCGGCGGCCGCTTCGATATCGGGGGCGAAGAAGCGGTCTTCTTCGTAAAACGGCACGGCATCGCGCAAGATGCGGCGCGCTTCTTCCAGCGGCGGGGTGGTTTTCAGGCAGCCTTCGCGCAAGTCCATGCCCTGGCAGGCCCCCAGCCATTCGATGGCGAGGATGTGGCGCACGTTGGCGGCCATTTCCCACAGCCGGGCGCCGGCGCGCGGCGCCATTGAAACGTGGTCTTCCTGATTGGCGGAAGTGGGGATGCTGTCGACGCTGTTGGGAAAGGCGAGCGCTTTGTTTTCGCTGCACAGGGCGGCAGAGGTGACTTGCGCGATCATAAAGCCGGAGTTGACGCCGCCGTTTTTTACCAGGAAGGGCGGCAGTTGCGACATGTGTTTGTCCATCATCATCGAAATGCGGCGCTCGGCAATCGAGCCGATTTCGGCCAGCGCCAGCGCGATGTTGTCGGCCGCCATCGCCACCGGCTCGGCGTGGAAATTGCCGCCGGAGAGAATTTCGTCGTCATCGGCGAACACCAGCGGGTTATCGGAAACGGCGTTGGCTTCCACCGCCAGCACGGCGGCGGCCTGGCGCAGTTGGGTTAGCGCCGCGCCCATCACCTGCGGTTGGCAGCGCAGACAGTAGGGGTCTTGCACCTTGCCGCATTCGGCGTGCGACAGGCCGATTTCGCTCTCCTCGCCCAAGAGGTGGCGGTAAACGGCGGCGGCATCGATCTGACCTTGCTGGCCGCGTACCGCATGGATGCGTGCGTCAAACGGCGTGCGCGAACCCAAAGCGGCCTCGACGGTGAGGCTGCCGGTTACGCTGGCGGCGGCAAACAAGTCTTCCGCTTCAAACAGGCCGCGCAGGGCGAATGCGGTGGAAACCTGGGTGCCGTTGAGCAGGGCCAAGCCTTCTTTGGCCGCCAATTCGATGGCGGGAATACCGGCGTGAGCGAGTGCTTCCGATGCGCTCAGCCATTGGCCGTTGTGGCGCGCCTTGCCTTCGCCCAGCAGCAGCAGGCTCATGTGGGCCAGCGGCGCCAAATCGCCGGAGGCACCGACCGAGCCTTTGAGCGGAATGTGCGGATAGACTTCGGCGTTCACCAGCGCGATCAGATGCTCCAGCACCACGCGGCGCACGCCGGAAAAGCCGCGTGCCAGACTGTTGATTTTCAAAAGCATAATCAGGCGGACGGTGGCATCGTCCAGCGCTTCGCCGACACCGGCGGCATGGCTCAACACGATGGAGCGTTGCAGTTTTTCCAAGTCTTCGCGGGCGATGCGGGTGGAGGCCAGCAGGCCGAAGCCGGTGTTGATGCCGTAAACCGTGCGGTTTTCTTCGACAATGCGGTTGACGCAGGCGACGCTGCGGTCAATGGCGGCGTAGGCTTGGTCGGCCAGCGTGATGCGCACCGGTTCGTGATAGGCGCGGCGCAATTCGGAAAGTGCCAAACGGCCGGGATGAATGGTGATGGCAAACATAATGCTTCCTTCTTTTTGTGCAGATGAATATTGTCGGTTTTCAGACAGGCCTGTCTGAAAAACATTTTCTTAAATCCTATAGACTAAGCCAGCCAGCCCATGGCCAGCCCCAAACGACCAACGGCGGCGGCCATTAAAATGCCGATGGCGGTACGTTGCAGCCATACCAGCAGCATATGGCGGATGCTTAGCGGAATGCTGGTGGCCAATACGCAGGGAATCAGCGCGGAGAAGAAAATCACGCTGCTCACCGAAATCACGGCGGTTACATAGCGGGTGAGGATGTCGGCTTCTTTCAGCAAAATGGCCGGCAGAAACATTTCCGCCAAACCGCTGGCCATGCCTTTGGCGGCGGCAAACGGCTCGCTTAAGCCGCCCAGCCAGGTAAACGGCACCAAGAGCAATCCCAGCGCATCGAATACCGGCGTGTATTTGGCCAACAACAAACCGGTGAGGCCGATGGCCATGATCGAGGGCAAAATCGCCGCCGCCATTTTCACGCCCGCCCAAAAGTGCGACCACAAAATCCGCAAGGGTTGATCGGCGTTTTGGGCGACGGCCAAGCCGCTGGCAAAGGCAAACGGCAGTCGTTTCGACCAAGGCAGGCTGTGGTCGGCCACGCCGCCGGAATGATCGATGCGGGTAATCGGCGGCAGGCGCGCGGTAACGGCGGTGATGGCGAAGGTAATCACGAAACAGCTCCAGAAATAGAAATTCCAGAACGGCATCAAATCCAGCGTTTTGGCCACCACCACCATAAAGGCGGCGGAAACGGTGGAAAAACCGGTGGCGATGATCGCCGCTTCGCGGGCGGTGTATTTGCCGGCGCGGTACACCTGATCGGTGAGCAGCAGGCCCACCGAATAGCTGCCGACAAACGAAGCCACCGCATCAATCGCCGACGAACCCGGCGTTTTCCACAAGCGGCGCATCACCGGCTGCATCAATACGCCCACCATTTCCAACAGGCCGAAACCGATGAGGAAGGCCAGCGCCAGCGCACCGATGGGAATAATCATCGACAAAGGCAGGCTCAGCTTTTCATACAGAAACGGCAGCATGTCTTTTTCGGTGAGCACCGCCGGCGCGGTACCGGAGAGATACCACAAGGTAATCAGCACGCCGGCGATTTTGAACAGGGTCAATACGCGTTCGGTGAAGCTTTTGTTCCAATTCCCGTTTGCAATCGGCGCCACCGCGCCGTAGATCATCATCAATACCGCGATAACCGCCACCGGCGTTTTCCATTCGCGCACCAGATAGCTGGCGGCATGGTCGAACAGAATGGTGCTGCGGCCGGCAATCTCGATCGGCACGAAAAACATCACGATACCGATGCTGCTGAACACCAGCATTTTCAGCAGCGCGGCGGCATCAAACGAGGCTGCTTTCTCCATAACGTTTCTCCTGTTGTGGTGATGGTTGTGGTGAAGCGAAGCGGGTGTGTCGAATCCATGCCTACCTGAAAGCATCTTTCAGGTAGGCATAGGCTTAACCGGTAATCATCGGCAGGTTCAATCCCTGCTCTTTGGCGCAATCAATCGCGATTTGATAACCGGCGTCGGCATGGCGCATCACACCGGTGGCCGGGTCGTTGGTGAGTACGCGGGCGATGCGCGCGGCGGCTTCGTCGGTGCCGTCGCACACAATCACCACGCCGGAATGCTGCGAGAAGCCCATGCCCACGCCGCCGCCGTGGTGCAGCGACACCCAGGTGGCACCGCCGGCGGTGTTCAACAGCGCGTTCAACAGCGGCCAGTCGGAAACCGCGTCCGAACCGTCCTGCATCGCTTCGGTTTCGCGGTTGGGGCTGGCCACCGAGCCGGAATCCAGATGGTCGCGGCCGATCACCACCGGTGCGGACAGTTCGCCCGAACGCACCATTTCGTTAAACGCCAAGCCCAGTTTGGCGCGCAGGCCCAAGCCCACCCAGCAGATGCGCGCCGGCAAGCCTTGGAAGCTGATGCGCTCGCGCGCCATGTCCAGCCAGCGGTGCAGATGGGCGTCGTCGGGAATCAGCTCTTTGACTTTGGCATCGGTTTTGTAGATGTCTTCCGGATCGCCCGACAAGGCTGCCCAACGGAAAGGACCGATGCCGCGGCAGAACAGCGGGCGGATGTAGGCGGGCACGAAGCCGGGGAAGTCGAACGCGTTTTCCACACCTTCTTCCAGCGCCATCTGGCGGATGTTGTTGCCGTAATCGAAAGTGGGCACGCCCATTTTCTGAAAGTCCAGCATGGCCTGCACGTGCACCGCCATCGATTGCTTGGCGGCTTTTACCGTGCCTTCGGGATCGTTTTTGGCCGCTGCGCGGTATTGTTCCCAAGTCATGCCTTGCGGCAGATAGCCGTTTAAGGGATCGTGGGCGCTGGTTTGGTCGGTGACCATATCCGGGCGCACGCCGCGGCGCACCAGTTCGGGCAGCACGTCGGCGGCGTTGGCGCACAGGCCGACCGAAACCGCACGGCCTTCGGCGGTGTATTTTTGAATGCGTGCCAGCGCGTCGTCCAGATTGTCGGCCTGCTCGTCCAGATAGCGGGTACGCAGGCGGAAATCGATGCTGGATTGCTGGCATTCGATGTTCAGCGAGCAGGCGCCGGCCAAGGAAGCGGCCAAGGGTTGCGCGCCGCCCATGCCGCCCAAGCCGGCGGTGAGAATCCATTTGCCGCTCAAATTGCCGCCGTAGTGCTGGCGGCCGGCTTCGACGAAGGTTTCGTAAGTGCCTTGCACGATGCCTTGCGAGCCGATGTAAATCCAGCTGCCGGCGGTCATCTGGCCGTACATCGCCAGGCCTTTGGCGTCCAGTTCGTTGAAGTGTTCCCAAGTGGCCCAGTGCGGTACCAGATTGGAATTGGCCAGCAGCACGCGCGGCGCGTCTTTGTGGGTTTTGAACACACCCACCGGCTTGCCGGACTGAATCAGCAAGGTTTCGTCGTCGTTTAATTGTTTTAAGGTTTCGACGATTTTGTCGAAGCATTCCCAGTTGCGGGCGGCGCGGCCGATGCCGCCGTACACCACCAATTCTTTCGGGTTTTCGGCCACGTCGGGATCAAGATTGTTCATCAGCATGCGCAGCGGCGCTTCGGTGAGCCAGGATTTGGCGTTCAGAGTGGTGCCGCGCGGGGCGCGGATTTCAATGTCGCGGAATCGGGTAGACATCGGTTTCTCCTTGGGAAAAAGGTGGTTTGGCAATGTTTTTGCTAACTTGTATAGACAACATATTACAAATAATATAAGCTCAATGCAACTGCTGTTTTCAGACAGGCATATAGCCAACCGCAAGGATTTTGTATGAGTACCACCCTTTGGCAAAACGCCACCGTCGCCACGTTCAACCATCCCGCACACGCCGATTACGGGATGTTGCCGCAACACGATATTTTGGTTGCAAACGGCCGGATACAGGCCATCGAGCCGACCGGCCGCCTGAGTGCCGCGCACACGGTTCGCTTAAACGGCGCGCTGGTTACGCCCAGCCTGATCGATTGCCACACCCATCTGGTATTCGGCGGCAGCCGTGCCAACGAATGGGAGAGACGGCAAAACGGCGTTTCCTACCAGCAAATCAGCGCCGAGGGCGGCGGCATCAACAGCACGGTGCGCGCCACCCGCGAAACTGCGGAAGACGAACTCTACCGCTTCAGTTTTGAGCGCCTGCAAAGCCTGCTGGCCGAAGGCGTGGGCTTGGTGGAAATCAAGTCGGGCTATGGTTTGAATCTGGCGGACGAAGCGAAAATGCTGCGGGTGTCGCAGCGTTTGCAGGAAAGCGGCGCCGTGGCGGTGAGCCGCACCTTGTTGGCCGCCCATGCGGTGCCGCCCGAATTCAAAGGCCGTGCCGATGATTATCTGGAGATGGTGATTCAGGAGATTCTGCCGATCTTGTGGCAGGAAAAAGCCTTTGACTGCGTAGATGTGTTTTGCGAAAACGTCGGCTTTTCCGCCGCGCAAACCGAGCGGCTGTTTCAGGCAGCCCAAGCTTTAGGCGTGCCGGTAAAAGGGCATACCGAACAATTGAGCCTGCAAGGCGGCAGCGCACTGGTGGCCAAATACGGCGGCTGGTCGGCCGACCACATCGAATATCTGGATGAAGCCGGTGTGGCCGCAATGGCCGAAGCGGATACGGTGGCGGTGTTGCTGCCCGGCGCTTATTATTTCCTGCGCGAAAGCCAAAAGCCGCCGGTCGAGCTATTGCGCCGCTACGGCGTGCCGATGGCGGTGGCCACCGATTTCAACCCCGGTACGAGCCCCTTTGCCTCGTTGCGCATGAGCATGAACATGGCCTGCGTACAATTCGGCCTTACTCCGCTGGAAGCCTGGCAGGGCGTTACCGTGCACGCCGCCCGCGCGCTGCGGCGAGAGCATGAATTCGGCTGCCTGAAAGCCGGCATGCCCGCCCATTTTAATGTGTGGAATGCCGAAAGCCCGGTCGATATGATTTACGAACCTTTCCGCCCCTTGCTGCAACAGCGGGTGTTGCACGGCAATATTCAAGGATAAATACCATGTGGCAAGCCACCGATTCCAATGTTTGGCAGGGGCGCGACGACAGCCGCGAAAGCCCCGAAGCCTTGCGCGTTTTCCAAACTGTCCGCCAACATGAAAGCTGGCCGCCGGCTTTGGGCAAAGGCGACATCGCCTTAATCGGCTTCGCTTCCGATGCCGGCGTCGGGCGCAACCGGGGGCGCATCGGCGCGGCGGAAGCGCCGCCCGTGTTGCGCCGTGCACTGGCCAATCTGGCGCATCATCCGGCTGCATTTGTTTTGCATGATGTGGGCGATTTTTCTTATGCCGACCAACAGTTGGAAAACGGCCAACAGGAATTGGCGGCGGCGGTGAAACGGTTACAAGAGGCCGGTGCGCGCACGCTGGTGTTGGGCGGCGGCCACGAAACGGCATTTGCTCACGGCAAAGGCTTGTTCGACGCCCATCCCGGCCGCCACATCGCCATCATCAATTTTGATCCGCATCTGGATTTGCGCCGCGCCCCGCATGCTACTTCGGGTACGCCGTTTGCCCAATTGGCGGCCTTGGCGGCGGAGCAGGGGCGGAAATTCGATTACACCTGCATCGGCGCTTCGCGAGCCGCCAACACCGCCGCTTTGTGCAAAGATGCGGCGGCGTTGAATGTGGACATCGTATGGGATACCGATGTGCATTGGTTGCATGCGGCGGAGGTGGCGGAAAAATTGCGGCAAAAATGTGCGCAGGCCGATGCGGTGTACCTCACCATTGATCTGGACGTATTGAGCGCCGCGCAGATGCCCGCCGTTTCCGCGCCCGCTGCGCTCGGCATTCCGCTGGATTTGCTGTTGTATCTTATCCGGCCGGTGTTGGCCAGCGGCAAAACCATCGCCGCCGATGCGGTGGAATACAGCCCGCCTTATGAGCGCGACAATACGGGCGCCCGCAGCGCCGCGCGTTTGCTGTGGCAGATTTGTCAGGATTGGCGTTAGGCGGCGGTTGATGCCTGTCTGAAAACGGAATAAAGAAAAGGCGGCTTGCAGATTCAAGCCGCCTTGGTGTTGTTTTACTGTGTATTACAGCGTGGCCGTGGCAGAAGCAGCGGCAGGTTGTGCAGCTTCCCGTTCGTGTTCGCGCTCTTCTTCATCGTGATGTTTGCGCTCTTTGTTTTCTGCCAACTGTACGGCTTGTACCTGGCCGCTCTCGGCACTGACCAAGACCTCGTATTCGCGGCCGTCTTGGCCGGCTACTTCCACTTGATAACGGCCGCCGATATGCGGTTTGTATTCGTATTCCACTTCTTTGGCAAAGCCGCCGATCTGGGCAATAGCCGAGGCGGCCGCCTGTTTGCCGGAAACCGGCGCGAACAGGCCGTAAGAGAAGGCGGCGGCACCGGCAGCTGCCGCGAGGCCCAAGACGGCGGTTAATGAGAGGGCAGTGATGATTTTACGGGTGGCGATCATATTGGTTTCCTTATTTATGATTGTTGAAAAATAAAGACCCGGCAAAGCGGGAACAGGCATATGGTAAGCACAAACGGTTAGCAGAAAATTAGGATGGCTGCATGATGCGGAAGACGAGGCCTTGGCAAAAGCTCCAGATGTGGATGCAGTTCAAGGCGTAACAGCGCGGCGGGTAGCACAACGCAGAAATACGTCGTAAATGGAGACTTTGCAAAGGTCTCGGACTATTTATTCGGAAGCTTAACGCTTTCATGTAAAATGCCTGTCTGAAACAGCCATTATTGAGATGAGAAGAAACATCATGAATGCAGCCGTTTATCTGGAAGACAACGAATACATTGCCCTATGCGATTTGCTCAAACTTGCCGGTCTGGCCGACAGTGGCGGACAGGCAAAGGCGGTGATTGCCGAAGGCCTCGTGTTGCGCAACGGTGCGGTGGAAACGCGCAAAACCGCCAAAATCCGCGGCGGCGAAGTGATTGAATTTGACGGCGCTGTGTTGGAGATTTTCGATGGATACGACCCCGAAGCCTGATTTGTCGGTATTGTCCGAGCCTTTGCTGCCCGAGCCGGTGAAGCCGGAGGATTGGGAATGCTGCGGCAGCGAATGCGGCGACGCCTGCATCCAAACCATTTATTTTCAGGAAAAAGCGGCGTACGACGCCCAGCAGCTGCGCTTGTGGATTGCACGGCAGGCGTTGGCGGCAGAGGGCGCAGAGAACAAAAATGATTGATCTGCACTGCCATTCTACCGTTTCCGACGGCGCATTAAGCCCCGCCGAGGTGGTGCGGCTGGCGCATGCCAACGGCAGTACCGTGCTGGCGCTGACCGACCATGACCACACCGGCGGCCTGGCTCAAGCGCGTGCCGAAGCGGCGCAATGCGGCATCCGCCTGATTAATGGTGTGGAGATTTCCGTTACTTGGCGCGGCCGCAGCGTGCACATCGTCGGGCTGGATTTCGATGAAGACAATCCGGCGCTGCAAACGCTGTTGGCACAAGTGCGTAAAGGACGGCTGGAGCGGCTGGCGGCGATTGCGGCCAAACTGGAGAAAAAAGGTATAGGCGGCGCTTACGAAGGCGCGCTGGCGCTGGCGGCCAATCCCGAAATGGTCTCGCGCACCCATCTGGCCGAATTTCTGATACAAAACGGCCATGTGCGCAACAAACAACAGGCGTTTACCAAATACTTGGGCGAGGGCAAACCTGCTTCGGTGGTACACGAGTGGGCGGCGCTCTCCGATGCGGTGGCGGCCATTCGCGGCGCCGGCGGGCTGGCGGTGATCGCCCACCCGATGCGCTATGGTTTCTCGGCCACGGCCAAACGCAATCTGTTTGAAGAATTCAAAGAGTTGGGCGGGCAGGGCATGGAAGTGCACAGCGGCAATTGCGATAAAAATGACCGCCTTAACTATGCTTTATTGGCCGAGCGCTACGGTTTGCTTGCCAGCGCCGGCAGCGATTTCCACCGGCCGAACGATTACAGCGGCAGCATACTCGGCGCTTGCCCGCAATTGCCGGCCAATTGCCGGCCGGTGTGGGATTATTTTAAAGAAACCAAAGCAGCGGCCGGCAAAACGGTTTGAAAAAGCGTACTTTGTTTCAAATGCTTTCAGACAGGCATAAGGCCTGTCTGAAAAATAAGATTAATGATGTTAAAAATTTGATTTCAATAAGATTGATTCATGATGATAGCCAACACACTCAACCGATATTTCAAGAAACTGTTGCCGGCCGCCGCCGCATCGTTGTTGTCAGCTTGCGCCTTGGTGCAATACCAGCCGCTGGCCACCATTAATAAAGTTAATCCCGAAGAAGGCTACCGCCTTGAGAAAAACTGGGAAGCCAGAAGCAATGACGATACCTATATCGTATTGATGTTTTCCGGCGGCGGCACCCGCGCGGCGGCTTTGGGATACGGCGTTTTGGAAGAGTTAAACCGGCAGAAGGTGTGGGTGAGCGGCAAACAGGGAACCTTGCTGGAAAATGTTGATTTGGTGTACGGCGTATCCGGCGGCTCGGTGTTGGCGGCTTATTTTTCCCTGCACGGCGTGGAAACCATTCCCTCGTTCGAGCGCCGTTTCCTCAAGCAGAATTTCCAGCGCTTGGTTACCAAACAGGCCTTTTCGTTTGCCAATATGCCGCGTATGAGCTCGCCCGAATTCGGCCGCGGCGATTTGTTGCAGGAGCAGTTCGAGAACACTTTGTTTAAAAACACCACTTTCGGCGATCTGGTGAAATACCGCAAAGGCCCGTTTGCGGTGATTTCCGCCACTGATATGTCGGGCGCGCAGCGGCTGGATTTTACCCAGGAATATTTCGATGCGATGTGTTTGAACCTCTCCGAACTGCGAATTGCGCGCGCGGTAGCCGCTTCCAGCTCGGTGCCTTTGGTGTTCGCACCGATTACGCTGAACAACAACGGCGGCAATTGTAACTATCAGTTGCCCGCCAACTTGCAGCAAGCGGTAGATGCGGCCGACAGCCAAACCCTGCACAGCCGTACCCGCCAAGAAATCACCCGCAAGTTCATGAGCTATGCCGACAGCAAAAAACGCCCCTATATCCATTTGATAGACGGCGGCCTGACCGATAACTTAGGGCTGCGCGGCCTGCTGGATATGACCGAAGTATATTCGGGCAATTCGCTTTACCGGCGCGCATTGGAAATGGGCAGCACCAAGAAAATCATCATCATCAATGTAAACGCGCAAAACGAACCGGGCAGTGTGATAGACCAAAGCCCGGCGATACCCGGGGTGGCTGACGTTCTCAACGCCGTGATCAATATTCCGATCGACCAATATTCGCAGGAATCCCTGCGCCGCATCCGCGCGTTTGCCGACCAGTGGAACAATGTTGCCCGCCTGAATGCACAAGATGATGTAGGCATGTATTTCATCAGCCTCAACCTGCGCGATTTGCCCGATTCCAAACTGCGCAGCCAAACGCTGAATATCCCCACCACTTTCTATCTGCCGCATGAGGACATCAATAATCTGAAACGGGCAGGACATGTGTTGTTGCAACAATCACCGGAATACCGGCGCATGCTCAAAGCCTTATCTTCGAAACCCGCACCGACACCGTTGTGGGAGGCAGGCGGGGAGATCGTGCCGAACGTTACCGTATCGGAGCCGCCGGCAGACAACAGCGCATCCGCCGGGAAGTTAGAAATTGACGCCGCAGATTACCTACCCGTTCAGACAGGCATTAAGCCTTGATAAAACAACAAAAATCTCCATATAGGCCTGTCTGAAAAACACAAAACAGAATAAAGGAACACACATGGCACAATTTTTCGCCATCCACCCCGATAACCCGCAAGAGCGCCTGATTAAGCAGGCGGCGGAAATCGTCCGACAAGGCGGCATCGTGGTTTACCCCACCGATTCCTGCTACGCGCTCGGCTGCCACTTGGGCGACAAAGACGCGATGGAGCGCATTTTGCGCATCCGCCAAATCGACCAAAAGCACCACCTCACGCTGATGTGCGCCGATTTAAGCGAGCTGGGCACTTATGCCAAGGTAGACAACAGCCAGTTCCGCCAGCTCAAAGCCGCCACCCCCGGCAGTTATACGTTTATTATGCAGGCAACCAAAGAAGTGCCCAACCGCACCCTGCACCCCAAACGCAAAACCATCGGCCTGCGCGTGCCCGACAATAAAATCGCGCTCGCCCTATTGGCGCAACTGGGCGAGCCCATGCTCAGCTGCACCCTGATGCTGCCCGAAGACAGCGAACCCTTAACCGACCCCTACGAAATCCGCGACCGCTTGGAACACAGCGTCGATTTGGTGATAGACGGCGGCTGGTGCGGTACCGAGCCGACCACCGTCATCGACATGACCGACGGCGTGGAACTCGTGCGCGAAGGCAAAGGCGATAAAAGCCTGTTCGGATTGTAAGGCCTGTCTGAAAAACAGTTACAGTACAAAAAAGTATATGGCTCTTTTGTAAAATGACCCAAGAAAGCCTCGGAAGATGAAACTTTTTCTTAGCTCTTATTTCGCCGAAACCGCCACACTGCTGAAAGCCTGTCTGAACGAAAATATGCAGGGAAAAACCGTGGCGTTCATTCCCACCGCAGCACGGGTTGAACAGGCAGATTTTTATGTGGACGAAGCCCGCGCGGCTTGGCGGGCATTGGGTGTTAATATCGAAGAAACCGATGCCGCCGTTTTAAATGCGGAGCAGCTGGCTGAAAAACTGCGCCGCTGCCACTATATTTACGTTTCCGGTGGCAATACCTTCTACCTGTTGGAGCAACTGCGGCTCAAACAGGCCGATGGCGTTATCCGGCAGCAAATCGCCGAGGGCAAACCCTATATCGACGAATCGGCCGGCAGCATGATATTGGCGGGAAATCTCGCCTATGCGCGCGAAATGGACGATGCCGCCGCCGCTGCGTCAGCCGGCGACACAGGCTTGGGCATCATCGGTATTTGCCCGCTGCCGCACGACGGCGAATACCCGTTTGCCGACGTTACCGCTTTAATCCGGCAGAAATATGCGTTTCTGCCCCTTTATCCGCTCAACAACAAGCAGGCCGTGTTTATCGACAGCGATAAGGGCATACAAACCACCGTGGAGGCCGTTTAAAAACCTGCAACGGTTTTTACGGTTCGGCCGGTTTCAGACGTCCGGGATTAATTTAATTCAAAAAGGAAAACCATTTTGCAAAACTTCGATTTAGGTACATTTTTATTGGCGGTCTTGCCGGTCTTGCTGGCGATAACCGTACACGAGGCCTCGCACGGCTATATGGCGCGCCACTACGGCGACCGTACCGCCGAGCAGCTCGGCAGGTTGACGCTTAATCCTTTGGCGCATATCGATCCGATCGGCACCATTCTGGTGCCCTCGGTGATGTTCTTTACCACCGGTTTTCTGTTTGGCTGGGCCAAGCCGGTGCCGGTGGTGACGCGTAATTTCCGCGACGCCCGTATGGGTATGCGGATGGTGGCGATTGCCGGGCCTTTGTCGAATTTGGCGATGATGTTCGGTTGGGCGGTATTGATGATGCTCTCGCCTATGGTGCCGGAAAGCTTCCAATATCCGTTGCAAATGATGTCGCGCTTCGGCATTACCATCAATGCCGTGCTGTTCGTGCTGAATATGCTGCCGATTCTGCCGCTGGACGGCGGCCGCTTCCTCGATACTTTCCTGCCGCCCAAAGCTTCGATGCAGTTTCAGAAAATCGAGCCTTACGGTACGTGGATACTGGTCGGCCTGATGTTTACCGGCTTGCTGGGCGTGATTATGAATCCGTTCCTCACCATTATTTTGGGTATGGTGCAAAGCTTTATGCGCTTGTTTATCGGCTGAGAGTAAACAGTAAACGGCCGTTATTCCGATATAGTATGGAATAACGGCCGTTTTGATTTTATAGCGAATTAACTTAACTTTCGCGAAGGCTCTTGCGCCTTAGCTCAAAGAGAACGATTTTGTAAGCCGCTAAAGCAGCAACAGAATCGGTTTCGTACTAGTTGTACTGGCTTCAGCTTGCTGTCTTGTATCGAAGTCATTCAATCCGCTATAGTAAACGCTTATTCATCCAAAGAGGAATAATACAAAACCGTACCGCAGCGGCTGCAAAAATGCTCTTCTACTGAATTGTGGTGGCGGGTTTGTCGCGTAAGAATTTCACTGTTTTGACAGCGGTAACACCGCACGCAGCTGCATTTGACAGTATCGGGATAGCGCCATCGGTACCAGCGCAGGTTTTTTAGCTGTGCCAAAGCCATGCTGCGTGCGTGTGCACGTTGCGTTAGGATAGCGGTAACACCAATCCACGTTACAAATAATAATCCATATGTTAGCAGGGACATATTCTCTCCAAGCCATAGGGCGTTTGTTATTATATTTTGAAGTTTTTTTAATGGTGCTGACGTAGGGGGAGGGGAAGATGGAAATCGACAGTTGTAGTTTTGAGTGATACGCCAAGCAGAAGTTTATTTATTTAAACCGTCTGTCATTATCGCTGATATGTCGCCATTAAGTGCAGAATTTGTCGTTTTCGGCGTTGATAAAAGACAGATGGCTATATAGGGGTGAATGTATGTTAATGTGAGGTACAGAATGGGGGATGGTTAAGCGGTGTTCTTAGGGTCTGTTAATAATTAACGCAACGGCGGTATTTTTGACCAAAAATACCGCCGTTGCGTTAATTGTCGACAGCCCCTAGCGCTTTTGTGATTTTTTGATGAATGGGACAAAAATAAAGTAGTTGGTGTTTTGAGCTTAATTAAAACAGAATACTTCCCCGATGTTGAGTATGGAATCGGAGAAGTATTCTATATTCAGATAAAATCGCTATAAAATAGGTTTAGAACCAAGCTTTGATGGCAGCAGCCGTACCGGCAATACCGCCCACCAAGCCTACGCCTTGACCAACAGTACCCATGGTGCCTCGGATCTCATCACGTTTGTTTTGACGCTTTTCACGCTCCAAAGCCAATTCTTCCGAAACGTTGGTGCGTTGACGACGGTGTTGTTCCAATTCAGCGCGCGACAGTTGTGCTGAAGCACGATTGCGACCGGCTTTGATAGCAGTAGAATCGTCACCCATAGCGTAATCGCCTACGGAACCGCCGGTGGCGCAACCGGTCAGCACAACGGCAGTTAAAGTTAAAGCAAGCAAACCCTTTTTCATGGTAAATACTCCGGATATTTTCATTAAGTTAATAAGGTATTAACGGATAATGTAGATTTTGCGGTCGCCGTAAGCGCGTCTGATGGCATCGGCTTCGTCCATCATCTCTTCGCGACGTTCGGCACGACGCTCGGCACGTTCGGCGCGTTCAACATCTTGGACGCGGCGGGAATCTTCAGCCATTCTGGCTTCCTGTTCAGGACTAACGGTTAAAGTGCGGTGACCGTAAGAACACGCACTCAGTAAAAGAGCAGCCAATAAGGCTGGAACTATGGTTTTCTTCAGCATATGGTTTACGTTTGGTGAGTGGATAAGATAATATTTTACATATTATAACAAATTAATCGATAAAATACAAGATATTAAGTTAATTGATGCTTAGTGAATGCTAAAGAGTAAGGCTGTGTACAGGTTAGTGTGTTTGGGTTTTTGGCTATAAAATTGGTATGGGAAGGAAAGTTTAGCAATTAATGGGTTAAATTATTGGTGGTTTTGAAGGATTTTGCTGATTTTTGGTGATTGGCCGCTAAGAATAGTGTCGTATTGTGTTGGTTGCAGTATTGCGACAAGATGGGATTGAAATAGAGCCTGTCTGAAACTTTCAGACAGGCCTAAAAGCGCGTACAATCACACTATTTTTCCCAACGCATTCAATATCATGATTTACCCCAAAACCTACGACGTGATTGTGGTCGGCGGCGGCCATGCCGGCACCGAAGCTGCGCTGGCCGCCGCACGCATGGGCGCGCAAACGCTTTTACTCACCCACAATATCGAAACCCTCGGCCAAATGTCGTGCAACCCTTCCATCGGCGGCATCGGCAAAGGCCATTTGGTGCGCGAAGTCGATGCACTCGGAGGCGCGATGGCGCTGGCCACCGATATGTCGGGTATCCAGTTCCGCCGCCTGAACGCCAGCAAAGGCGCGGCGGTGCGCGCCACCCGCGCGCAGGCCGACCGCATTCTTTATAAGGCCGCCATCCGCGAAATGCTGGAAAACCAGCCGAACCTCGAACTTTTTCAGCAGTCGGTGGAAGACATCACGTTGGCAGGCGAGCGCGTAGCGGGCGTGATAACCGCGATGGGGGTGGAATTCAAAGCCCGCGCCGTGGTGCTGACTGCCGGCACGTTTCTGGCGGGCAAAATCCACATCGGTTTGGAAAACTACGCCGGCGGCCGCGCCGGCGACCCGGCTGCGCAAGGTTTGTCGGGTCGTCTGAAAGAATTGAATCTGCCGGTATCGCGCCTGAAAACCGGCACGCCGCCGCGCATTGACGGCCGCACCATCGACTTTTCGCAACTCACCGAACAACCCGGCGACACGCCCGTGCCGGTGATGTCCGTGCGCGGCAATGCCCACATGCACCCGCGCCAGGTTTCCTGCTGGATTACCCACACCAATCTGCACACGCACGAGATTATCCGCTCCGGTTTCGACCGCAGCCCGATGTTTACCGGCAAAATCGAAGGCGTGGGGCCGCGCTATTGCCCGTCGATCGAAGACAAAATCAACCGCTTCGCCGATAAAGACAGCCACCAGATTTTTCTCGAGCCGGAAGGCCTGACCACCCACGAATACTACCCCAACGGCATTTCCACCAGCCTGCCGTTTGATATTCAGCTGGCGCTCGTGCGCTCGATGAAAGGCTTGGAAAACGCCCACATCCTGCGCCCCGGCTATGCCATCGAATACGACTATTTCGACCCGCGCAACCTCAAAGCCAGTTTGGAAACCAAAACCATCGCCGGCCTCTTCTTCGCCGGCCAAATCAACGGCACCACCGGCTACGAAGAAGCCGCCGCACAAGGCTTGCTGGCCGGTGCCAACGCCGTGCAATATGTGCGCGAACAAGAGCCGCTTCTGTTGCGCCGCGAGCAGGCTTATTTGGGCGTGTTGGTGGATGATTTGATTACCAAAGGCGTGAACGAACCCTACCGCATGTTTACCAGCCGCGCCGAATACCGCCTGCAATTGCGGGAGGACAACGCCGATATGCGCCTCACCGAAGAGGGTCGTAAAATCGGCCTGGTCGGCGAAGCGCAATGGCGCGCGTTCAACGAAAAACGCGAAGCCATTGAGCGCGAAATCCAGCGCCTGAAAACCACTTGGTACACGCCGCAAAAATTGCCCGAAAGCGAACAAGTGCGCGTGTTCGGCCAAAAATTATCGCGCGAAGCCAATCTGTATGACTTACTGCGCCGTCCCAATCTCGACTACGCCCTGCTGATGACGCTGGAAGGCGCAAGCCCCGAGCAATGCCTGTCTGAAAACGTGGTCGAGCAGGTGGAAATCCAAGTGAAATACCAAGGCTATATCGACCGCCAAAACGACGAAATCGAAAGCCGCCGCGACATCGAAACGCTGAATCTGCCCGTCGACATCGACTATAGCAAGGTCAAGGGCTTGTCGGCTGAGGTGCAGCAGAAACTCAACCAGCACCGCCCCGAAACCGTCGGCCAAGCCAGCCGCATTTCCGGTGTTACGCCCGCTGCGGTGGCGCTGTTAATGGTACATTTGAAGCGTGGGTTTAAAGACGCGAAGTAGCTAAGATTCACCGGCAACCTGCGCTCCCGGCTCGCTTTTCTAATATTCCAATCAACCCGGAGATTCAACATGAACGAAAAAACCCTAAACGAAACCTCGCGTTGGCGGCAACGGCTGCGGGCGATGGGGCCCGGCATCATGATGGCTTCGGCGGCGGTGGGCGGCTCGCACATCATCGCCTCCACCCAGGCCGGCGCTTTGTACGGCTGGCAGTTGGCGCTGATTATCGTGCTGGCCAACCTGTTCAAATACCCGTTTTTCCGCTTCGGCCCGCAATATACGCTGGAAACGGGCAGAAGCCTGCTGGAAGGCTATGCCGAAAAAAGCCGCGTGTATTTGTGGGTGTTTTTCGTGCTCAATCTGTTTGCCACGGTGATTAACACCGCGGCGGTAAGCATGTTGTGTGCGGCGATTTTGAGCTTTGTGCTGCCGGGCGAGTGGTCGATGAACGCGCTTTCCGTTGCCGTATTGGCTTCCGCAGTATTGATGCTGCTGGTGGGGCCTTACCGCACGGTAGACAGTATGTCGAAAATCATCATGATCAGCCTCACCATCACCACGGTGGCGGCGGTGGCGGTGGCCGCTTCCAAAGGCGCGCAGATGCAGCCGGGCTTTATCGAACCGAACCCTTGGAACCTCGGCGCGCTGGCGTTTATCGTGGCGCTGATGGGCTGGATGCCGGCGCCGATCGAGATTTCGGCCATCAATTCGCTGTGGGTGTCGGCCAAGCGCAAGCTGGAAAAAGTAAGCTATGAAGACGGCCTGTTCGACTTTAACGTCGGCTACATCAGCACCGCTATTCTGGCGATTGTGTTTCTGGCGCTGGGCGCGCTGGTGCAATACGGTTCGGGCGTTGAAGTAAAAATGGCGGGCGGCGCCTATATCGGCCAGCTTATCGATATGTATGCCAAAACGATCGGCGAATGGTCGCGCTGGCTGGTGGCGTTTATCGCGTTTGCCTGTATGTACGGCACCACCATTACGGTTATCGACGGCTATTCGCGCACCAATATGGAGTCGATGCGCCTGATTTTGCGCCGCCCCGAAAGCGAGCGCAGCAACCGTATTCTGGCAGTGTGGATTGTGTTTGCTGCTATTACCGGTTTGTGCGTGATGCTATTTTTCAAAGGCGCGGTGCTGGCGATGCTGAAATTCGCGATGATTGCCTCGTTTGTGAGTACGCCGATTTTTGCCTATCTGAACTTGGCGCTGGTGCGCAAAGGCGAGCATAAACTGCAACCGTGGCTGATGTGGCTGGCATGGGCGGGCTTATTGTATTTGAGCGGTTTCGCGGTGCTGTTTTTGCTGAATCAGGCTGGCATTGTTGCTTAAAATCCGACGGCACGCCGGCTTGATATTCGGGCGTGCCGCTCCCATACTGTTTTACATCTGATTCAAACAACGCAACGGAAAGCACTATCATGGATGAACAAGATTTCGATTTGGATAATTTGGACCAACTGCTCGACGGTTTCGACGGCGTTACCGTAGAAGGCGGCGTGGATACCGATAAGGAAGAAGACGCCTGTGCTGGCGGCGCATGCAAAATTTAACTGGGAAGAAGGGTGCGATTAACGCGCCCTTTTGTTTAGGTAGCCATGTGTGTTCGGTCTATAAATGCCTGTCTGAAACACGCAGAGAAGGTTTTTCAGACAGGCATTGCCCATTATTTTGCTTTCAAGAAGGTTATCATGGATTTATTCGACACCCGCAGCGTTACCTTTGCCGAACCGATTGAAATGCTTTATGCCTGCCACGGCAAGGTGAGGCGCTTTTGCGAACAAATAGACAAACTGCCGGATTATCTGGCGGCCAACGGCTGCAATGAAGTGGTGCGGCAGGCGCTGGGGCAGATTGGCCAGTATTTCAATGTGGCGGCACCTTTGCACCATCAGGACGAAGAAGAGGATTTCTTCCCGCTGTTGCTGCGTTATTTCCCGCAGGCGGCGGATGCGGTGGCGCAATTGCAGCGGCAACACGAAAGCCTGCATGAAAATTGGGCGGCAGTAGAGCGCGAGTTCGAAGGATTGTTGGAGCATAAGACGGATGTACTGCAAACCGAGGTACTGCAAAGGTTTAGCACGGGCTATGCCGCGCATTTGGCGCTGGAAGAACCTTTGTTTGAGATGGGAAAACAGCTGCCTGAAGACGAGTTGGCCGTTATCGGCAATCGGATGGCCGCCAGACGGCGGGGTTGAGACGGCATACTTGGGTCAAGCCCGAGTGTGACGAAATATAAATAAATTCAGAATTAAAACAGTTTTTTGCAAATGTCTAGGTTTGATAAACAAAATGCCTGTCTGAAAAAAGTTTTCAGACAGGCATTTTTTCTTTCCGATGATTCGGTGGCAGCTGTTATATAGCGGATTTAATTAATTTCCGACACAAGGCAGCAAGCCGCAGACAGTACAAGTAGTACGAACAGATTCTGTTGCTGCTTCAGCGGCTCACAAAATCGTTCTCTTTGAGCTAAGGTGCAGCAACGCCGTAGCGAAAGTTAATTAAATTCGCTATATAACTTCTATTGGCCGCCTATCATGACTGCTTATCTACTTCTGTTTGCACGGTTTCGTAATATGGCCGGTCAAATAACTCTCCCTCCCAAACAGCTTCTCCCTTTATGCCGTGCGCTTCCATAAAAGGCACGTAGGAATAGAAGTCTTTTTCATATTCGCCGTAATGTATTTTCATGTTTTTTAACCACACCGCATCGCATTCGTCGCATAAGATGATTTCTTCGTTAAGATGTTTCGGTTTCGCATGATAGAGATAACCTTGTTCGCAACAGGGGCAGATTTTGATTGGGTTATCCATCGATTTATCCGTATCGGTTCGTGGGGTAGAATTTATGGGTATTTGTTAGGGGCTGTTGATCAAAAACCGCTTACCGTTAATTGTCAACCGCCCCTAAGCATACGGCTTGGTCAGTGCGGCAGTTTGTCCAGCCATTGTGCCCAGTGATAGGCAAACAGGGCATAGGTTTCCTGCATCAGGAATCGGCGGCGCTTTTCGCTGTCGGTATAGAGGCTGGTGGGCGTGCCGGAGGTTTGGGCGGCGATACCCAAATCGTCGGCCATTGCCTGCGCGCGCGCCAGATGCAGCGGGTCGCTGACGATAATCACGCTGTCGATATCGTTGTTGCGCAGCAGCGGTTGGATGTTGCGCAGGTTTTCGTAGGTATCGCGCGAGGTGTTTTCAAACAGGATATCGCTGCGCGGCACGCCTTGTTTGAGGGCATAGCGGCGGCCGACTTCGGCTTCGGTCATAAAGCCGGGTTTGGGCGTGCCGCCGGTGAAAATCATTTTTTTTACATTGCCGCCTTGATAGAGGGCGATGGCGTGATTGATGCGTTCGCGAAACACCGGCGAGGGATTTTTATCCCAAGCGGCGGCGCCGAGTACCACGGCGGCATCGGCGCGGATGGCGGGGTTGGGTTTGGCATGGCCTGCACGGTAGACTTGATAAAAACTGTACGCCAATACGCCGCCGACGATTAAAGTGGCGGTGAGCAGGCTCAGCATCAGGCCGCGGAAAAACAGGCGCAAGAGGCTGGCGGGGCGCAGAAGTCGTGCAAACATAGGCATTAGGCAGGCAAAATGGCCTCGATGTTTTCCAGCGGCCGGCCGATGGCGGCGCGTTGGCCGGCTACGGCGATCGGCCGTTCGAGCAGCGCCGGGTGTTCGGCAATGGCTTGCAGCAGTGCATCGTTATTGAGATCGGGGTTATCCAGCGCGAGGGTTTTGTATAATTCGTCTTTTACCCGCATCATCTCACGCGGGTTTTCCAAGCCAAGCTGTCGGAACAGTTGCTTGAGGGTGGTGAAATCGGGCGGGGTGTCGAGATAGCGCACCACTTGGTGCGGCAGACGGCGCGTTTCGAGCAACTCGAGCGCGGCGCGTGATTTCGAGCAGCGCGGGTTGTGGTAGAGGATAATGGTTTCGCTCATGGTATGATGGGGCGTTTGCCGTTTGGTTTGAGAACTTCATGGCATTGTAAACGATATGCCGCGCCTTGTCGTGTGGCGGTGCTAAGCGGGTAGATGCCTATATGGCGCGGCGGTATTGTGTCAACACTCCCTAGCGTAAGGAAAGGTTTGAACGGATGAAAAGATTTTTGATGGCGGCGGTGTGTTTGCTGGCCTTGCCGCTGATGGCGTCGGAATTGGTGGCTTGGCCGGGCGGAAAACCGCAGCGTACGGAGGCTTTGCGCGAGCCGGTGCAGGTAATCAATTTGTGGGCGACTTGGTGCGCGCCTTGCCGCAAGGAAATGCCGGCGATGTCGGCTTGGTATGCCAAGCAGCCTAAAGGCAAGGTGGCGCTGGTGGGTATTGCGTTGGATAACGAAGAGAATATCGGGCGCTTTTTGAAATCCACGCCGGTACGTTATCCGGTTTGGCGTTATACCGGCAACGACAGCCGCGCTTTTATGAAAACGCTGGGTAATGAAATCGGCGGCTTGCCCTTTACGGTGGTCGCGATCAAGGGATGCGGCTACCGCGAGCGGATTACCGGCGAGGCGGACGGTAAAAAGCTGGATGCGGCGGTGAAAAAATTGCAAGCGCAGTGCCGGGCGTAACGCTTTGTCGCCAAGCGGGATCTCAAAGCCTGCCGGTGCTTAAGATACTCGGGCCAAGCCTGGGTATGACGGTGCTGCTTTTAAAGAAGTGTTGTAACCGAATAAACCATAAAGCTTTGCGGCAAAAATGCCTGTCTGAAAAACTTTCAGACAGGCATTTTGTTGATAGCCTTTATAAGCCCAGTTCCCATTGGTTGTTCGGCAGCCGGCATACGCCGTCGAAGCAGTTTTCGTAGTGCTGGAAGATGGTGGCGACGATTTCGTCTTCGTCGTCGCACAGTTGCAGCAGCGACATATCATTCTCACCGATTAGGCCGCGTTGGCCCAGTTGTTCGTGCAGCCAGTCGAGCAGCCCCTGCCAGAACGGGCGGTTAACCAAAATAATCGGGCGGGCGGGGGTTTTGCCGGTTTGTACCAGAGTGAGACTTTCGAACAATTCGTCGAGCGTGCCGAAGCCGCCGGGCATCACCACATAGGCGATGGCGTGTTTGACGAACATTACTTTGCGCGGAAAGAAATGCTGGAAGGTAACCGATAAATCCTGATAAGGATTGGCGTGCTGCTCGTGCGGCAGCTCGATGTTGAGGCCGACCGAGGGGCTTTTGCCGGCGAATGCGCCTTTGTTGGCCGCTTCCATGATGCCGGGGCCGCCGCCGGAGATAACGGAGAAACCGGCATCGGAAAGCTTGCGCGCGAGCCGTTCGGTAAAGAGGTAGTCGGGTTCTTCGGGCCGGATGCGGGCGCTGCCGTAAATGCTGACGGCAGGTTGGATGGCGCGCAATTCTTCGCCGGAAGCGACGAATTCCGACATGATTTTCAGCAGATGGTAAGACTCGCGCGCTTGGGTTTCAAAGCGGATGTCTTCGGGCAGCTTGGGCTGAGGCAGTTTTTGGATCAGGCTCATGATGTGGTTTCCGGTGTCAGTAATCGGATGATGGGATTGTAAGGTTTAAACGGACGGCTGTCAGCCTAGCCGCCGACCACCACGATATTCAGGTTTTCCGGTTTGACGCGGCGCTGCCAGGCGTTTTTGACGTCTTCAACCGTTAAGGCTTCGATTTTTTTCGGATACTGTTCCAGCCAGTCGGCCGGCAAGTCGTACAAACCGATCATGCCCAGATAGCCCAGCAGTTTTTGGTTGGTATCGAAACGCAGCGGGAAGCTGCCGATGATATTGTCTTTGGCTTGCTGCAATTCGGCTTCGGTGGGGCCTTCGGCAATAAAACGGCGCAACACGTTTTCGGCGGCGTTAAGCGCTTGCGGCGCTTGCGATTTTTGGGTGGCGAATTGGATAACGAAGCGGCCTTTTTCGCGCTGCGGCAATAAGTCGCTGGATACGCCATAAACATAGCCGTGCTCGTCGCGCAGGGTTTTCATCAGGCGGCTGTCGAAGCCGCCGCCGCCGAGAATGTAGTTGCCGGCCACCAAGGCGAAATAATCGGGATCGTTGCGGCTGATTAAGGGCATGCTCAACACCACCTGCGCCTGTTCGCTGGCAAACGGAATATTCGTGCGGCGGCCGGTTTGTTCGGTTACCGGCGGCACTTGGGCGGCGCTTTGCGCTTTTTCAGGCAGGCCTTTGAGCAGGCGCGAAACCAAGCGGTCGGCTTCCCGACGGTTAAGATCGCCCACCAGCGCGACGACCGCACCTTGTTTGGCATATTGGTTGCGGTGGAAGGCTTTGACATCGTCCAGCGATACGGCGCGCAGGCTTTGCACACTGGTGTAGGCGGAGGCGGAGTAGGGATGTTGCGGATAATCGAGTTTCACCGATTCGCGTTGGGCGATGTAAGCCGGGTTGCTCTCGTTCTGTTTCAGTGCTAACTCGGCCTGTTGGCGGGTTCGCCGGAACACTTCGCCATCGTAGCGCGGCTGTGCAATGGCTTGCTGCATCAGCTCGCCGGCGCGGCGCAGGGTGGCGGGGCGGCTGAGGCTGCGCAGGCTGAGGCTGCTGCTTTCTTTGTTGCCGTCGCTGTTGAGATAGATTGCCAATTCGTTGATTTTCTGATTGAAGCTTTCTTCGTCGTATTGCGCGGTGCCGTTGGTCAAGAGTGCGGCGGCAAAGTCGGACACGCCGTTTTTGCCCGGCAGATCGGCAATATTGCCGCCGCCGGGAAATTGCACGCTGATGTCGACAATCGGGTTTTCATGGCGCTCGACCAGCAATACGGTGGCGCCCTCGGCGGTACGCCAGCGCTGGATATCGAAGGCGTGGGCGGCGGGTAATACCAGCAAAAGCAGGGCGGTGGTGAAAAGTTTGTTCATTGGTTTTCCTGTGCATAAAGGTTTTCAGACAGGCATTTAATGCACTGCGCCGCTCGGATTCAAATCGGCAGGGGCGGCGTTTTGTGCGGCGCCGGGGCGGGGGTTCACAATCGCCAGCGTTTGTTTTTCGGGTTGCAGCAGGCGGGCGGCGGCTTGTACGTCGGCGGCAGTAACGGCGGCGAGGCGGCGGCGGATTTCGGCTTCATCGCGGTAGCTGAATCCGTTGGCTTCCAGTAAACCAATGAGCGCGGCCTGGTGCGACATCGAATCGCGGGCGTAGATTTCTTGCGCTTCGCTTCTGTGGCGGATGCGCTGCAATTCCTGAGGGCTGACGCCGTTTTCGGCGATATCGGCAATTTCCCGGTTCACCAGTTCTACCAGTTCGCGGGTATCGGTGCCGGCGGAAGGCAGGCCGTTAACGATAAACAGCGGGGTTTCGCGGCTGAGCAAATCATAGCTCACGCTGATGCCCAGCGCTTTTTCTTTGCCGCGTATCAGGTTTTTATCGAGGCGGCTGGAGGAGTCGCCGCTGAGAATGTCGCCCAACACATCGAGCGCATAAGGGGTTTTGTCGTCCAATTTGCCCAAAGCGGGTACTTGCCAGGCCAGAGCGAACAGGGGCTGGGCGGTCAGCGCTTCGCTGACGCTCTGTGCCGCTTGGCTGCCGCTGTCTTTCAGCGGGTTGCGCGCCGGTTCGGCGGCTTTGGGCAGGCGGCCGAATTGTTGCTCGACCTCTTTCAGGGTCTTTTTGGCATCGACATCGCCGACAATAATCAGCATGGCATTATTGGGCGCATACCAGCGGCGGTACCAACTGCGCAGATCATCAGCGGTGAGACGGTCGAGATCGGCGCGGTAGCCGATGATGGGCGCGCGCAGGTTGGGCAGGCGGTAGGCGGCCAGGTTGAGGTTTTCCCACAGCTTGCCGCCGGGATCGTCTTCGCTCCTCATCCGCCGCTCTTCCTTAATCACATTCATTTCATTGGCAAAGTCGCGGTCGCTGAAATTCAGATTGACCATGCGGTCGGCTTCCAGTTTCAGCACTTCGGGCAGATTGCGCACGGCGATATCGGTTACGTACACGGTGGAATCGCGCGAGGTATAGGCGTTGTCCTGCCCGCCCAAGGCCGAAATGCGGCGCGAAAATTCGCCGGCGGGAACGGTATGGGTTCCTTTGAACATCATGTGTTCCAGTGCGTGGCTCAAGCCGGTTTTCCCTGCCTCTTCGTCTATGCTGCCGACGCGGTACCACAGGCGAGATACCGCTACCGGCGCGCGGCGGTCTTCTTTGATGATAACGGTCATGCCGTTGGGCAGCGTGTGTTTGAGCGTTTCGGCAGAAAGCGGGGCGCAGAAGAGGGCGGCGAGTGCCAGTAAAGTCATCGGACGCGGCATGACAAAATTCCTTGGATAAACAGGTCTGAATCATAGCATAAAGCGTTGGGAGGGCGGGGAGCGGGAAAAGTTTCCGCCCGGTACCGGATATGGCCTGTCTGAAAACTTTATTTCAGACAGGCATTTTGGCGTGAAGAGGGCAGAGTCGATATAATATCGGCTTTCTCATCAGTTCTTACAAATAAAAAAACAATGACCACAGCCATTCACATCAGCCGTGCCGAAAAAACCTATGCCAACGGCTTTACCGCGCTCAAAGGCGTTAGTTTCGACGTGGGCGAGGGCGAATTCTTCGGCTTGCTCGGCCCCAACGGCGCCGGTAAAACCACCCTGATTTCCTCCATGGCAGGCCTGAGCCGTTTGAGCCAGGGCAGCATCAGCATCATGGGGCACGACGTGCAGCAAGACAGTTACGCCGCCCGCATGAGCCTCGGCGTGGTGCCGCAGGAATTGGTGTTCGACCCCTTTTTCACCGTGCGCGAAGCCTTGCAGTTCCAATCCGGCTATTTCGGCATCCGCAACAACAACGATTGGATAGACGAAATCCTGCATCATTTGGGCTTAACCGATAAAGCCGACACCAATACCCGCCGCCTTTCCGGCGGTATGAAGCGGCGTGTGATGGTGGCGCAGGCATTGGTGCACCGGCCGCCGGTGATTGTGCTCGACGAGCCGACCGCCGGGGTGGATGTCGAACTGCGCCACAGCCTGTGGACTTTTATGCGCAAACTCAACGGTGAGGGACACACCATCGTGCTCACCACTCATTATCTGGAGGAAGCGCAGGAAAACTGCGGGCGCATTGCCATGCTCAAGCAGGGAGAACTGGTGGCGCTGGAGCGCACCGATGTTTTGCTGCACGGCGACAAAGGCGTGCGCATCGAATTGCTGCTCTCTGCCGAAATCCCCCAGCCGCTGGCGGCCAAGGCGGTTTCGCAAAACGGTTTGCGCTATGTATTGAAGCTGGATACTTATAACGAAGTGGCGGATGTCCTGATTTTTCTCAAAACCGCCGGAATTAATGTGCAGCAGATGGAAATTTTGGAAACCGATTTGGAACAAGTGTTTATCAACCTGACAGGAGCGGGCGCATGAATATGACCGGCTTTCCCACCCTGCTGCGTAAAGAGGTGATGCGCTTTGGCAAAGTGTGGCAGCAAACCTTGGGCGCGCCTATTCTCACCGCGCTGCTTTACCAATTGATTTTCGCCCAAGCCATCGGCAAACACGTCGAAGCGCTGCCCGGCGTGCCGTATAACGCATTCCTGATTCCCGGGCTGGCGATGATGAGCATGATGCAAAATGCGTTTGCCAATGCTTCTTCCAGCCTGATTCAGTCGCGGATTACCGGCAATCTGGTGTTTATCCTGCTGCCGCCGATATCCAACGCCGCTTTTTTCTCCGCCTACATCAGCGCAGGCATCATCCGCGGTTTGGCCGTCGGACTGGGTATTTTGGTTTGTACCGCCTGGTTTGGTTTGCCTGTGCCCGCGCATTTGGGTTTCGTGCTTGCCTTTGCGTTTCTCGGCTGCCTGTTTATGGCCGCCTTCGGCCTGATTGCCGGCATTTGGGCGGAGAAGTTCGACCAATTGGCCGCTTTTCAGAATTTCCTGATTATGCCCTTAACCTTTCTTTCCGGCGTGTTTTATTCCATCAACAGCCTGCCGCCATTTTGGAAGGCGGTGAGCCATGCCAACCCGGTTTTCTATATGATAGATGGTTTCCGCTACGGCTTTTTCGGGGTTTCCGATGCCAACCCCTGGCTTTCGCTCTCGGTGGTCGGCGGTTTCGCGCTGGTGGTGAGCTCGGTGGCGTTCAGGATTTTGCAATCGGGCTGGAAGCTGCGCAGTTGATGTTGTTGCGCGCCAAATGTTTTTCAGACAGGCATAGGCCTGTCTGAAACGTTTTCTCCTTGTCCGTTCAATAAAAAATTGCAAACGGATACCGGATGTTGTGTCGGTTTAACCGACAAATCGGGTACAATGTCGCCCTTTATGTCTATCGGTTTATCATTCATGACCCAGGCCAAAACCTCCAAACTTCCTTATCTGCTGCTGGTGATTGCGGCGATTGTGCTCGACCAATTGAGCAAAACCGCGGTGTTACAGCGCTTCGAATACGCCGAGCGGGTGAACGTGATCCCCGGCTTTTTCGATCTGACCTTGGTATACAACCCGGGCGCGGCCTTCAGCTTTCTGGCCGATCAGGGCGGTTGGCAGCGTTATTTCTTTTTGCTGCTGGCGGTGGTGATTTGCAGCTTTTTGGCGCGCGAAATCATTAAAGACAAATTCGGCGCTTGGGGCAAATGGGGGGCGGCAATGGTGATCGGCGGCGCGATCGGCAATGTGGTCGACCGCCTGTTGCACGGCCACGTGATTGATTTTCTGTTGTTTTATTGGCAAAACTGGTTTTACCCGGCTTTTAATATTGCCGATAGCTTTATCTGCGTGGGCGTGGTGTTGATGTTGATCGACGGTTTCCGCCATAAAGCGCAGCAGCCCGAGAAGCCTGTCTGAAAACAGGCTGCCGAATGGCGAATGAACAACCGGCCTGATATTTCGAGAGGATGCCGTGATGTCTGAAAAAATGATTATGCTTGCCAACCCGCGCGGTTTCTGCGCCGGCGTTGACCGTGCCATCAGTATCGTCGAGCGCGCGCTGGAAGAGTTCGGCGCGCCGATTTATGTTCGCCACGAGGTGGTGCACAATAAATTCGTGGTGGACGATTTGCGCGCCAAAGGGGCGGTATTTATTGAAGATTTGGCCGATGTGCCCGAAGGTGCAACGCTGATTTACTCTGCGCACGGCGTATCGAAGGCGGTGCAACAGGAAGCCGCCGATCGCGGTTTTCAGGTGTTCGACGCCACTTGTCCGCTGGTAACCAAGGTACATAAAGAAGTGGCGAGGCTCAACGAGCAGGGCTATCAGATTATTATGATCGGCCATAAAGGCCATCCGGAAGTGGAAGGCACGATGGGGCAGTTGCCCGAAGGCGTGATGCTTTTGGTGGAAACCGTCGACGATGTGGCAAAACTGGAAGTGCGCGATACGGAGAAACTGGCGCACGTGAGCCAAACTACTTTATCGGTAGACGAAACGCGCGACATCATCGAAGCCTTGCAGGCGCGCTTTCCGCATATCCGCAGCCCGCATAAGGAAGATATCTGCTACGCCACCACCAACCGCCAAGAAGCGGTGAAAGAATTGGCCGAGCGTTGCGACATCGTGATTGTGGTCGGCTCGCCCAATTCCTCCAACAGCAACCGCCTGCGCGAAGTAGCCGCGCTGCGCGGAGTGGATGCTTATATGGTCGACAATGCGGGCTATCTGCAACGCGAATGGTTTGCCGGCAAAAATAAGGTAGGGGTTACCGCCGGTGCTTCGGCGCCGGAATTGCTGGTACGGGAAGTGGTGGAAACCATACGCGGCTGGGGGCATGATGCGGTAAGGGAAACCGAGGGCGTGGAAGAGAGTATCGTGTTTGTTTTACCCAAGGCCTTGCGCAAAGAGTAGGGTAAAAATCGGAAAATGCCTGTCTGAAAAAGTTTTTCAGACAGGCATTTTTTTGCCTAAGGATTTGTTTTCAGACAGGCATGACTCTTTGCAACATTCTTTTCGATACTTTAAAACACTTGCGTCATGCTCGGGCTTGACCCGAGCATCTGGTTGTTTAAGAAGAAAAAATGGATACTCGGGTCAAGCCCGAGTATGACGAAACATCAATCAATTCAAGATTTGAAACGGCTTTTTGCAAAGACTTCTGCCTGTCTGAAAACCTTTCCGCCGTGGCCGTTCATTAGCCGACGGCGGCCAAGCGGCTGCGGCGCAGGCTGCCCAAGCCGTTGAGTGCCAACAGGCCGAGCGCCGTCCAGATCAAGCCGTAGGTAAAATACGCGCTGTCGTTGACAGGCGTACCCAGCAGGGTAACGGATAGCAGAAACAACAGGGCCGGTTCCAGATAGCTGAGCATACCGAAAACGTTTACCGGCAATAATGCGCTGGCTTTCAGATTGGCCGACATCGATACCGCGCTGGCGATACCCAGTGCCGGCAACAGCAGCCAATAGCGCGGCTCGGCGGCAATCGTCGGCAGAATATGGCCTTGTGTCAGCAGCCAAGCCAGTGCAAAGGGCAGAATGATCAATAAATCCAGCGTCAGACCATATAAGGCGGGAATGCCCATCGCGCGGCGCATCAGATAATAGGGCGGATAAATCGCGCACACCCATAAGGTTGTCCAAGAGAAGGCGTGAGTAGCCCACAATTCATGCGCCACACCCAAGGCGGCCAGTATCAATGCCGCGGTTTGCAAGCGGTTTAACTCTTCTTTCAGCAGCAGGCGTCCGGCCAGCACCATCACCAATGGAAACAGAAAATAGCCCATGGCCACATTCACCCCTTCGCCGTTTACCGGCGCCCACATAAACAGCCAGAACTGGCTGCCGACAATCGCAGTACCCACCAGCATGCAGGCCCATTGTTTGAGATCGCGGCCGAGTTTTTGCCGGAAAAAACGGAACATACTGCCCAAGCCGACAGAGGCCATCACGATCGTTAAAATGCCCGCCAGCATCACCGGCATGCGCAGGGCGAATACATCGGTGCCGCTCAAGGGCGCCATCCACATGCTGAAGAGATAAAGTACGCCGAATAAAATTTGTGAAAGCAGGCCCAGCCAGAAGCCTTTGGTGGTAGAGGTCATGAAATCGTTTTCCGTTGCAATATAGGATATCGAGTGGCTCATTATACGGAGAATAAATGAGAAAAAATTTCATTAAAATATGTTTATGGATATAATTTACCGTATAGATGGTTTTAAAACGAATTATTTTTCATTTTGGTGGAAGCTATGTACGAATTGGATAAACTCGACCGCAATATCCTCAACGAATTGCAAAGCGATGCCACGGTATCGTTGAAAACCTTGGCCGAGCGGGTGCACAGTTCGGTGGCCACCTGCCAGCGCCGCATTCAAACGCTGACGCAAGAAGGCGTGATTTTGCGGCAGGTCGCGCTGGTGTCGCCACCGGCGGTCGGCCGCCAGATCAGCGTGTTTGTGATGGTGGAGATGGAGAATCAAAGCGTGTATCACCAAGAGCGCTTCGAGCAGAAGATGCGTGCCGAGGCGGATGTGATGACGTGTTACGAAATTTCCGGCGATTACGATTTTTTGCTGCTGGTGCATTCGGTGGACATGCCGACCTACCATGCCTTTACCCGCCGGGTGTTAACCAATGAATACAATGTCCGCAGCTTCAAAAGCCAGTTTGTAATGAATTTTGCCAAGGCCGAGAGCAAGATTACTTTGTGAGGCGAAACCAAAACAAATGATTTTGTTTCAAACACGGTTCCAAGGCATACGGGCCAGCAATTTGGCCATGCCGCAGAAACCGGTCAGGCCGGCGAATATCAGGCCTGCGCCCACAAACGCGCACAACAGATAAAACCACGCTGATACCCATTGCCCCAACAGAAAACCCAGCAATACCAAGCTGCCGGCGGCGATTTGCACTTGGCGCATCATATCCAAAGGCTGGCCGGGCTTGGCCTCTATCGGAAGCCCGGCCTGTTGCCAAGCATTGAGGCCGCCTTCCAGTAAATAGACTTCGCGGCAGGAGGCGGCATGGCGTTGCAATATTTCCGCATTTTGGCGGGTACGCATGCCGGAGAGACAATTGAAAATCACGATATCGTCGGATGAAACGGGTAAGGGGTTGTTGCCGATTTGGTCTAACGGCACGGAGCGGGCACCGTTGATATGCTTGCCGGCGAATTCAGTACTGCTGCGGATGTCAATCAATACCGCACCGTTGCGGATTTTATCGGCGGCTTGTTGGGGCGTAAGGGTGGGAAGGCTCATGTAGGATTTTCTTCAGGCGGGCAAAAGATTTCTTTCAGTACAGCCAATATACGGATGACTTTTTCGTCGCTAAGCGAGTAATACAGCGTTTGCGCATCACGGCGGTAGGCGACCAAACCTTCGTCGCGCATTTTGGCCAAATGTTGCGATAGGGCGGATTGGCTGAGAGTGGTACATTCAAGTATCCGCCCCACGCTCATTTCGCCTTGTTCGGCCAGTAAACACAATACTTGCAGGCGGTGGGCGTTGCCCAGCGTTCGCAGAAATTCAGCAGCCAGCGCCGATTGTTGTTCGAAAGAAAAAATTTGCGGGTTCATAATTTAGTTTTTTCTAATTTAGAATAATCTAATATAAAAGTCAAGTGGTAACGATAGCATGAAGCGATTTTATAACTATGACCGAAAGCATAGGCAAGCGTTTGAAATATCGGAAAGAATTTAAAATGCCTGTCTGAAAACGTTCGAATGTTTTCAGGCAGGCATATTTGCTTTATTGCTTCTCCGCCTGTGCTTTTTCTTTTTTCAGCTTTTCCAAGCGGTAGTAAAGCTGGCGGGTGGAAAGCCCCAGCATTTGTGCGGCTTGGGTTTTGTTGCCGCGGCAATAGGCCAAGGTTTCTTCGATTTTTTCCAACGAATGGGAATCGGCTTGCAGATAAGGGCGCGCCTGATTGCCCTGTATGGTAAAGCCTTTGGGTTTGTCGGCTTTGCGTACCGGTTCGGGCTTGGGAAAAGTCGTACTGTTGATGGGGTCGGATTGGGTGGAGAGCAAATTCCATACTTGGTGCTCGTCCACCAGATTGCCTTCGGCCTCGGCCACCAATTGGCGCAAAAATTGTTCCAATTGGTAGATATTGCCCGGCCAGCTGTAATGCTGGAGTTGGGCGACGGCCTCGGCGGTGAGGTTGACGTTGCGCCGGTTGTCGCGGTTGATTTGGTGCAGGAAATAAGCCACCAGTTCGGGGATGTCGCTGCGCCGTTCGCGCAATGAGGGCAGGTAGATGGGGACGACGAACAAGCGGTAATACAAATCGCTGTCGAAACGGCCGGCTTCGACTTGTTCGGCCAAATCGTGTTCGGTGGCGGTGATGATGCGCACGTTGAGATTAACGGCTTTGCGCGAGCCGATGCGGGTAACGGCGTTTTCCTGCAACACGCGCAGCAGGCGGACTTGCTGGCCGGGGGTGAGGCCGGCGATTTCGTCGAAAAAGAGCGTACCGCCGTCGGCTTGTTCCAGCAGGCCGGGGGTTTCGTCTATGCCGAAAATTTCCCGGCTTAAAGTTTCTTCCGCCATGCCGGTGCAGCTGACTTTGATAAAAGGCTGGCCGACGCGGCGGCTGGCGGTGTGCAGGGTGCGGGCGAACATTTCTTTGCCGGTTCCGCGTTCGCCCAGCAGTAAAACATTGGCGTTGCTGTGTGCCACGCGCTCCAGCTCGCTGACGGCTTTGAGCAGCGGTGCGGAGGAGCCGACGATGCCGTAGCGGCGGCTGTGAGATTGCAGGGTTTGCTTGAGTTTCTGGTTTTGCGTTTGCAGCACTTGGGTGCGCGCTTCGTTATTTTCGTGAATGAATAATAATTGGCCGACTAAAGTTGCGAGAATGCGCAGCAGGGAAATATCGTCGTGCAGGGCGCGCGGGCTGAAGCGGGCGCGGTGGCAGGCGAGTACGCCGAAGGTACGGTTGTGTGCCGCAATCGGCAGCGCGATGAACATGGTTTTTTCGTCGGGCAACTCGTGGCGCTGTACGGTACGGGCGAGGAAAAGCGGGTCTTCGCTGATGTCGTCGGCCACAATCATGTAGGAGTTGGCGAGTACCGCGCCGGTAATGCCTTCGTTGGGGGCGTAAAAGCCGCGCGCCACTTGTTCGGGCGACATGCCGTAGGAATAGATGATAGAGGCGTTTTCGTCGTCGGTATGCTGCAAAACGATGCGGCCTTGGTTGAGGCCGAATAATTCGCTCATCAGTTGCAGCATAATTTTCAAGGCGGTGTGGTGAGCGCCGTCGTCTTTGCCCAAGTTTTGGATAACTTGCTGTAACAGCAGCATTTCTTGTGCACGCCAATCGTGTCGGGCGGCGGTGGTTTGTTTGCTCATCATGCTAACTTTTTGTAGACAATTTGGTAACATTGTAAACAAATATAAAGGGTTGTCAATCGTATCGCATGAGATGGCTTTGAGAGGGGAAAATGATTTATAAGTATGCCTGTCTGAAAAAGGTTTCAGACAGGCATTTCAAGGGGGAAGCTCGGATTGATTAAGGAATGGTTTTCTTTTGTAAGGGAATCGCGCTGAAACCATCCAACGGCAGATAGCCGACAAAATCGGCGTTGCGGTTGAGTAATACCACCCAATCTCGATTGCGCTCGTTGGTAAACGGCAAAAAGCCGAGTTGTTCCGCCGGCAGGCCGGTTTGGCTGATTGTTTTATCAATCATGTTTTTTTGCTGCGGATACGCTTGGCTTAATCGGGAAACGGGATGCATCGCGGTGGTAATGGCTGCTCGCACCGCCGGGTTGTCGGCTTGCCAGCGCGAGGGTAGGGTATTGGTTTCGATGCCTTTCATCATCAGATCGATATCGCGGCTTTTTTCCGCATCGGTTTTCGGCTCGGGCAGATAAACGCGTTCGACGCCCGACCAAGAAAGCGGTGCGTCGGCCTCCTGGTCCGGAATCTGGGCGGCGGTAACGACTACGAAGCGGTCTTTTTCAAACATCACGGCTACCGGGCGCGCCAGCGAAACGGTGTGAAGCCCGTAGAGCAGGGCGGCCAGTTGGATGGTGAAAATCAGCGAGAAATCGGTCCACATTGCGCGGCGGCTTTTGTTCGGGCTGGCCAGCACCGCCATTAAAAGCGGGCCGCACACCACATCGATGCCGACCACCATCCAATAAAGATCCAGCCCGCCTATCATTTGATCGTAAGGATAGGGATACCAGAATTTGAAAACGACCAAGGCCATCAGCGCGGCCACCAGCACGCTCAGGCCAAGGTGGGCGCCGGCCAGTTTCAGCGCAAATTTCCAGCGAGGAATGCCCGCAGTAAGATTTTTTTCCATGATAATGTGTAAAAGATAAAGTTATAGTCGTTTATTTTAAAATATGCAGATGTGGTTTGAAAATGCCTGTCTGAAAAAAACGCTATGCCTGTCTGAAAAGCACATCAGGTTTAAGTTGGCCTTAAGCCGGCTGCGTCATCATGTGCTTTTTGGCAACACACCCCGCCGCAACCGCAGGGCGCTTATCCACCCCAAGCGGTTCGAACCGCTGCCGGAGCATTATTGATATGAATTCATCCCCTTATCCCGATTTCTCTGATACGGAAATCACCCCGCAAATGCAGCAAGCCGCCAAGCGCAGCACTTGGGTGAGCGTGGTGGTCAACACCATTCTGAGCGCCTTGCAAATAGCGGTCGGTTTTTTTGCCCAGTCGCAAGCCCTGATTGCCGACGGTATTCATTCATTATCCGATTTGTTATCGGATTTTGTGGTATTAATTGCCGGCAGATACAGCGTGAAAGAGGCGGACGAAGGCCATCCCTACGGTCATCGGCGTTATGAAAATGCCGCCTCTTTGGTGCTGGGTGTGCTCCTGCTTTCGGTGGCGGTCGGGATGATTTTCCGCGCGGTGGAAAAATTTGCCGAACCGAATGCCATCGCCCAAGTACATTCGATCGCATTGTGGGTGGCTTTGTTGACATTGTTGATGAAAGAAGCACTGTTCCGTTATATGTTGGCGGCGGCCAAACGGGTGCGTTCGGGTATGTTGGCAGCCAACGCTTGGCACGCACGCTCGGATGCCGCCTCTTCATTGGTGGTGGCCATCGGCATTGTCGGCAATCTGATGGGCTACCCCTTGCTGGATCCCTTGGCCGCTTTGGTGGTGGGAATGATGGTCGGCAGGATGGGTATCCGTTTCGGCTGGCTGGCCTTTCAGGATTTGATGGATGCCTCTGCCGACGAAGAAACGCTGGCGCGCATCCGCAGCGTGATCGAGCGGCAGCAGGGCGTGTTGGGTTACCATGATTTGCGTACCCGCAAACTGGGCGATATGGTGAATGTCGATGTGCACATAGAAGTAGACAGTATGCTCAGCGTAGTTGAAGGGCACGAAATCGCCATGCGGGTGGCGGAGCAGCTTAAGAAATTGAACGAAGTGATCGGCATGATGGTGCATATCGATCCGAGAGCGCGCGATTGATTGGCCATACCACTGCGTCATGCTTGGGCTTGCCCCGAGCATCTGGTTGCTATAGCAGATTTAATTAATTTTCGATACAAGGCAGCAAGCCGCAGACAGTACAAGTAGTACAGCAAGGCGCAGCAACGCCGTAGCGAAAGTTAAGTTAATCTGCTATATAGAAGAAAAAGAGATACTCGGGTCAAGCCCGAGTATGACGGGAAATTGATCCATTCAGGATGAAAACGGCTATTTACAAACAAAATGCCTGTCTGAAAATATTTTCAGACAGGCATTAATCGCTTTATCCCGATTAATCGGCAATAATATCAAAATTACTGTCGCGGAATTGGGTAGTCGGAACATTAATAATCTGGCGGTCCAGCTCGCCGATCGCTTTCAAATCCTTGCCCGGATAATCCAATTGCAGCAGGAAATAGCGGATACAGTTCAAACGCGCCCGTTTTTTATCGTCTGATTTCACAATCGTCCACGGCGCATCACCGGTGTGGGTGTGGAAGAACATCGCGTTTTTCGCATCGGTGTAATCGTCCCAGCGGTCCAGCGATTGGATATCCACCGGCGAGAGTTTCCAATGTTTCAAAGGATCGTCACGGCGCGAAATAAAACGGCGCAGCTGCTCTTCGCGGCTTACCGAAAACCAAAACTTAAACAAATGGATGCCGCTGGCCACCAGCATACGCTCGAATTCAGGCGTTTGGCGCATAAACAGCAGATATTCGTGCGGCTCGCAAAAGCCCATCACACGCTCCACCCCTGCACGGTTGTACCAAGAGCGGTCGAAAAACACCATCTCGCCCGCAGTCGGCAGATTTTGGATATAACGCTGGAAATACCACTGGCCGCGCTCCGTTTCGGTCGGCTTCTCCAATGCCACCACGCGCGCACCGCGCGGATTCAAATGCTCCATATAACGCTTGATGGTTCCCCCTTTGCCCGCCGCATCGCGCCCTTCAAACAGGCTGACAATGCGTTGCCCGGTTTCTTTCACCCAGCTTTGCACTTTCAGCAATTCGATTTGCAGCAGTTTCTTTTCTGCCTCATATACCCGGCGGCTCATGCGCGTACGGTAAGGATAGCTGGCCGGCAGCGGAGCCGAGCTTGAATCTTCTCCGCTTACATGCCCCTTATGTTTGAGCACTTCCTCTTCGAAAATCTGCAAACGATTTTTTTCCGCGCTGGTATCGATTTCTTCGAAAGGTTGAAGCTGATGGTCGGACATAAGTTCCTCCTGTTTTGTTGGATATCTTGTTAATAATAAGCAGCCCGGCCAGTACGAATTTCCGCCAAACCGCCGCTATCAAATAAAAATATAAAAATACTGTGGAAATCGGGCTTAAAAACACAATTACACGGTACTACTTTATTTTACTCTTATTGTGCGGATTGTGCGGAGAAATTAAACAAATTCTTGATGCGCTCTGCGGGCGGATAAATTTGTTGGGGATGACGGGAACATAATTTAAGGAGGAGGGTCAGTTAATCTTTAAAGTAAAGAGCAACAAAGAAGCAAACCGGTGCCCGAGCCGCCTATCTTGGTACTTACCTTGGCTGCTATCGGCGGTAATTATTACTTCTATCCGAGTAGTTAGCCGAGGAAGTGACGAAATTCGTCAGTTAAGAAAAGCATAGTTTTGTAAAGAATGACGAAATTGGGCAGGTTGCCCAGATGCGTCAGCCCGATTAGAGTAGTAATCCAACAAATAATCCCGTATTTTTATATTTAAAAACAATATATTATATATTTTTTCTGGCGGGCAAAAATTTGGCACGCAGATTGCTTCATGTCTTTACATGGAAACACAGCACGCCGCAGAGGCAAGCTGAACAACCATTCCGGCTTTAAGGTAAACGCTGCATGGGGCAGCGGGTACTCAAAGAAAAAACGTGGCCAACCACGTTGCGGGAACTTAACTTAACTACTCAATAAACATTTAAACGGAGTTTTAAAAAACATGAAAGCAATCCAAAAAGGTTTCACCCTGATCGAGTTGATGATCGTAGTTGCCATTATCGGTATCCTGGCCGCCATCGCCCTGCCGGCTTACCAAGACTACACTGCTCGTGCGCAAATGTCTGAAGCCTTAACTCTGGCTGACGGCCAAAAAGGTGCGGTAACCGAATACTATGCAGACAAAGGTGTGTTCCCGATTAGCAATACTTCTGCTGGCATTGCAGCTGCAACCGATATTAGCGGTAAATATGTAGCGCAGGTAGCGGTAGGTACTAGTGGTGTGATTACGGCTACCATGAAGGCTTCACAAGTTGCTGCCGGTATTACAAGCACTACCTTGTCTTTGACTCCGACTGCTTCATCAGGTGCAGTACAATGGGCTTGTACATCTAGCGCTCAAAACAAATATGTTCCAGCAGCTTGCCGTCCCTAATTCTAGCTTAGGCTAAAGGATTTAGCTGAATAGTCTTGAAGCGTACCTTTCAGCAAGAGGGGTACGCTTCTTGTATTTATAAAATACTTTAATTTTCAGAGATATATTTTTATAGCATAATTGTAAAAAAAGGGGGGGGGGATGCAAAAGACCCTACAAAAAGGCTTTACTTTGATCGAATTGATGATTGTAGTAGCCATTATCGGTATTCTGGCGGCAATCGCATTGCCGATGTACGATAACTATGCGGCCAGAGCACAAGCAAGCGAAGCTTTAATTTTCGCTAGCGCGATTAAAATGGATGTCAGTACCACTTATTTTGGCCAAGGCTGGTCGCCTGTAGGCAACTATGCCAGCGCCAGCAGCCCTTATGGCCGTTATGTACAATCGGCTGCGGTAAACGCTTCTGGCGTGATTACTGTAACTATGAATAACAATGCTAACCGCTTGATCCAGGGTAAAACGCTGACTTTGGTACCTACGGTTGCCAGTAATGGTGTAGCTGAAACCGTTATTCAATGGGATTGCGATTCTTCCGCTGCCAACTCTATTCCGCGAAACTTCCTGCCTTCTCCTTGCCGTTAATCGGCCGAACAGCCTATTTTATCGCGAAGAGTGGTTTTCGATTCCTGCATCCTTTACATTAACGGATAAGCAGGATGCATATTTTTTGCCTGGATTTTGCCCTTGAAGCAATGCTTGCCATAATCAAAAGGCGTAAAAGTTGGGCGGTATTCAGGCAGGCAATAGTAATGAAGATGAATGTAGTATAGTTGTAACAATTTTTGCTGGAAAAAATTATAAAAACAGATCAAATTACATTTTAATATTTATCTATTGATAAAATGATCTGGATCAATATTGTTAGGGATAAATCGTGAAAACTCAGAAAGAATTGCCGGATAGTCTGGCATTGGTGCTGATTATCTTCGTGGTAATCGGTACCTTATCTTATTTTGTCTTCAACCATTGGCAGCGGGTACAAGCCATCGAAAATACCGCACAGCGGGTTAATGCCGAGCAGGTAGCCGCTAAAATGGCTAAAGAGCGTGAAGATCTGCGTGCGGTTATGAATGGCGAAAAAAGACTGGAAGATTTGGATAAAGCAGCATCGGCAACCAATGAGGAAGGTATACAAAAAGTCGCGCATTCTGTAGACGAGCAGGAAACGGTAGCCCCTGAAGCTAAGCCCGAAGTGGCAGAAGCGGTAAAAGAGGAGGCAAAGCCCGTAAAAAAGCCGGCAGCATCGGCAGCAGACCAAGTTAAAGCGGAACTTGGGCCGGTTATCATAAAAACACCCGCGCCACCTGTCGCATCATCGGAGGGGATAGCAGGGGGAATCAATCAATACAGTTGCAGACAAAAGCAGCAATGTTCTCAAATGAAATCTTGCGCAGAAGCGAAATTCTATGCCAAGCAATGCAGTAACACACAAATCAAGCCGGATGAAAACGGCAAAGTATGCCCTGAGTTGTGCGGTTAAAAAATAGCCGTAGGTCGGGCTTAATGCCTGATACAAGGAGTCGTAGGTCGGGCATTAATGCCCGACACAAGCCGAATCCAAGCAAAAAATCTGACACAATGCCCAAATTACCTCAACTCCTGCCCGCTTACCGAAGCGGGCTTTTGTTTTGCTGCGCGTTCAAGCGCTTTCCATTAAAATAGCGGCTGCAATTTGAACGACCTTTATGAAAATATAAGCAGAATACCTATGAATTTACACCAAACCGTCGCCCGCGAGGCGGAAGCGGCGTTTCAGACAGCCGGTATCGGCGGCAGCCCAATCGTGTTGCAGCCCGCCAAAAACGCCGATTTCGGCGACTTCCAAATCAACGGCGTGATGGGCGCCGCCAAGCAGGCCAAGCAGAACCCGCGCGAGCTGGCGCAGAAAGTAGCCGATGCACTTTCAGGCAGCGGGGTTATCGAAAGCGCCGAAGTGGCCGGCCCCGGCTTTATCAACCTGCGCCTGAATGCGGGCTTTTTGGCCGAACACCTCCGCGCGGCCTTAAACGATACACGCTGCGGCGTGGCGGAAACGGCCAACAAACAAACCGTGGTGATTGATTATTCGTCCCCCAACCTTGCCAAAGAAATGCACGTCGGCCATTTGCGCTCCAGCATCATCGGCGACAGCATCGCCCGCATCCTCGGCTTTTTGGGGCACACCGTTATCCGTCAAAACCACGTCGGCGACTGGGGCACACAGTTCGGCATGCTGGTGGCCTATATGGTCGAACAGCAGCAACACAATGCCGAATTCCAACTATCTGATTTGGAACAGTTTTACCGCAATGCCAAAGTACGCTTCGACGAAGACCCCGCCTTTGCCGACACCGCCCGCGAATATGTGGTGAAACTGCAAGGCGGCGACGAAGCCGTGCTGGCCTTGTGGAAACAGTTCGTCGAGATTTCCCTGCACCACGCGCAAAACGTGTACGACACGCTGGGCCTGCTGCTCACCCCCGATGATGTGGCGGGCGAATCGAAATACAACGACGATTTGCAGGTGGTGGTGGACGACTTAACCGCCAAAGGCCTGGCGGTGGACGACGACGGCGCCAAAGTGGTGTTTCTCGACGAATTCAAAAACAAAGAAGGCGAACCGGCGGCCTATATCGTGCAAAAAAGCGGCGGCGGCTTTTTATATTCCACCACCGATTTGGCCTGTATCCGCGATTATGTCGGCCGCCTGAAAGGCAATCGGCTGCTGTATGTGGTCGACCACCGCCAAGGTTTGCATTTCGCCCAACTGTTCGCCACTTCGCGCAAAGCGGGTTATCTGCCCGAAAACGTGTCGGCCGAGTTTATCGGCTTCGGCACCATGATGGGCAAAGACGGCAAGCCGTTCAAAACCCGTTCGGGCGACACCGTAAAACTGGTGGACCTGCTCGGCGAAGCGGTCGAGCGCGCCACCGCTTTGGTGCAAAGCAAAAACAGTGAATTGGCAGCGGAAGAAGCGGCGAAAATCGGCCGCACCGTCGGCATCGGCGCGGTGAAATACGCCGATTTGAGCAAAAACCGCACCAGCGATTATGTGTTCGACTGGGATGTGATGCTCAGCTTCGAAGGTAATACCGCGCCCTATCTGCAATACGCCTACACCCGCGTGCAAAGCGTGTTCCGCAAAGCGGGCGAATGGGACAAAACCGCCGCTTTAATCTTGAGCGAGCCGCTGGAAAAACAGCTGGCGGTGGAACTGCTGAAGTTTGAAGACGTGCTGCAAAACGCCGCCGACACATCCTATCCGCATTATCTGGCCGCTTATCTTTACCAAGTGGCCACGCTGTTTTCCCGTTTCTACGAAGCCTGCCCGATTCTGAAAGCCGAAGGCCAAACCCGCAACACCCGCCTGCAACTGGCCGCGCTAACCGGCGAAACGCTGAAACAGGGCTTGGAGTTGTTGGGAATTGAAACGCTGGAAGTGATGTAGGATATTCTTGCCGACTAAAATGCCTGTCTGAAAATATTGTGCCGTGCAGAAACACGCAAATGGGTTTTCAGACAGGCATATTTTATTTATTTCACTATCGTTAAAATCCGCCAAGCCCTCTCTCCCACGGGAGAGGGAATAAGCGGCCGGTGTTAATCACTTTTCAGACAGGCATAATATTGGCAGCACCAACAAACCCAAAACGTATGATGTTGCCAGCTATTAAAACCCAACGACAACCACACCCCCTCCGCGTGGGGGAAGCCCGGGGGAATGACTGGCAAAGGTTTCGCTCTGTATGTTATCGGGCATCTTCGTTATAATGCGGGGTTTGCCTTTCGGGCAGACGGGCATTGCCCTTAAAAGAACAACAGCAAAACCGGTTCGCGCAAACCGGCTGCTGGCAATCAGAATATACACATTACGCCTATCAATAACCTGCTTGCCGTTATAGCAGATTAACTTAACTTTCGCTACGGCGTTGCTGCGCCTTGCCGTACTACTTGTACTGTCTTCGGCTTGCTGCCTTGTATCGAAGTAATTAAATCTGCTATAGGCAGGCGCACTTAAGTTTGTTTAGTGGTCATGCTACCGGCTGTCCAACGGGCACAGATGCCTGTCTGAAACCGGTAGCGAAGGAATAATATGATTGAAACGATTCACAATTGGGTAAACAACATCAACGGCCCTTTATGGGAAGGCCTGATTTTTCTGCTGGTCGGCACCGGTATCTTTTTTACCTTAGCCACCGGCTTTGTACAATTCCGCCTGCTGGGTCGCAGCATTAAGGAAATGCTGGGCGGCCGCAAGGCGGGCGATGATCCGCACGGCATCACGCCGTTCCAAGCTTTCGTTACCGGCTTGGCCAGCCGCGTGGGTGTGGGCAATATCGCCGGTGTGGCGATTGCGATTTCGCTGGGCGGCCCCGGTGCGGTGTTTTGGATGTGGGTAACGGCGCTGATCGGCATGAGCTCGGCCTTTGCCGAGTCTTCGCTGGCACAGCTGTTTAAAATCCGCGACCATAAAAACGGCCATTTCCGCGGCGGCCCGGCTTATTACATTACCCAAGGCTTGAAGCAGAAATGGTTGGGCGTATTGTTTGCCATCAGCCTGATTTTCTGTTTCGGTTTGGTTTATGAAGCGGTGCAGGCCAACTCGATTGTGGCGGCGGCCGAAGTGGCTTGGGGCTGGAACAAACACGCCGTGGGCGTGGCTTTGGTGATTTTTACCGCACCGATTATTTTCGGCGGCATCCGCCGCGTGTCGCGCGTGGCCGAGGCGATGGTACCGATTATGGCGGTGTTTTACTTGCTGATGGCGCTGTATGTGATGGCGGTGAATATCGCAGAAGTACCGCGCGTGTTCGGCCTGATTTTCAGCTCGGCGTTCGACTTTAAAGCAGCCGGCGGCGGCCTGCTCGGCTCGATGATTTCCGCAGCGATGATGAACGGCATCAAGCGCGGCCTGTATTCCAACGAGGCCGGCCAAGGTTCTGCGCCGAATGCGGCGGCGGCGGCCGATGTGAAACACCCGGTATCGCAAGGCATGATTCAGATGTTGGGCGTGTTTATCGATACCTTAATCGTGTGTTCGTGCACCGCGTTTATCTTGCTGCTCTCCGATGTACACACCACCAATTCCACGCTCACCGGCGTGCAGCTTACCCAAGCGGCGCTGGTGCACCATGTGGGTGCCTGGGGTGCGGACTTCTTGGCTATCGTGCTGTTTTTGTTTGCCTTCTCAACCATTATCGGCAACTACGCTTATGCCGAATCAAACATCCAATACCTCAACAACCACTGGCTGGTGATGGCTATTTTCCGCATGGCGGTGTTGGGCATGGTGTATTTCGGCGCGATTGCCAATGTGCCGGTGGTGTGGGACATGGCCGATATGTCGATGGGCTTTATGGCTTTAATCAACCTGATTGCGATTCTGGCGCTCAGCCCGCTGGTGTTCTTGTTGTTGAAAGACTATACGGCCAAGCTGAAAATGGGCAAAGAGCCGGTATTCAAATTGTCTGAACATCCTACCTTGAAACGCAAAATCAAATCGGATATCTGGTAAACGCAGCTTGATGAAAGCATGCCTGTCTGAAAAAGTTTTCAGACAGGCATTTTGTTTGTTTGCAAAGGTCTCAGGATTTAAGTGAATCCGCTATATAATGCCCTCCATGATTTACCACCATATCGCCTTGAACGTACCGCTCGGGCTGCTGACTTATTCATATCCCCAAGCCATCCCCGCCGGAACGCGGGTGGCGGTGCCGTTTCGCGGCCGCGAGGCGGTGGGCGTGGTGTGGGAAACCGATGTTAAGCCCGAAATCGCCCCCGCCAAAATCCTGCCGGTTAAGCAAGTGTTCGGCCAAGAGCCGCCGCTGCCCGAAGATTGGCGCGCCTTGTTGGATTTTGTGTCGCGCTATTATCTTTATCCGATCGGCCAAGCGGTGTTTGCCGCCCTGCCGCAGGGAATGCGTGAAGCCCGGGCGGTTACCCTGCCGCAGCCGCCGCACTTTTACGGTTTGAGCGAGGAAGGCCGTATGCAGGCGCCGCCGCCGGTGCGCTTTTCCAAGCAACACGCATTGTGGCAGGCACTGGCGGCGGGCCATCAGGAAGAGGCCTGTCTGAAAGCCATTCATCCGCAGGCAGGCAAGCTGTTGCAGCAATGGCGGCAAGCCGGTTGGCTGGACGAAAGCGAGGCCGCCGCGCCACAAATCGCCGCGTCGCAACATCTGCTCAACGACGGTCAGCAAGCGGCGGCGGATACGCTTCAGACAGGCCTTAGCAGCTTCCAAACCTTCCTGCTGTACGGCATTACCGGCAGCGGCAAAACCGAAGTGTATTTCGATGCCATGGCCAAAGTGCTGGCCCAAGGGCGGCAGGTGTTGTTTCTTTTGCCCGAAATCAACCTGACGCCCCAGCTCTTGAAGCGGGTAAACGAGCGTTTCGGTCAAGTGCCGACCGCTGTTTTGCACAGCCAAACCGCCGCCGGCCGCCGCACGCAGGATTATCTGCGCGCGATGACGGGGCAGGCCAAGTTGGTTATCGGCACCCGGCTGGCGGTGTTCACGCCGCTGCCTGATTTGGCGCTGATTGTGGTGGACGAAGAGCACGATGCTTCGTTTAAGCAGGACAACGAATTGCGCTACCATGCGCGCGATTTGGCAGTATGGCGCGGCAAGCAGAGCGCCTGCCCGGTGGTGTTGGGCAGCGCCACACCCAGCTTGGAGAGTTGGCACAAGGCGCAAAGCGGCGGCTACCGCCTGCTGGAACTGACGCAACGCGCCCGCCGCGCCGCAAGGCCACCGCAGGTGGAGATTCTCGACGTACGCCGCCAGCAACTCGACAACGGGTTTTCGCAACAGGCGCTGAAACTGATTCAAGAGAATCACCAAAACGGCGGCCTCACGCTGGTTTACCTGAACCGCCGCGGTTTTGCACCCGCGCTGTTTTGCGGCGACTGCGGCCATATTTTCGGCTGTCCGCGCTGTTCGGCCAAAATGGTGCTGCACCAACGTGTCCGCCAGTTGCGTTGCCACCATTGCGATTTCAGACAGGCCATTCCCCGCAAATGCCCCGATTGCGGCAATCAGGATTTGACCGCCGTCGGCCACGGCACCCAACGGGTGGAGGAAACGCTTAAATCGTTTCTGCCGCAGGCAACCGTGGTACGGGTCGACCGCGACAGCACCGCCCGTAAAAACGACTGGGAACGGCTTTACCGCGACATCGCGGATAATCGCATCGATGTTCTGGTCGGCACCCAAATGCTGGCCAAAGGCCACGATTTCGCACGCCTCAATCTGGTGGTGGTGCTCAATGCCGACGGCAGTTTGTACAGCGCCGATTTCCGCGCGCCGGAAAAGTTGTTTGCCGAACTGATGCAGGTGGCCGGCCGCGCCGGCCGCGCCGATGCGGCCGGTCGGGTGCTGATACAAACCCAATTGCCGGAACATCCGGTATTCGCCGCCGTTCAGGCACAGGATTATCCCGCTTTTGCCGCGCACGAATTGGCCGAACGCAAAATGTTCGGCATGCCGCCTTTCGGCTTTCAGGCCGCGGTGCGTGCCGATGCGGTGGCAATCGGGCAGGCGCAGGATTTTCTGGCCGGGATTAAGGCCGAAGTCGAAAACCGGCTGCCGCCCGAAGTTTCGCTGTTGGGGCCGGTGCCGATGTTCATGATGCGGCTGGCCGAACGCGAACGGGCGCAGGTATTTCTCGAATCGCCTTCTCGCAAACAGCTGCACCGTGCCGCCGCGCTGTGGCTTTATCTGCTGCAAGGCCGGCGAGACGCTGCGGTGCGCTGGTCGATAGATGTCGATCCTTTGGAAATGTAACATCGGAACACTGCGCCGCAGGCGTATGCCTGTCTGAAAAAACAGCGTTTCATACACACAAAAAAGAACACTATGAATACTTCTTCCCCCGCTTATCCTTACCATCTGCGCCTGCTCGGCATGGCCGTCATCTGGGGCGCCTCCTGGCCTTGGGGGCGGATAGTCGCGCAAACCATGCCGCCGCTTACCGCCGCGGCGCTGCGTTTTTTACTGGCGGGTAGCGCTTTAACGGTTTGGCTGCTGTATGCCAACCGGGGTGTCGCGCCGCTCAAGCGGCTGAGCGGCGGCCAGTGGCTGGGTTTGACAGCGGCGGCGGCCAGCGGCATTTGCGCTTATGCGGTGTTTTTTATGTACGGGCTGCAAAGTGTGGCGGCCGGCCGCGCCTCGGTAGTAGTGGCTTTGAATCCGGTGCTCACGTTGCTGCTGGCTGCCTGGCTGTTTCGCGAGCGCTTGAATGCGGGCATTTTGCTGGGAATGCTGTTGGCGGTTAGCGGCGCGCTGACGGCGATTACCAAAGGCGATCCCTTGCAGGTGTTCCGTGGCGGCATAGGCACGGGCGAGGTGTTGCTGTTCGGCTGCGTGGCCAGTTGGTCGGCCTATACCTTGATCGGCCGCAAGATGCTCAAAGGCATCGATGCCTTAACGGCCACCACCGTGGCGACGGTGCTGGGCTCGCTGATGTTGCTGCTGGCGGCCTCGCAGATTGAAGGGGCGGCGGGTTGGCGGCAGGTGTTTGCTGCGCCGCTAAGCGGCTGGTTCAGCGTGGCGGCGCTGGCTTTCGGTGCGACCACGCTGGCGTATTCCTGGTATTTCAGCGGCGTGCAGCGGCTGGGCGTCGGCGTGGCGGCGGCCTATATCGTGCTGGTACCGATTTTCGGTATTTTGTCTTCCGCTCTGCTGTTGGGCGAACCGCTGCACGCTTCGCTGGCGTGGGGCGGCTTATTGGCTGCCGGCGGCATGATGCTGATGAACGTGGCACGCCGTTGAATAGGGTGATATAGCAGATTTAATTACTTCGATACAAGGCAGCAAGCCGCAGACAGTACAAGTAGTACGGCAAGGCGCAGCAACGCCGTAGCGAAAGTTAAGTTAATCTGCTAGAGGTCTCAGATTTTATTTTCAGACAGGCATACCGCCTTTACCTGCCAAAATCCTTTAAAATAACCCTCTGCTTTCTCATGATGCGAATCTCCATATGACCACTTTATGCCTGTCTGAAAAAAATATCCGGCGGATGCTTGCCGCCACGTTGTGCTTGCTGCCGGTTGCCGCTTTTGCCTTGGATACCGGCAAAATTCCGCCGCAGGAAATCGCGGTGTACGTGCAGGATATGCAAACCGGCCAGGTGTTGGCGTCGCACCGCGCCGATGCTTCTATGCAGCCCGCTTCGGTGATGAAATTGGTGACTACCTTCGCTGCTTTGCGTGCGTTGGGGCCGGATTTTAGTTGGCAGACCGAGTTCAAAAGCGAAGCGCCGGTGCGCGGCGGCGTGCTGGAAGGAGCGGTGTACTGGATGGGCAGCGGCGACCCGGTATTCGATCAAAAAGACATACAAAGCGTACAACAACAGATGCGTGAACACGGTATCCGGGCTATCCGCGGCCCGCTGGTGTTTGACGACAGCGTGTGGAGCAGCAACGGTAGTGCCGACGACTTCGAGCGTGATGCAGGCGAAACGTTCGCCACGCCGCCCAGCCCGCACATGTTGGCTTATAAAGTGGTGTGGGCAAAAGCCGTGCGCAATCCTTTGGGCGACCTTGCATTCGAAACCAATCCGCCGCTGCCGGGCATTGCGCAGCAGATTAATGTGCAAAGCAGCGCCGGCCTCGCCACTAATTGCACCTCGCTGAAAAATTATGTGTCCGCCGCTTACCGCAGCGGCGTGCTGTATTTCAACGGCAAACTGCCGGAAAGCTGCATCGGCAGCGAAATGTTCATCAATATGCTGGATATGGATGAATTCGCCGGACAAAGCTTTACCAACCAATGGCGCACCGGCGGCGGTGAAATGGCCGACGGCTACCGCTCCGGCAAAACGCCGGTTGCCGCCCAAACATTAGCCGTCCACCGATCGCCGCCCTTATCGTATGTATTGCGCGATATGAATAAGAATTCCAATAATGTGATTGCCCGCAGTGTTTTTCTGACTCTGGGCGCGCAGCGCGGCAAGGGGGAAACCGTACAAAGCGCCCGGGCCGAAGTGCGCCGTGAGTTGGTAGCGGCCGGGTTGGACGATGAGGCGCTGGATTTGGAAAACGGATCCGGCCTCTCGCGCCGCGAACGCGCCACCGCCCGTATGTTGGGCGAAATGCTGACCGCCGCCTGGAAATCGCCTTTCAGACAGGCCTTGGTCGACAGTCTGCCGATAGGGGGGGTGGACGGCACCTTAAAAAGCCGTTTTAACGATCCGAGCCAAACCGGACGTTTTTATCTGAAAACCGGTACGCTGGATAACGTACGCGCGTTGGCCGGCTACTGGCTGCCGGCCGATCCGGCCGAAGGCAACCCGCTTTCGGTGGTGGCGGTGGTGAACAGCAAACAGGCCAAGCAATATTTGCCGCAGTTGGATAGCGTGGTCGCCAAGGCGGTATACGGTAGTGGAAAAAAAGACGCTAAATAATATAAGCTGCGTAAAATCAGCAAAATGTGTTGGAGAAATGGACAGACAGCCAGATAAAATCCAAGAGAAAGCTTGTAAAACTTTATCCGGTACCTCATATTTGTCATAATTGATAGCTGTACCAATCATACCAACAAAGTTTTGTTTCGAGTTTCCAATCATTGGAGGCTGTAAAACAAAACGTAATCAACATTATTTGGAGATGTCATGCAAACCGTAACCATTTATTCAGGCCCGTATTGCCCTTATTGCACCATGGCCAAGCAACTGTTAAAACAGGTCGGCGTTACTGAAATTATTGAGATTCAAGAAAAAAATGATCCCGAAGCGTTTCAAGCCATGCGTGAAGCCACCGGCACCCGTACAGTACCGCAAATCTTTATCGGCGATACCCATATCGGCGGCTTTGACGAAACCTACGCCCTGCATAAAAAAGGCGAATTGGTGCCGCTGTTGAATTTAGGGCAATAAGTAAAATCCTTTCCTGCCGCCTTTGGGCGGCACAACCTTTCCTTTTAAAAGCGAGATAGACATGAGCGAACAAGATCAAGTTCAAACCGAAGCACAACCCGTATTCAGCATCGAAAAACTGTATGTAAAAGACCTGTCTCTGGAAGTGCCGCACGCTCCTCAAGTTTTCTTGGAAAACAACGACCCCAGCGTGGACATGCGCGTGGCGACCGAAAGCCAAAAACTCGAAGAAGAATTCTACGAAGTGAGCGTAACCGTAACCGTAACCGCCAAAATGGCCGACGAGCGCGTGATGTTCCTCAACGAAGTGACCCAAAGCGGTATTTTCCGCTTGGCCAATATTCCGGACGACGATGTACAATTGCTGCTGGCGGTCGCTTGCCCGAACATTCTGTTCCCTTATGCGCGCGAAACCATCTCTTCTACCGTAACCCGCGCCGGCTTCCCGCCCGTTTTGCTCGCCCCGATTAATTTCGAAGCGCTTTATCAGCAACAGCAGCAAAACGCTTGATCAATGCCTGTCTGAAAAAAACGCCTGATTTTATATCGGGCGTTTTTTTTCAGACAGGCAGAGACCTTTGCAAAAAACTTTTTAATCCTGAATTGATTGATATCTCGTCATACTCGGGCTTGACCCGAGTATCTGCTTTTTCTTCTCAAACAAAAAGATGCTCGGGTCAAGCTCGAGCATGATGCAAATGTTTTCAGATATCGAAAAGAATTTTGCAAAGGTCTCAGGAATTGTGTGTGAATACGCTAGGGGCTGTCGACAATTGACCGGCGAAGCGGTTTTTTGAGGCAAAAACCGCGTATGCAAGGCAAAAAGCACAGCAAGGTTGAACACCTTGCGAGCTTTTTTAACGCCGCAGACGGGGTTTTTGACCAAAAACACCGCCGTTGCGTTAATTGTCGACAGACCCTAGAGTACGGAACCGATTCTGTTGCCGCTTCAGCGGCTTACACAATCGTTCTCTTTGAGCTTTGGCGCAGCAGAGCCTTCGCGAAAGTCAAGTTAATCCGCTATAACCCGGTATGCATTGTTTTTCTGCAAAGCTGACGGAAAGCCGCCATGTATCCGTTTCAACTTATTATTTCTCCAAACTTCATTCTCTATTTCCTATTCCCCCTCTCATTCTTGCTTTGCCATCGATCGATAAATCCGCTTTCAGGCCAGCCGAAAAAACTATATTTAATGACAAAAAATGGCAAAACCTTTACGGGAAAACGGCAGGGTAATGACAAAAAATGGCAGAAAATGCACAGAACGTTATCATAAATTGACACTTCCGAATAAGTATTCCAAACTTGTTTTTATTTTAAATATTAATATAAACATATGGTTATATGAAATTTAATAAAAATTTCGAAAGTTGGCATACAGGATGCTTGATTATTCTTGTCTGCAAGAAAAACCGAAAACGGAACTGCGGACAACTTGAAAAAAACTGGCCAAATGCATTAGGGAAAACGCATAAGCCAAGTCGATCAAGACAAGAAAAAATGGCCAAATACATTACGGGAATCAAAAAAACGGGCCAAACACATTGCGGAAAACGTTAGCACATTGCGGGCTAAAAATAAAAATCAAACAAAATAGATTTTAAAGAAAGAAAAAAATCATGAAGTCAATTAAAAAGGGGTACTCACTGGCGGAATTATCAGTAGTTGTTTTGATAGTGAGTATGGTGGCGTATTTGGTTGTACCCATAAGTTGAATTGCTGTTTCAATTTATGATCGCACTCTTAAGTCACCAAATAATAAAGCCTGCGATGTTATAACAAAGTACCAGTTATTTCTGGTGCATGGGCTTTGCATACTGCTTTCTAAGCATAAGGGAGGCATCGGATGGTGGGATGCAATAAAGCTAAGCACCTTGTTATATGGGAAACAAGGTGCTTTTTTATTTGTGGGTGGGGGAGGTGGTTTTTTCAAAGCCATGTCGTACTCGTTAGGGTGCCGAAAATAAAAGGGAAGGCTCTAGGGCCTGTTGACCATTAATGAAACGGCGGTGTTTTTTGCATCAAAAAAACGCTTCACAATCATTCTGGCTACACCTCCTTAAATAGCATCGAATAAAATAAATAATAACACTATAACTTTAAAATCTGTTCATAAATAAATAATCATGAAATATATTAATTATGTTATAGTTTTGATAGTTTTTGTTGTATTCAAAAGAGGTGCCCGGTTTTACAGCATGGGCAGCTGTTTCAGTTCTGCGGTGCCAAGTGGGTGCGCGGATTAAACGGCAGCGAAGTAGGATGCTGTTGGGAAAGTCTGAAAATCCAGAATAACTTCGTCGAGTTGGATTAGATGGGCGGCAGTTGTTATTCAGTTGTCGGGATTGTTTGAAATCCTTTTGATAAGAGCAAACGGCTTATATTAAGCCGTAAACATAAAGGTATAAAATTATGAATAAAAATTATCGTACGATATGGAACGACGCATTAGGGGCATGGGTTGCGGTGTCGGAAATCGAAACCGCCAAAGGAAAACCCGCCGGTACCAGCTGTGTGGCGATCCATCGTGACGAGGATGCAGTAGTCTCCCTAAATAATAAAAACGGCGTTACCAGTATTCGAAAAATTTATAATCTTTTCGGATGGAGCTGGAGTGCTTTGGTGTTGAATTTCGCATTCGCAACAGGATTTTCTCTGTTGCCGGCCAGTGAGGCGGTTGCTGCTACCTGTACGTTGAATGGCGGAACTGCCGCCACTTCTCCTGATGCTACCTCTTTTGCTTGCGGCTCAGGAGCGACGGCGGCGGGTACCAACTCCGTTGCAATCGGTTATGGTGCAAATGCTACAGGCCAAGGTACTGCGATTGGTATGGGCACCCAAGCGACCAATGCGAATACTCTTTCTATTGGCCGTTCAAGCATCGCTTCGGGTTATGCCTCTATTGCACTAGGGTGGGAAGCTGCTGCGACAGACCAGCATTCGATTTCCATTGGTAATAAAGCCGGTGCTAATGGTACTGGTGTAGTCAGTAATAATATTTTCATGGGCAATCAATCCGGTATTAATGCTAACGGGGCAAAAAATACGGTTGGGCTCGGCCTCAATGCAGCACAAAACTTGGGTGCGGCCGGAATCACTACAGACAATAATATCGGCTTGGGATATCAGGCTATAAGCAATTCATCAGGTTCAAATAATCTGGGTTTCGGTTCGCGTGCGGGTAATGATGTTGTAGGCAGCAATAATATTGCATTAGGTTGGAATGCCGGGCGGTATATGGGCACTCAAGCAACCCTGTCAAGTAACAATATATCTATCGGCGAGGGAGCAAATCTATTCACTTCTGGCGCTCCTTTGACAAAGGTACGCAATACTGCAATCGGTACTGCAGCCAAAGCAAGTGGTGGTGACGCACTTGCAGTGGGCTCTCAAGCTAATGCCTCTTCAGACAGGAGTATTGCGATAGGGCGGGAAACTGTCTCCTCGGGCGAACGGTCGCTTTCTATAGGCAATCAAGCTGCCGCAAACGGTAACGTAGCGGTGGCGGTAGGTGATTTATCAAAAGCGGAGGAAACCAATAGTGTTGCAGTAGGCTCCTCTTCCGTAGCATCGGCAGAAAGCTCCACTGCTGTCGGTTACCGTGCGCAAGCAAGCGCAGCTTCCGCCACGGCGTTCGGTAATGATTCGAGTGCCATCGGAGCTTCTTCTTCTTCTTTCGGCGTTGCATCACGTGCATCGGGCCAATATGCGTTGGCCATTGGCGTATCGTCCAATGCTTCGGAACTGAGCAGCATCGCTATCGGTAATGCGTCACAGAGTTCCGGCACATCTTCAATAGCTTTAGGCCGCGACAGCAAAAGTACGAAAAACAGTACAATAGCAGTAGGTGCGGCGGCATCGGCGTCTGACGATCATGCGCAAGCTTTCGGTAGCGGCGCGATTGCTTCGGGTTACGCATCGATTGGCTCAGGCTACGATGCGCGGGCGGAAGGACACAATGCGGTGGCTATAGGCCGTGAAACAAGAGCCTCTGCAGTTTCGGCCATAGCGATAGGCCGAGGTGCGCAGGCGACGGCGACGAACGCCATTTCCATCGGTACTGGCAATATCGTCAACGGAGTCAATTCCGGTGCGATCGGCGATCCGTCAATAATTGATGGTGCGAATTCTTATTCAGTGGGTAATAACAATACCTTGCCGACCGATAATACCTTTGTATTCGGTAATAACGTAACCACTACCCAAGCCAACAGCGTGGTATTGGGCACTGCGTCTACTGACCGTGCAGCCACTACTGTTAACGACGCAACCGTAAACGGCATTACCTATTCCGGCTTTGCCGGTGCGGGCAGCGCGGCTAACGGCGTGGTCAGCGTGGGCGCATCAGGCCAAGAGCGCCAGATTATCAATGTAGCCGCCGGCGAAATTTCCAAAACCTCAACCGATGCCATCAACGGTAGCCAGCTTTATGCCGTGGCCAGCAAACCGATTACCTTCTCCGGCGACAGCGGCAATGATGTCAACCGCATTCTAGGCGAAACGCTGGAAGTAAACGGCGGTGCCACCGGCGCATTGTCTGACAATAATATCGGTGTAGTTGCCAACGGCACCGATACGCTGGACATCAAACTGGCCAAAGAACTGACCGGTCTGACCTCGGCCGAGTTTACCGATGCGGCGGGCAACGTCACCAACGTAGGCGGCAACGGCGTCACCATCACCCCGGCCAACGGCGGTAATCCGGTAAGCCTGTCTGAAAGCGGTCTGAACAACGGCGGCAACGTGATTTCCGGCGTCGCCA
>NZ_JAUNHL010000009.1 GCF_030523955.1 Neisseria sp.
TCGGTAGGTGTAACCGGGTCGGTAGCAGAGGAGCTGCCGTTGCCGGCTGATGCTGCCAGTGCGACACCGCCGACAGTAGCGAGGCCGATGGCTCCTGCTGCTGCCAACGACATCGGAGCGCTTGATGCGATGCCTACTTCGGCGGCCAGCAGTTGCTCGGATGCTGTTTGGGCGAATACGCCGTCAATACCGATGTGGCCGCTGTCTGCAGTTAAGAAATGGTTTTGATAGTTTTTCAGAATCAGCTCGGGAGTCTGGCCGGCCTGCTCACCTGTGTAAACCCATAAATCTTCGCCGACTATCTGGGTTTGCGGCGGGGTAACCGGATTACCTTGTGCATCGAATAATTGATAGATGGTTTCGGGTTGTGCCTCTAAAGTAATGGGCTCGCCGGAAACTAAAGAAATGTTTTGGACCTGATTATTGTGGGTAATACGTAAGGTGTAATGTGACATGATAATAACTTTTTAAATTATTTATTATGGAAGTAAGATGGTGGGATTATAAGGGGGGATGAAGCAAGCGGGATATCCGTCTTTTGCGTGCTGGCATATCTTTAACTACCTTAAAGAAATTTAATAAAGTAAAAATACTGAATAGAAACTATCAAATAACTTTATTATTTGTTTTTTAATGTTTATTTTAATTTTTATAAAAAAATGCCTGTCTGAAAAAACGGCGACTGTGTCGGTTTTTTCAGACAGGCATTTCAGATATACGGGTTATTTTCAGGAAGGAAGGTCGTTTTAAGGAAACAATAAAGGCTGTGTAATTGCCACTTTTGTGGCCTGATGGTTTTTCAGACAGGCATATAAAAACTTTAATTCTTGCGCATCAGCCAGAGAAAATATGCGCCGCCAACTAGGCTTGCCATCAGGCCGGCCGGAATTTCATAGGGAAACAGCCAGATGCGGCCCAGCCAGTCGGCAGCCATCATCACCGATGCACCGATGCAGGCGGCGGCGCTCAATTGGCGGGCGGTTAAGCGGGCACCAAAAGCTTGGGCCAGATGCGGTGCGAGCAGGCCGATAAAGCTTAAAGGGCCGATTAACAGGGTGGAAAAAGCCGTCATCACGGCGCTTAACACGATTAAGCTGCGGCGGGCCCACAATACGTTCAAGCCCGCTGCTTGGGCAGTGGCTGCGCCCAAGCCCAGCAGGGTCAAGCAGGGGGCAAGCGGCCGTACAATGAGCAACAGAAATACCGCGCCCGCCGCTACCCAGAGGGATAAGACCGGTTGCGCGTGATAAGTAGAGCCGGATAGCCAGACCAATAATTGTTGGATACGGTAGTCGCCGCTGGCCGACCATACCCTGATCGCTGCATCGTTCAAGGCGGCCAGCGCCATACCGGTTAACAAAACTTTTTCCGGCTGCAAACCGTTTTTGCGGTTCAGCCACATCATCAGGCCGAGCGCTGCCAAGGCTGCTGCCAAGCCGGCCAACCAAAATACCGGGCTGCCGGAAGTGGTGCGCCAAACCATTACCGAAGCCATCGCGCCCAAGCCGGCAGCCGAGCTGATGCCGAGCAATTCGGGGCTGGCCATCGGGTTGAGGGTGAGCTTTTGCAGCAATACCCCGCACACGGCCAATACGGCGCCGCAAGCGGCGGCCAGCAGTACGCGCGGGTAACGCAACGTCAGCAGGTAAGCATCGGCGCTTGCCTGCCAGCCGTCTTCATTGTGGCCGATAAATAAGGCGCAAACGGCAATTAATGCGGCAATCAGCGGCAGCCACGGCAGCAGCCATCCGCGCGAAACAGTTGCCGGAGCGGCAGGCGGCGCCAATGTTTGCGGCGGACTGTGGCGCAGCATCAGCCACAACAGAATCGGCGCGCCTAGCAAGGCGGTTACCGAACCGGTGGGCAATTCGATGCCGCTGTAATGTTGCAGCAATACCAAGAGGTTATCACTCAACAGCAAAATCGCCGCCCCCCACAGCCAGGATAAACGGCAGCGGCGTGCAAAGTCGGCCACGCCCAATTGGCGTATGGCAGCCGCCGCAGCCAAACCGACAAAGCCCATCATGCCGACCAATGCCACCACATTGGCGGCCAATACCGCCGCTACCGCCAGCGTGATCAGGCGGATGCGGCGTACCGGAATGCCTAAAGAGGCGGCTTGTTCGTCACCCAAAGCCATAATGGATAAGGGCTTGATGAGGAACAGTAATACAAGCGTTGCGGCCAGCATGCGCCAAGCAAGGCTAAGGCTGTCGTACCAGCCGTCTTGTACCAGCGAGCCGCTGCCCCACAGCATCACACCGCGGGCTTCCTCGCTGTAAAACAGCATCAGAATGCCGTTTACCGCGCCCAGATACAGGCTGACGACCAAGCCGATTAATACCACGCTCAAAGGTTGCCAACTGCGTTTGCCGGAGAGCCACAATACGATGATTAAAGAAAATAATGCACCGGAGAGAGCTGTTAAACCGCCGCCGCGTATCAATAAACCGGGGGCAAACAAGGTGGCCAGCAACAAAGCGGTTTGCGCGCCGCTGCTCACTGCCAGCGTACTGTCGGCGGCCAAAGGATTGCGCATGGCCTGTTGCAACAGGGTGCTGGCCAGCGCCAAACAGCCGCCCGCCAGTAGCGCCATCAGCATGCGGGGCAATACGGCATCGCGTACCAGCAAAGCTTCCACCGGCAGGCTTTCGGCTGCGGCAAAAAAATCGCTGAACGGCAGCGGCCATTGCAGGCCGATAATCGTCAAGCTGCTGCCCAAACACAAAACGGCCAGCAGCAAGCTGCCGTTGCGCAGCAGTTTGTTCGAAGCAAAAACCGTTACCATGGCCGCTCCTGTGTTTTCGGCAAATATTCGGCCAGTTGGCCGGCAAAATGCGTCATCGAAGGCAGCGCGCCATAACTCCAAGAGCGTTCCAATACGCGGCGGTTGGCGCTTTGTGCAAACGGCAATCTCTGCCAGATGGCGTTTTTCTGCAAAGCGCTATGCAATAGCGGCGGATGCGGCGGCACGATAATCAGCAGAGTGCCGGGGGGAAGTTGTGCCAAACGGGTTAACGGAATATTGGCGAACCCCCAAGCATTTGATTCGCCCCGCCAGGCGTTTTGCAAACCCAATTGGTTCATTACCGCATGATAGAGCGAGCTTTCGCCGTAAATGCGCAGATGGCGGCTGTCGATAAACTGCACCACTGCCAGCGGCCTGCTGCGGTAGGGGGCTACGGCGTGGCGGGCCTGGACGAGGCTTTGCAGACTGCTGCGGATCAATTGTTCGGCCGCGGCTTCTGCTCCGACCATTTTGCCGAGCGTGCGGGTGGCGGCCACGGTATGCTCGAAGCGTATGCCTTTGTCGTCGGCAAAATCCAGCTCGCTAACCGGCGCGATTTGTTCGAACTGCGGTTTCAAGTGGGCAAACCAGGAGGATTGGATAAAACGGTCGGGTTTGAGCTGGTAGAGCCGTTCCAGATTCGGTTGGAAACGCAAACCGGCATCAAGGATTTGATCGGGCAGCGCGGGTTGGTTCACCCAAAACTGATAAGCGCGTTTGTCGCCGACGCCGATCGGCGGCAGCTTCATGGCTGTCAGCGTTTCGGCTACCGACCAATCACTGGTGGCGATCCGCGGCGCAGCCTGTGCGTTAAATGGCAGCCACAGCGCGGCCAGTAGAATAAGGTGCCTGAAAAAACGGGGCATGTTAAACACTCCGGTTGGGATAGCGGCAAGAGAAAAGGAAACTTGCCCTTAATGCCTGTCTGAAAAAGATTTTCAGACAGGCATTATTGTTTTTATATGATGTTTTACGAAATATCCGGTAGGGTTTCCTAATGCCTGTCTGAAAATCTTTTTCAGACAGGCATTGGATATACCGAACTAAGGCAGGGCAATCGGATGGCCAGTTTTCGGATGAGCGATGATGTCCATCTCAACCGTATAAATCGAGTGCAGCGCTTCGCGGTTCATGATGTCGGCCGGGCTGCCTTGCCGCAGCAGCCGGCCTTGTTTCAGCGCAATCAGTTGATCGCAATAACGGGCGGCCAGATTGATATCGTGGATAACAATCACAATGCCCAGTTGCAGATGGCGTGAGAGATGGCGAATTAATTCCATCACTTCGAGCTGATGGGCGATGTCCAGCGCTGCCAAGGGTTCGTCCAGCAGCAGGAAACGGCTTTGTTGTGCCAAACACATGGCCAGCCAGATGCGCGAACGCTCGCCGCCGGAAAGGGTATCGACCATACGGTCGGCAAAGGCTTCGGTATGGGTTAGAGCGAAAGCTTGGTCGACGGCGGTCTGGTCTTGCTCGCGTTTGCCGCCGAATAAGCCGCCCCAAGCGTAACGGCCCATGGCGACCAATTCGCGGGCGGTGAGCGAAGTGGCAGCGGGCAGATGTTGCGGCAGATAGGCGATCTGCCGGGCGTATTCGCGACTGCTGTAATCAAATATGGATTTGTCATCAAACAGAATGCGGCCGCCGGCCAAGGGGTATTGGCGGGTGAGCAGTTTGAGCAGAGTGGATTTGCCCGAGCCGTTGTGGCCGATGAGTCCGTAAACCCGATTCGGATAGAATGCCAAATCCAAGGGATGTAATATCGTGCGCCCTTGCAGGGCAAAGGAGGCTTGTTCGAGTCGGAACATGAATCTTCGGATCCTCCGTAAGGGAAAAAACAAGGGAAAGCCTGTCTGAAAGCAGACAGGCTTCCGTTTGATGAAAAACGTTAGGGTCTGTCGACAATTAACGCAACGGCGGTGTTTTTGGTCAAAAATCCCCGTCTGCGGCGTTAAAAATGCTCGCAAGGTGTTCAACCTTGCTGTGCTTTTTGCCTTGCATACGCGGTTTTTGCCTCAAAAAACCGCTTCGCCGGTTAATTGTCGACAGCCCCTAGCGGTGTTTAAAACTTATAGCTGACTTTGCCGGTGATGCTGCGCTCGGCACCGTAATAGCAGTTGTAATCGCAGCCGCTGATGTATTTGCGGTTGGTGATATTGTCGGCATTGAGCTGAACTTCCCAATCATCGGCGATGCGGTATTTGGCGAAAACATCGAATACGGTGGAGGAAGGCACTTGGTAACCGGAATACAGCGAACCGGATTGGGTGTAGCTGTTGCCGGTGTAGCGGATGCCGGCGCCGATGTCCAGGCCGTTCAACGCTCCTTTGGTGAACTGGTAAATACCGCGCAGGCTGGCGCTGTGTTTGGGAATCAGCGGATTGCGTACGGTATTGCCGTTGTCATCGGTGATGCTGCTCAGGTAGGTATAGGCAAACGCGCCTTTGATGTTGTCGGTAATCTGGGCTTCGGCTTGGATTTCAATGCCTTTGCGTTTAATCGGACTTTCGCTGCTGACAGTGGCGCCGATGTTGTTGCTTACCAGTGCGCCTTTGTCGCGTGCTTTGAATACCGCCAGCGACAAGCTGCCGTCCACCCAGCTTGGCAGATATTTGATACCGGCTTCGTATTGTTCGGTGGTTTTCGGATCGTACAGCGTTTGGTTGCCGCTCAAGCCGGTGGGCAGGCTGAACGATTCGCTGTATGCGATATACGGGTTGATGCCGTAGGGGGCAAAATACATCAGCGAGCCGGAATAAGAAGTGTGGTTGGCTCTAACCGATTGGCCGTTGCTCACTTCTTCACTGCGTGCGCGGTCGTGACGGATGCCGGCGGTGATGCCGAAGGTATCAAACAGCTTGGTGCTGTTTTGCAGGTAAAAACCCAATTGGCGCGATTTTACGCCGGTATTCGGTGCATTAACGGTATAAGCCTGGCCGTAAGAGGCGGCGGGGTTGTAAACGTTAACTGCTGCGCCGCTGCCGAATAAAGTATAGAGCGCATCGACTTTCTGATGACGGTAATCGATACCGCCCAGCAAGGTGTTATCGATGTTTTCGTTTTGGAAGCGCCAGCTTAAGCGGTTGTCGAAGCTGTGGCTTTTGGCGGTGCCGTCGTTAAATACCACGCCGCGGTTAACCGAATAATCGTTATCCGCCGACAAGGCTTGCGCAGCCCAATTGGCATCGTAAGCAGAAGGATAGGCATAAGCACCGAGATGGCGGTTGCGGATATGTTGGTAGCGGTAATTTTGGTTGAACTTTAAGCCGTTGCCGAAATCATGGCTGAATTCGTAGCCTATCGATTTGGCGACGTTTTTTTCATGGTCTTGGGTCGGGTCGCCCAGATTATTGTTGGGATCGATATAGCCCAAATCGGTGGCGACTAAGGTGCCGCTTTGCGGCATAAAGTTAGAGCTGGGCACGCCTACGTCTTTTTGGATGCTGCCCAATAAAGTCAGGTTGGTGCGTTCGCTGAAATCGAAGCTGAGCGAAGGGGCAAAGTAATAGCTTTCGTTGCGGGTACCGTTCCAATCGCCGTCGGCATGCTTATAGCTGCCGACCAAGCGGTAACGCAGGCTTTGGTCTGCATTTAAGGCACCGGTGTAATCGGCGGCGATGCCGCGCTGCTCTTTATTGCCGATGTGCGCTTCAACCGAACCGTGGCCGACTTGCGATTTATGCGGCCGCTTGCTGATGTAGTTGATCAAACCGCCGGCGTTGGCGGCGCCATAGGTAAGCGAATCGCTGCCTTTGGTGATTTCTACCGCCTCTACGCCGAAGGTTTCTACATGCGGGGTGAAGAAGCCGTATTCGGCAGCCGGCAGGCCGTCGAAAGATTGGCTGGCAGTAGTGCCGCGGATGCGGAACCAGTTGGTGTTGTTGTCGGAACCGAAAGGTTGGTTGGTAAAACCGGATTGATAGCGGCCGATTTCATCCATTTTTTCCACGCCTTGATCGGCAATTTCATCTGCCTTGATGCTGACCGCGGATTTGGCTTGGCGGAAGGGTACAACCGATAATTTGTTGATGGAACCGGATACGGTGATGGTTTCCAGCTCAGTAGCCGGTGCTTCGGCCTCAGTGTTTTGATTTTCGGCAAAAGCCGGTGTGTAAGCGGCCAATACGGCCAGCGCAACCAAGTGATAGCGGAATCTTTGAGGGTTGGTCATGTTGTGTGTCTCTTTGATTAAAATCATTATGAAAATCATTCTCAGATTGTGAATTGTAGAGATTTTTTTCAGACAGGCATACGGGTATGTACGATTAAATAGAATAATTGATAATTAATATCAGAAAATGTGGTTTAAACCACACAAAATAATCCGAGGCAGAGCCTGAAAAAAGTAGTCGATAGGATCGAAACGTTTTTTTGTTTTCGCAACACTGCGGTTGATTTCAAACTGAAGATGCGGTGAGCGGCCACAGCGGTTTGTGGGATTGCGATACGCAAACCGGTGGATGATTTCAGACAGGCATCGGTTGGCCTGGGGGATTGATGCCTGTCTGAAAAAACGAATATGGTTTTATCCGGCTCAATTGGCCTGTTCAGACAGGCATCCCTGCTTCATTGCCAGAATGCGGTCTGCATGGTGGAAATATTTATCATCGTGGCTGATGGCAAATACGGTATGACCTTGCTGTTTTAACAGGGGCAGTAATTCTTGGTAGAAGAGTGCGCGAAATTCGGGGTCTTGATCAGCCGCCCATTCATCCAGCAGCAAGATGCTGCGCTGTTCGGCGGCGGCCAGCAGTAGTGCCAGCCGCTTTTTTTGCCCTTGCGAAAGCCGTTTGTTGAGTAGTTTTCCTTGTTCGATTTTGGCTTTGTCGGCCAATTGCAAATGGGAAAGCCAGTTTGCTATCCATTCGTCGGCTACTTCGCGGCCGAAGCCGTCCATTAATTGGTCGAACAGATGAAAATCGGTAAATACGCTGGCAAACAGTTGACGGTAGGCGCGGCGGTTGTGTTCGGTAATTTCGATATTATCGACAAAAATCCGTCCTTCGCTGGGTGTGTAAAGCCCTGCAAGCAGCATGCATAAGGTGGATTTGCCGGAACCGTTGGCACCAATCAGAAATAGGGTTTCGCCGCGGCGTATGCTAAGCGAAGTGGGCTGTAGCGCAAAAATCTGGCCGGCTTGACTCGGGTAGTGGTAGCTGACGTTTTCCAAGCGGATTTGCTGCCAGTCGGCCGGCAATAGGGCGGTATCGTGAAAGCTTTGTTGCGGTTCGCTCAAGTCGAGCTGCTCCAGTGCTTGAACCGCAATTCGGCTTTGTAATATGGCCGGCAGCGCGCCGATGGCGGCGGTTAACGGCCCGCGCATCAAAAGAACGGTCATGGCGATCACCGCGGCTTCGTTGAGGCTTGCCCAGTCTTGGTAGGCGGCCAGGTAAAAGATAATACCGACGGCGGCCAGCATCACGCTGTTGCCCCAATTGACGGCAAACACATGGTAAACATCGGCACGAATGTGGTGATCGCGTTTGAGGGCGGCTTCGCTGCTGAAGTCTTCATGATAAAAGCGTTCAGCGCGGTAGCGGTTGAGGCTCAGTTCCTTATGGCCGTTTAGGCCGGTTTGGTAGTGCTCATAGAGCGTATCTTCCGAACGGCGCATCAGATGGAAATGACGGTAATGGCCGCGTACCAGCAGGTGGCTCAAGGCAATCATCAGCAGCATCAGGCAGGCAACCACGGCGAACAGGCGCGGGGAAAGCCACAGAATATAGAGGCTGCAACAGGCAACAAATAATACACCCTGCAACAATTCGGGTAATCGGGTAAAGGCAATCGATATGCTTCGGATGTCGTTAGACAAACTGGCGAGAATTTTGGCGTGGCCGGTTTGCTGAATCTGCATCCAGGGGGTATCGAGTATTTGTTTCAACAACCGGATCTGCATTTGATAAACCAAGCGGTGTCCGATGGTGGAAAGCAGGATTTGGCCGGCGGTGCTGCTGATTAAATACACTGCCAAAAGACCGATAAAAAACAGCAGGGTATTTTCACCACCTACGGCATGGAGCAGGTTTTGGTTGATATAGGAGAGCAGCGCGATGCTGAGCAGACCGGATAATAAGGTAAGCAACAACATGGTGGTAAAGAGCGTGCGGTGTTGGTGCAGCAATTGGCGTAGAAGCGGCATGGATTTTCCAGAATGATAATGCGAATGATCAGATGAGCGCGAACAATGCCGTTTATCGGTTTAAATGTCAATAAATTTGAGAATTATTATCAAATTTTAGAAGGATAAGTATAAAGATTGAAGGCTGAGGTATTGCCGGCATGATAAAAAACGGCCCGAAAAGAATTTCGGGCCGCCGGTTGGCAAAGATTTTCTTATTTATGGAAGAAAATCAGTGTCCATGGCAATACATAGGCTTGCAGCACGGTCATGATGCCGATGAAAGTACAGAAAATCAGACTGTGTTTCACGGTAAAGCGGAACAGATCGGACTCTTTACCGGCCAAACCTACTGCTGCACAAGCAATGGCGATAGATTGCGGAGAAATCATCTTGCCGGTTACACCGCCGGTGGTATTGGCTGCAACCGCCAGCTCGGGAGAAATACCCACTTGGTGTGCGGTGCTGGCTTGCAGCGAGCCGAACAGGGCGTTGGCGGAAGTATCGGAACCGGTCAGGAATACGCCCAGCCAGCCGAGGAACGGCGAGAAGAACGGGAAAGCGGCACCGGTACCGGCCAATACCAAGGCCAGAGTGGAAGACAAGCCCGAATAGTTGGCTACGAAGGCAAAGCCCAATACCAAACCGATGGACAAAATCGAGAAGCGCAACTCGTGCAGGGTTTCAACAAAGGTTTTCACTGCGTCTGCCGGTTTCATTTTCAACAGGATGATGGTAACGAAAGAGGCCAACAGGATGGAGGTACCCACTGCGCTTAACAAGTTGAGTTTGTAAACGGCGGCGTAAGCGGTCGGTTCTTGGACCACGGGAGCGGCTTTCATCACCAGATTGTGCAGGCCCGGCCATTTGATTTCAATCAGGCTGAAGCTGTCCAAAAAGGTTTTCAGTGATTTCATGGTCCACAGGCTGACAAATACGGTCAGGATGGCGAAAGGCGACCAAGCTTTGATGATTTGACCGGTAGTGTATTCGGATGCTTTGCGCGCTTCCGGTTTTCTCATGCCTTGGAAGGTGAAGATTTCAACCGGCTGCCATTTTTTCAGGAACAGCGACAAACAGATCAGGCTGATCAGTGCGGAGGTAACGTCGGGCAGTTCCGGGCCGATAAAGTTGGCGGTAATGAACTGGGTAATAGCGAAAGATACGCCGGCAACCAACAGCGCAGGATAAGTTTGTTTGATACCGCGCATACCATCCATCATGGCAATCAGCCAGAAGGGAACGATAATCGACAGAATCGGCAATTGACGGCCGGCTACTTGGCCGATGTGGTAAGCATCCAAGCCGGATACTTGACCGGCAACGATAATCGGGATACCCATGGCGCCGAAGGCTACCGGAGCGGTATTGGCAATCAAGCACAAACCGGCTGCGTACAGCGGATTAAAGCCCAAGCCTACCAGCAGGGCGGCGGTAATCGCCACCGGTGCACCGAAGCCCGCCGCACCTTCCAAGAAAGCACCGAACGAGAAGCCTACCAGAATCATTTGCAGACGCTGGTCTTCGGTAATGGAGATTACCGAAGCGCGGATAATATCGAATTGGCCGGTTTTTACGGTGATTTTATACAGGAAAACGGCGGTGATGATAATCCAGGCAATCGGCCATAAGCCGTAGACAAAGCCGTAAGCCGCAGAGGATAAGGCCATGCCGGCGGGCATGCCGAAGGCAAAAATCGCTACCAGAATGGAAATCAGTAGCGTAAAGAAACCTGCTACATAGCCCTTCATCTTCAGTATTGTCAAGGCGACAAAGAAGAAGACGATGGGGAGCAGGGCGACGGCGGCAGTCAGGTAGAGGCTACCGCCTACCGCCGAATAATTTTGAATCCAAGTCTCCATTTGTTCAATCTCCGAAATAATAGTGAGTCAGGTTTTTTTGCTGCATCCTGCCTCAATGGAGATGGGGCAGTAGAGCGGGGTGATTCTTGAAAGAATCTTGGGCACAGAATTAAATCAAACATATATTGTCCGCCGAATGTAAGAAGCGGATGGTATGTTTATTTAATTTTCTGCTTATCGGCAGCGCCGGATAAATCGGCAGCAGCCACAAAAAATACGAAATCATTCTTTCTTTTTGATTTCGTATTTTTTCAGACAGGCATTCAAGAAACGGTATGCCTGTCTGAAAAACGCTGATAAATTTTGTTTGGTAAATAGCCAGCTTAGCGGTTTTTGTTTCTCTCTTCGATGAGTTGGTGCAGTGTTTTCGGTGCGGGTTGCAGCGGGATATGATTCTGCGTCCAACCCATTTGCTTGCTGGGTGTGAGCGAACGGAATTTGGTGGCCGCCCAACCAAAGGCGCGGTAGGCCTTCTTACCGCTGAAAATACCGTTGAAAGTACGCCAAGCCAGTTGTTCTCCCAGATTATAAGAAGCGCCTTGGCCGCGTAGCGGGTGGGCTACTTTTTCCGAAGGCGGCCGCTGAGCTTCTTCGCGCAGACGGATCAGCAAATCGGGAATGGGAATGCGCACCGGGCAGACTTCGGCGCAAGCACCGCACAATGAAGAAGCGGTAGGCAGGTCTTTGGTTGATTCCAAGCCCATCAGATGCGGGGAAATGATTTCGCCGATGGGGCCGGGATAAGTGGTACCGTAGGCTGCGCCGCCGATGCGGGTATACACTGGACAATGGTTCATGCAGGCGCCGCAGCGGATGCATTGCAGGGTTTTGCGCAATTGTTCGTCGGCATAGGCTTGGCTTCTGCCGTTGTCCAGCAATACCAGATGCATTTCCTGCGGGCCGTCCAACTCGGCGCTGCGGCGTGGGCCGGTAATCATATTGAAATAGGTGGTAATCGGTTGGCCGATGGCGCTGCGCGGCAGCAGGCTGTATAAGGGCGGAATATCGGATAATTTGGCCACCACTTTTTCAATACCGGTAATGGCGATGTGTACCGGCGGTACGGTGGTGGTCAGCCGGCCGTTACCTTCGTTTTCCACCAAGCACAAGGTACCGGTTTCGGCTACTGCGAAGTTTACGCCGGAGAGGCCGACGTCGGCGGTGCGGTAAATATCGCGCAGCGCATGGCGGGCAAAGCTGGTTAGTTGGTCAACATCGTCGGTAAGCGGGGTTTCGATATTTTCGTGAAACAGCTCGCTCACTTGCTGTTTGGTTTTGTGAATGGCAGGCATCACGATGTGGGTGGGCTTTTCGCCGGCCATTTGTACGATGTACTCGCCCAAATCGCTTTCTATCGCGCGGATGCCTTTGTCTTCCAAATAGTGGTTGAGTTCGACCTCTTCGCTCACCATCGATTTGCCTTTTACCACCAGCTTGCCGTTTTTGGCGCTGATGATGCTGTGAATGATTTGGCAGGCTTCATCGGGGGTTTCCGCCCAATGTACCTTTACGCCCAATTCCGTAAGCTTGGTTTCCAGTTGTACCAGCAACTCCGGCAGGCGTGAGAGCGAGCGCTGGCGGATGTGTTCGCACAGTGTACGCAGGGCTTGTAATTCGTGTTCGTCGGACAATACCATTTTGCGCTTGGTCATCAGCATGTCCATGGCGGTACGCAGGCTTTTGCGCAGCGGTGCGTCGGCCAGTGCGCCGACGGCATTTTGCTTGAAGGTTTCCGGCTTGGGATGGAAATGGACGGTTTGTGTGTTCATCTGATGTGCTCCCCGCTTTTCAGACAGGCATGAAAAGCGTTTGTCGATTCGTTTTTATGATCTTCATTCGGTATTTAATCCGCTAAATCGGCAGGATTGATATGCTCGGGCAATACGGCCAATACCACCATATCGCGCGGCCCGTGGGCACCAAAAGCCAGCGTGAGCTGGATATCGGCGGTTTTCGAGGGACCGGATACCAGCACGACATTGGTGGGCATGCCTTCTGCCATGTTTTCGCCCTGCATGGCGCTGTAAAAATCGTCATACATAGTGGCGGTGTCGAACAGGCAGATGTGTACCGGCGGTACCAAGCTTTGGCTGCGCGGTTGTTCTACCGTAGGCCACAGCATCAGGGTGCCGGTGTGGGCGATGCCGCAGCGGCTGTCGGTAAATCCGGCGTCTATATCTGCGAAAAATTCGTCTTTCCAGTCTTCAATCGGGCGCTCGAACGCCTTAACTTCAATACCGGCGGCTTTAACGGCAGTAGCGGCGGTTTGGCCGTGTTCGGTTTGCAGCGGCAGCAGGATATTGCGCAAACCTTTCTGTTGAGCCACCTCTACCAAGGTTTTTGCCCAATCGTTAGCGCGAACCCAGTAAATTTCGGTTTTTACCGCCCGCATGGCGGCGGCCCAATGTTTGAGCCTGTCGACTTCATTGTCCCAATGCGGGCTCATCTCTTGGTAATACTCAGCAGTTTCAGGCTCTTTGAGCGGTGTGGCATTGGCCATGCGCAGCTTGGCCAGAATATTGTCGCGGGCACTCATGCTTTACCTCCGGTACGCTCCAGCAAGAAAGTAGCGATGTGTTTGGGCTTGGGCATACCCGGCTCGTCTTTGGCGATTTTGCCGCCGATGTTGAGCATACATCCGGCATCGGCGCTGATGATTTCCACCGCTTCGGATTCCTTCAGCGCACAAACTTTATCGCTTACCATCGCGCCGGATATGTCGGGGTGTTTTACCGAGAAAGTACCGCCGAAACCGCAACATTCGCTTTCATGATCATGTACCACACGTTCGACGTTGGCTAAGCTGTCGACCAGTTTCCAGCCGGAAATATGTACATTCATTTCGCGACGGGCGGCGCAAGAGGTATGTACTGCTACTTTGGCCGGAGTGCCTTTATCTTCGGGTTGGTAACCGATGGCCAGGAGAAAATGGGTGAATTCCACGATGCGTGAAGCCACTTCCTGAGCTTGGCGTTCATAAACGCTATCTTTGAATAATACCGGCCAGCTGTGTTTCATCATGCCGCCGCAGGAACCGGACGGAACGACGATAGGCCAGGGGTTGGGAAACAGGTTTAATTGTGTTTTGGCAACATTAAATGCTTCTTTCGGATGACCGGCGGAGTAGGCCGGCTGGCCGCAGCAGCTTTGCTCCATCGGGAAGTGTACGCGGATGCCTTGTTGCTCCAACAGGGTAATGGCATCCATCCCTGCCTCGGGCATGAAAATATCCAAAAGGCAGGTGCCGAAAAAATAAACGTCGGTAGGACGTTTCGGGAAAACGGGAGATTCCTGTGTTGACATGGTTTGTGATCCGGTTGTTTTTGGTGAATTGGTCAGACCAATTTATGTAGTTGTTTGTTACTTTACAAAAGCTTTGCATTCGGGTCAAGCAAAAGAAGGATAAAAATTTAGATTTTTTTGATGGATTTGACTGGGCAAAGCGGCGACTTACGGTACAATCCGTGGCAATATCGCGGTAGGTAATATTGGGTGCAACGATTGGCAACGACACCTAATAAACATGTTAACGAGTGAAAATCTACTGTTTTGCAATTTAACTGTATCATTTGGAAATGGTGATTTTGAGTGTTTTGTGTCAATAAAAATAATTTTTTAATATATCATGGCAATCGATGTTGTCGGTTGTGGGGAAAGTATAATGGTTAAAAACACGGATATCGGTTGGAACGGCAGGGTTAAATAACCGAAAAATAATTTGATTAAGGTATGAATTATGCAACAGCATGCGTCTCTTTCTGAAAATAATGCGGTTCGTTTACCGAGTATCGGCGGCCAGATTGCCGCGATTATCGAGGAGCGTATCCTGAAAAATGTGTATCCGATAGGCTTCAAACTGCCGCCGGAGCGCCAGCTTGCGGAGGATTTTAATGTGTCGCGCCAGTCGGTACGTGCGGCTTTACGAATTCTGGCTACTCGCGGCATGATCCAGTCCCGCCAGGGAGATGGCCATTATGTTTCTGAAAAAATTGAAAAAAATTTTCAGTTCGGCTGGGAAGATATTTTGGGAGAACACGGCGGGTTGGAGCAGGATGTATTGGATTTCCGCCGAGGGCTGGAAGGGTTGATGGCTTCTTTGGCTGCACAACGGCGAACCGAAGCAGATTTGAAAAGGATGAGAAATTGGCTCGACGAATTGCGCCGCTCTTACGAGGAAGAACAAATCGACCGACAATCAATAGCCGATGTTGCTTTTCATCAGGCGGTGGCTGAGGCAACCCATAATTTGTTGTTTACCCGCTTGTCCGATAGTTTGTTGCGCCTGTTGCATCGTCATACCCGCCAGAATCTGGCTAATATGTTTGGTTCAGACCGTTTAAAAAACGATTTGATGGAGCAGCATGAAGCAATTTATGCGGCCATCGAACGGGGCGATAGTGAAGCAGCGGCTCAGGCGGCAGGATTGCATTTGGATTATGTGCGCGACAGTTTGCAGCGCGCCCGTGACCAACATGAACGTGAGGCAGTATCGAATGCTTTAGTGCATACCGATACGCACAAGAAGAAATAGGAATAGCTTGTATCGATTATGCCTGTCTGAATAATTTCAGACAGGCATTTGTTGTTTATTTTGCCCCTTGGGCTTAAAACCATCTGGAAATAAAAATGCCTTTCTGAAATTATTCAGACAGGCATTTGGGGCTAAGGCCGATTTATTGCTGAATCACATGCGGATCATGTGGCAGTTCTTTATCGGTCAGCGGTTTGATGTGCCAGATACCGTCTGCGTAATCTTGAATCGATCGGTCAGACGAGAAATAGCCCATGTTGGCGATGTTAATCAGTGCGGAGCGGCGCCATTTTTCCGGTTGACGATAATAGTCGTCCACTTTGTACTGGGTATCGACATAGCTGCGGAAGTCGGCAAGCACTTGGTAGTAATCGCCGCCTGCATGCAATACGTCGCTGTAACGGCCAGGTTCTTGCGGCGAGAATACGTCGGTGGCGATTTGGCGAATGATGCGGCGAAGATCCGGGTCTTGTTCCATGTAGCTGATCGGATCGTAGCCTTGGCGGCGGATGGCTTCTACCTCTTCTACCGTGTTGCCGAAGATAAAGATATTCTCATCACCGACATGCTCCAGAATCTCAACGTTGGCACCGTCTAGCGTACCAATGGTCAATGCACCGTTAAGGGCGAATTTCATGTTGCCGGTGCCGGAGGCTTCGGTGCCAGCCAATGAAATTTGTTCGGACAAATCGGCGGCGGGAATAATCATTTCGGCGAGGCTGACGCTGTAGTTCGGGATGAATACTACTTTAATCAAATCGCGCACGCGGTCGTCATTATTGATGATACTAGCGGCATCATTAATGAGACGGATGATTTTTTTCGCCATATAGTAGGCGGAGGCGGCTTTACCGGCGAAAATGAATACGCGCGGCTGCCAGTCGGCATCGGGATTTTCCAGAATTTTGTTGTAACGGTCGATGATGTGCATCAGGTTCAGCGCTTGGCGCTTGTATTCGTGAATGCGTTTGATCTGTACGTCGAACAAAGCCTGCGGGTTGATTTTAATGCCCAATTCTTTTTCGATGTAATCGGCCAAGCGTTGTTTGTTGTATTGTTTCACTTCGGCAAATTCGGCCTGTACTTTTTTGTCATCTACCAATTTGTTCAGATTGGTGAGGTGATCCAGATGCAGGCGCCAGTCTTTTTCGCCGAGGTTCTTGTCGAGGAAGGCGGCCAGCGGCGGGTTGGCCACGGCAATCCAGCGGCGGGGAGTCACGCCGTTGGTCACGTTGGTGAAACGGTCGGGGAAGATGCGGGCGAAGTCAGAGAAAATCGAAGTTTTCATCAAATCTGAGTGGATTTTGGCCACGCCGTTGACTTTGTGCGAACCAATAACGGCAAGCCAAGCCATGCGTACGCGACGGCCATGTTCTTCATCGATAATGGAAACGCGGCGGATAAAGTCATCATCATAATGGCCGATCGCACGCAGGGCATCAATGAAATATTTGTTGATTTCCAGAATGATGTCGAGGTGGCGCGGCAACAGGCGACCCATCAGGTCGATAGACCAAGTTTCCAGCGCTTCGCTCATCAGGGTATGGTTGGTGTACGAGAAAATTTTGCATGACATGCCCCAAGCTTCTTGCCAGCTCAAGCCTTCTTCGTCAAGCAGGATGCGCATCAGTTCCGGAATGGCCAATACCGGGTGGGTATCGTTCAGGTGGATAGCAACTTCATCGGCCAAAGTGCGGATGTTGGGGAAGCGGCATTTATGGCGGGCAATAATATCTTGAATAGAGGCTGATACCAGGAAGTATTCTTGTTTCAGGCGCAGTTCGCGGCCGCTGTCGGTCGAGTCGTTGGGGTAGAGTACGCGCGAGATGTTTTCATCGCTGGTTTGCGCACGCATGGCGGAGAAGTAATCGCCTTTGTTGAATTCGGCCAGGTTGAACAGGTCGCCGGCGTGGGCGGTCCACAAACGCAGGGTGTTGGCTACATCGCCGCCGTAGCCCGGAATGATTTCGTCGTAACCTAATGCGGTAATCTGTTCGCCCGGTTCCCAGTGTTTGATGCTGCCGTGGCTGTGCAACTGGCCGCCGAAGGAAACAGGATAGCTTTTGTTCGGTCGCAAAAATTGCCAAGCCATGTCTTGTTCCAGCCACAAATCGGGTTTTTCGATTTGTTGGCCGTCTACGATTTCCTGCTTGAACATACCGTATTGATAACGGATACCATAGCCCATGGCCGGAATGCGCAAGGTGGCGAGTGAATCGAGGAAACATGCGGCCAAGCGACCCAAACCGCCGTTGCCCAGGCCGGGATCTTCTTCTTCTTCGGCCACTTCTGAGAATTCCAGGCCGAGTTGTTTGAAGGCTTCGTTAAAGGTCTCAAATACGCCTTCGTTAATCAGTGCATTGACAAAGGCACGGCCCATCAAAAATTCCATGGAAAGGTAGTACACCATGCGTTTTTTGTTTTCGATGTGGCTGCGGCGGGTTTTCAGGAAACTCTCGGTCATCAGATCGCGGGCGGCAAACATGGCGGCGTTGAGCCAGTCTTCATGTTTGGCTTCGCGGGGATCTACACCGAGGGTGAAAATCAGTTTGTATACGATGGATTGGCGGACGAAATCGGCATCCGGCTTGGGCATCCGATATTCGTATTCTGGAAGTTTGTTAACCATAGTGTTATTCCTTTTTTGTGAATTATGACTGATTAATATCGTGGTTGAGGTAAGTTGAGATAGAGTATTGATTTCAGACAGGAGTATCAAGAATGCCTGTCTGAAAACACGGTGTTTTACAGGAGATATTCGTTCAGTTTCCAAACATCAGTAAGTCTGTTGATAACATTCATTATAGTTTTCGGCTGCGATGTGCCAACCGAAGTCTTGCTGCATGGCTTGCTTACGGATGCTGCTCCAAGTACGCGATCCCCATAGGTTGGCAGCCTGATTCAGGGCATTGGATAAGGCTTCCGATGAAACTTCTTCAAAAACAAATCCGGTGGCAGTTTTGTTTTTGATGCTGGCGTTATCGCTATCGACCACTGTGTCTGCCAGACCGCCGGTTTTGCGTACTAACGGCAGGGTGCCGTATTTCAGGCCATAAAGTTGGGTAAGGCCGCAGGGCTCGAAGCGGCTGGGAACCAAAATAATATCGGCTGCTGCAATCAGGCGGTGGGAAAGTTCTTCGTCGTAGCCGATGTGTACGGCTACTTGATTGGGGTAGGCGGCAGCAAGCGTCTTAAATGCTTGCTCGATACCGGGTACACCGCTGCCGAGCAAAATGAATTGCAATGGTGCGCCTTCGGCCAGTTTTCGGTTTAATGCATCCAACAGTAAATCCGCGCCTTTTTGAGAGGTTAGGCGTGAAATCATGGTCAGTAACAAGGTATCGGTATCCACTGGTAAACCGAACTGCTCTTGAATAGCGGTTTTATTGACTTTTTTGCCTTGCATGGCCCGCAGATGATAAGGCTTTTCCAAATGCTTATCGTGTTGCGGGTTCCATACTGCATCATCTACTCCGTTGAGAATGCCGCTGAGCCGGCCTTCAGAGTGACGGGTTTGCAATAAACCGTGCAAGCCGCAGGCTGCGGGTTCTTGGGTAATTTCCGCTGCATAAGTGGGGCTGACGGTAGTGATATGGTCGGCGTAAAACAGTCCGGCTTTAAGAAATGATAATTGGCCGTTAAACTCCAAACCTTCCACTTGATACATGGAAGATGGCAAATCCAATTCTGCTAAATGTTTGGCTTGAAACATGCCTTGGTAGGCAATGTTATGAATGGTAAAAACACTGCGTACGGGCGACTGCCAATGTTTGAGATAAGCGGGTGCTAATCCGGTCTGCCAATCGTGCGCATGCAGGATTTCCGGTTTGCCCCAGTTCTCGTCCAAGCCGCAGGCAAGGGCAGCCGCCGCCCAGCTTAAAACGCCGAAACGGATAACGTTGTCGCTGTAATCGGTGTAATGGGCATCGTGATAAGGATTGCCTTCGCGGTCGAACAAGTGGGGAGCATCAACCAAATAAAGGCCGATACCGTTGAAATCGGTAAAACGGACGGTGACATAACCGCCAAAGGTGTCGCGCGAGGCAATTTCAATAGTTTCAGGCAATGCTTCGCGTACTTTGCGGTAATAAGGTAACACTACGCGCACATCGTCGCCGCGTTTTTGCTGGGCAAACGGTAGCGCACCTAAGACGTCGGCTAAGCCACCGGTCTTGATTAAGGGATAAAGTTCAGAAGTTGCATGCAGTATTTTCATTACAATCTCCAGATTTGATAATGGTAGCCTAAGGCTTCGTAATTATTATTGTGTTTGGTTATTTTATCGCGTTCAGATAGCTATTTACAGGACAAGCCGGTTTTATTTGAGTATCTGTTTGTATTAGTTGTTATTTTGTTACATAAATTATACCAGTTTACGGTTATTTTTATTACACGGGCCGACGATGATTTAGTCGGCCCGTGTATGGTGCAGACGGTGGTTTATTTGGTTTTTGCCTGTTCCCGTTTTTGTAGCATATCGGGGGTGACCAATACCACTTCGCCACTACTGCTGGTACGGAAGTATTTGGCATCCTCTTGCTGATCAATGCCTATCTGCATACCGTCAGGGATAACGCAGTTGCGTTCGATAATGCAATTTTTGAGATGACAGTTTTTACCGACGGAAACCCCCGGCAATATTACCGCCGAATCGATAACGGAACCTTCGTCCACCGTTACCCGGCCGAACAATACCGAAGAAGTAATTTCGGCATCATTGATGATGCAGCCGCCGCTGACCATCGAATTATCTAAGGTGCGCCGGCTTTTGTTTTTATAGAAAAACTTGGCGGGCATGGATTGGGTGGGCAGGCCGCGAACCGGCCATTGATTGTCAAACAGATTCAGCTGCGGATGCTCGGTTACCAAATCCATGTGGGTGCGCCAGTAGCTGTCGAGGGTACCGACGTCGCGCCAGTAGATGCTGCCTTCGGCATTGCGTCCCATGCACGAGCGCTCGAACGGATGGGCATACAATACACCTTCTTCCAATGCGCGCGGAATCACGTCTTTGCCGAAATCGTGATGGGTGTTTTCGCGGCAGACTTCTCTTTCCAAGGTACTGTAAAGATAGTCGGCATCGAATACGTAAATACCCATGGAGGCCAACGAAGAATCCGGCTTTTCTCGCATGGCGGGGGGATCGGCCGGTTTTTCAACGAATTGTTGCACTTTCAGGTGTTCGTTGACCGCCATGATGCCGAATTGGTCGGCTTCGCTGCGTTTGACTTCGATACAGCCTACCGTGCATTTTGCGCCGCTGTTAATGTGGTCGCGCAACATTTGCATATAGTCCATTTTATAAATATGGTCACCGGCCAGAATGAGCACGTATTTCGGTTTGTAATGCTCTTTCATGATGGTGACATTCTGCCACACGGCATCGGCAGTGCCGCGGTACCACATAGACTCATCTACTTGTTGGCGGGCGGGCAGCATATCGACAAACTGGCCGCGTTCGCGCGGAAGGAACGACCAGGCATGTTGCAGATGTCGAAGCAGCGAGTGGGCTTCGTATTGGGTAATCACGCCGATTTTCAACAAATTGGAATTCAAGCAGTTGGATAAGGTGAAATCAATGATTCGCCAGTTGCCGCCGAAATAGACGGCCGGTTTGGAGCGGCGATCGGTCATTTCATACAACCGGGAACCGCGGCCGCCTGCCAGTATCAACACGAGCGTGTTGTCTGCAATACTGCTGCTGCTTAAATACCGTTTGTTTTCAATTTCTTTTTCGGTAAGGGTTGCCATAAATTTCTCCTTTGCTATTGAGGTCAGGTTTTTTTATGAAAAATCCAAATGCCCATATGACCGACACGGCATTCGGAATGGTTATGTTCGTAATCTTCTGATGGTGCGAGATGGCATTTCCAGCTACCGGTCGGAAGATAGAACATTTGTGTGCTGCGTTTGGCGTTGACCAATAGCAGCCATTCGTCGTCCAATAAAACCTGCATGGCTTTGCTGCTGCGGTTTTCCCAGTGTTTGTGCATTTCCAAACCTTCGGCGGTCATCCAGTGTACCCTGTCGTCCCACCATGCATCTTCGTGCAGCAAGGCAATATCGCGGCGTAAGGCCAATAGTTTTTGAACATAGCTTTCCAATTCGGCATTGCGGGCCCACCAGTCAAGCCAAGTGATGGCGTTGTCTTGACAATAACCGTTGTTGTTGCCGTTTTGGCTGTTGCCGAACTCGTCACCGGACAGCAGCATGGGGGTGCCGTTGGCGAGGAATAGTGATGAGAGCAATGCTTTGCTGGTGTATTCGCGCAACTTTAGAATTTCGGCATTGTCGGTGCCGCCTTCTTCACCGTGGTTCCAACTCAAGTTATGGCTGTGGCCGTCTCGGTTTTGCTCGCCATTGGCTTCATTATGTTTCTCGTTGTAGCTGACCAAATCGCGCAAGGTGAAACCGTCGTGCGAGCAAATAAAATTAATTCCTTCGACAGGGGTGCGGCCGTGGTGACGGAATAGGTCGGACGAGCCGGCCAATCTTTCGGCAAAGGCTCCGAGGTTGCCGCTTTCCTGAACCCAGAAAGCGCGCATGTCGTCGCGGAAACGGTCGTTCCATTCGGCAAACGGCGGCGGAAAATGGCCGACTTGGTAGCCGCCGGGACCGATGTCCCATGGTTCGGCTATCATTTTACGGGTGGCCAGCACCGGGTCTTGGTAAATCGCCTGAAACAATCGTCCGTAGGTATTGAAGCCGGGTTCGCGCCCCAATACTACGGCCAAATCAAAGCGGAAGCCGTCGATGTGGAATTCTTGCACCCAATAACGCAGGCAGTCCATCAGCCAGCGGGTAACGTTACGTTCGGATAATTGCAACGTATTACCGGTACCGCTCCAATTGCTGTATGAGCAATTTGCTTCCTGCCAATACCAGGCCGGATTATCGATACCGCGCTGGCTGAGCATCAGGCCGACACTGCGGTCTTGCTCGGCGGTATGGTTAAATACGATGTCCAGAAACACTTCGATACCGGCAGCGTGAAGGGCGCGTACGGCGCAACGCAATTCGTCGGCGGCGTTTTTGGGGGCTGCCGCATAAGAGGGCTCTACGCTGAAATGCGAATAAGTGTTATAGCCCCAGTAGTTGCTCAAGCCGTTTTGCTGAAGATGGTATTCGTCCAAATGCAGCTGTACGGGCAGTAATTCGACTGCCGTGATGCCCAATTCTTTCAGATAGGCAATGACTTTCGGATCGGCCAAGGCGGCGTAAGTGCCTGCGTGTTCCAAGCCGGGTATTAATTTGGTTAAGCCTTTTACATGGGCTTCGTAAATCACGGTATCCGGCCATGGGATATCGGGAAAACGGTCGTCTTGCCAATCAAATGTGCTGGGTGCGGTTACAACGCTTTTGGGGGCGATGGCTGCGTTGTCGCGCTGGTCATCGTAGCGCAGCCAAGCCAACTCTTCCGGGTTGCAGTAATGCAGTGTGCCGTCTATGTCTCGCGCATAGGGATCGGCCAGTAATTTTTTCGGGTTGAAAAACAGGCCGAGCTCGGGGTAATAACTGCCGTATACGCGGTAGCCGTAACGTTGTCCGGCTTGCAAGCCTTCGACAAAGCCAAAATGGATATGGCGGTCGACATCCGGCAGGGTGAGGCGAGTTTCTTTTCCGTTGTCGTCAAATAGGCAGAGCTCTACTTTTTCTGCGCGTGAGGAGAATAAAGCGAAATTCACGCCGTTGTCTTTTAAAGTGGCGCCCATCGGGTAAGGGCTGCCTTTGCTTATGCTGAATTTTTTATCTTTTCTGGGGTAAAACTTATTCATGTGTTGTGCGGATGGGGTTGGTTCTTTAAGAATAACGGCCGTATCTACAAATAGGTAGGGATTATGCCTGTCTGAAAAACAGCGGTTATTTAAGTTATGGAAATTTTTGGAAAACAACCTGAAACCGGCACGGGCTGTTTTGCAAAAACTTCTTGATGGCAGGTTTTGCTGTTTTTCAGACAGGCATTCTGTGTTGGCAATGCCTGTCTGAAAAAGCAGAAGGTATTATTCCTGTTCTTGATTATCCAGATAGAGGAAAACCGTTGCCAACGGCGGTAAAGTCAGATTAAGCGACTGCGGGCGTCCGTGCGAAAAAATTTCTTCGGTGAATACTTCCGATCCCGAGCTGACGCCGCTGCCCTTGTATTGGCTTTTATCGGAGTTCATCACTTCGCGGTAGGTACCTGCCGCATTCACGCCGATACGGTAGTTTTCACGTACCACAGAGGTGAAGTTGCTGACTACAATCATGCGGTTGCCTTCACGGTCGCGTCGTTCGAAGGCGAATACCGAGTTATTGCCGTCATCGGCCACCAGCCATTCGAATCCATCCGGCCATTGGTCCAATTGATAGAGCGGCGCGTGTTCGCGATAGACATGATTGAGATCGCGCACGAAATCCTGCACGCCTTTGTGCCAGCCGCCGCCGTGTTCTTCTTCCAGCAGGAACCAGTCGAGTGCTTGGTCGTAGTTCCACTCGCGGCCTTGGGCAAATTCGCTGCCCATAAACAGCAGTTTTTTGCCGGGGAAGCCGTACATAAAGCCGTAGTAAGCGCGCAGGTTGGCGAATTTCTGCCAAGCATCGCCGGGCATTTTCGATAACAGCGAGCCTTTGCCGTGCACCACTTCGTCGTGCGACAAGGGCAGAATGAAGTTTTCGCTGTATTGGTAAACCATGCCGAACGTCATCAGGTTGTGATGGTATTTGCGGTTAACCGGGTCTTCCTGCATATAGCGCAAGGTATCGTTCATCCAACCCATATTCCATTTATATTGGAAATTCAGCCCTTCAGCGCGCGTAACATTGGCAAACGAAGTGGATTCTTCGGCAATTTCGGAAGCGGCGGGCACTTCCTGTTGCAACATGGTGTTGGTGTCGCGCAGGAATTTGATGGCTTCCAGATTTTCGCGGCCGCCGTATTGGTTGGGAATCCACTCGCCTTCTTTACGAGAATAATCGCGGTAAATCATCGAGGCGACGGCATCAACACGCAAACCGTCGAAACCGAAACGCTCAATCCAGTAAAGGGCATTGCCTTGCAGGAAGTTTTTCACTTCGGTGCGACCGAAGTTGTAGATCAGCGTGTTCCAATCCTGATGGTAGCCTTCGCGCGGATCGGCATGTTCGTATAAGGGGGTGCCGTCGAAATGGTTAAGGCCGTGGTCATCTACCGGGAAATGGCCGACTACCCAATCGAGGATGACGCTGATACCGGCATCATGCGCGGTTTGGATCAGGTATTGCAACTGTTGGGGCGAACCGAAGCGGCTGGTCGGCGCATAAAGGCCGGTGGCCTGATAACCCCAAGAGCCGTCGAACGGATATTCGGAAATCGGCATGAATTCGATATGGGTAAATCCCATTTCTTTTACATAGTCGACCAACTCTTTGGCCAAATCTTCGTAAGTTATCCAGAAATTGTTTTCCACCCTACGTTTCCACGAACCCAGATGGACTTCGTAAATGCTGATCGGGCTGTCTACCGCATTGGCTTGGCGGCGGAAGGCAGGTTCCGGCATTTTTTCCGGCAAGCCGCGCACCACTGAAGCAGTGGTCGGACGCAGTTCGGAGGCGAAAGCATAAGGATCGGATTTCTGGCGGACATTGCCGTTTGCATCAAGCAATTCGAATTTATACAAGGCATTAAACGGTACTTCGGGGATAAAGATTTCCCAGATGCCGGTAGAGGGGTGGAAGCGCATCATATGACGGCGGCCGTCCCATTGGTTGAATTCGCCGATAACCGATACGCGGCGGGCATTCGGTGCCCACAGGCGGAAGTGCACGCCTTTAACGCCGTCCATTTCCGCGAGGTGTGCACCCAATGTTTCATAAGGACGAAGGTGGCTGCCTTCGCCGAGCAGCCAGGAATCCAAGGGTTGCAGGCCGGAAGTGAAGCGGTAAGGATCTTCGATGCGGTAAGCTTCGCTGCCGGGATGTTGTACCAAAAGTGCATAATCGGGGGTATTGGGCGGCAAAATCACGGCAAAGAAACCGCGTGAATCGGTTTTGTTCATTTCGATAATGACTTCGCCGCTGTTGCGATCGATCACGCTTACTTTTTCCGCATCGGGTTGTATGGTACGGATAACCTCGCCCAAACCGTTGACACGGTGGCGGCCGAGATAGGAGAAGGGGTTGCCGTGGTTGGCAAAGAAAAAGCTATCAACCGTTTGCTGTTCGTCGCGATCGAGCGGGGGATAAGCAGGCGTAGCGGAAGTATTTTTTTTCATATCTATTTCTTTCCTGATTGAGGCAAGTTCTTGGCAGACTTGTGGTTGCGAATCGAATGCGGTTACCGCCACCGGCAGTTTGCGTGCCCAGTTGGGATAACCCGAAGCGATACCGGGGATATTGAAATTGTGGCTGATATTGAGTAGGTTTTCTATCTGGAAGGCATAAAGGCGGCTTTTGCTCTGCATACCGAAAGTATGTACCGCGTGCAGCAACTCGGGCGTCATTTCATGCGGCATTTCACTGTTTTCAGACAGGCATCCCGCTTGTTTCAGTGCGTTAAACAAATCCTGTTTGTTGCGTTCACGCTCGGCTTGCGCTTCCGTTAGCGACAATTCACCGTCGAATACGCCCAGTTCGGCCATGTCGAGCAAATCCTGACCGCGCCAGAAACCGGCCAGCGGTGCGACATCGTGGGTGCTGGTTACCGTAATCGACTGTTCTGGATAGTGTTCGGGCAGGGTATAGCCGTTGCTGTGACGGTTGAAATACAACACGGAATAGGTGAATACCTGGTAGCGGAAGAGGGCTTCGCGCATATTGTCGGGCACCGTTCCCAAGTCTTCGCCGATCACCACGCACTGATGGCGGTGGCTTTCCAGCGCGAGAATCGCCATCATGGCTTCGAGCGGGTAATGTACATATGCACCGTTGGCGGCGTTTTCTCCCAGCACAACCCACCATAAACGGCAAAGTGCCATCACATGATCGATGCGTAAAACACCGTATAAGCGCATGTTTTCGCGCAATAGATCAATAAAGGCGCGAAAGCCGGTCTGTTGTAACGCAACCGGATGCAGCGGCGGCAATTGCCAGTTTTGCCCCAACGGGCCCAAGGGATCGGGCGGAGCACCGATAGAAGCATCGAGGCAGTAATTGCTGCGGTTTTGCCAAGTATCGGCGCTGCCGCGCGACACGCCGACGGCCAAATCACCGTAGATACCGAGGCGTACGCCGGCTTCGGCGGCGGTTTGTTGCACCTTATCCAGTTGTTCGGCGCATAACCATTGCAGCCACATATAAAAGCGCACTTCCCGAGCGTGTTCGACAGCAAAACGGCGCACGGCATCGTGTTCGGGGTCTTGGTAATCTTTTGGCCAACCAAGCCAACCGATTTGTTCGGAAGAGCCAAAATGCTGGTCAATCGCTTCAAACAGCGCAAAGCCGGCCAGTTGGCTGCCTTTTTCTGCTATGAAACGGGCAAACCGATCTCCTTCTGCGCCTGTCGCATCGTTTTGGTGTTCTTCAAAATATTCAAAAGCTTTTTGCAGCGCCTCTTTTTTCAGTGCCCACACTTCGGTGTAATCCACCGTTTCACTGGCCCTTACGGCAGCTAGGCGGCTTTGCACTTTTTTACCGTTAAACCAACGGCGTGCTTTGGGTGAACCGGTGAAAGCACTTATTTGATGCAGATCGAGATAAATCGGATTGAGCCAGATGCGGGAAGAGGGGCTGTACGGACTCGCCATCGCCGGCGAGCGGGTGAATAGTGCATGCAGGGGATTAATGCCGACAAAATCCAAGCCGTTTTGTCCGGCAAAACGCATGGTTTCAGACAGGCATGAAAAATCGCCTATCCCCCAGCTGGTGTCGGAATAAAGGCTGTATAACTGGATCGTTAAGCCGTTGAGGCGGTTGTCGCCGGCGAGAAAAGGGGGGCGGTATACCGTAGGCGGCGCCACGATTAAGAGGCAGCGCCAGACAATGTCCGAATCGTGCAACGAGGCGGTAAGGGTGTAATAACCGTCGGGAAGGGAAGGCAGGCGCAGTGCGAAAGAAGAGGCCTGTCTGAAACCGGATTCGACATTGAGTGCCAAATTCAAACCATTGTCGCCGCTGAGCAGAAATTCTGCTTCGTGCGGCAGGTGATCGGGAGCAAAAAATTCGACCGGCATCTGGTGCGGCAAGACTGCCACCGTATCAAAAGCATCATCAGCCGGCGTTACCGTTGAGAGCAGAGCCACCAATTCGGTTAATACTTCGTCGGAAGTGGGGTGATAGCGGCCATTGATATCATGATAGCCCAGCCCGATTCCCAAATGATTTGCTTGCGTTGAGAGCGTATTATCGGTCATCGTAGAATTCCATTGATTATATTGTCAGACCGGTTGATTTGAGTTTTAGTTTTAAAGAATCAGCCTTGGTAAGCAGTAATATAATATGAAAAACCGTTTTGCTACTAGGCGTTATATTCTAAATTGGTTATCTCGAATGATGGTATTTTGTTATGATGCTGTTTTCAATGGGATTAATTTAATTGTTAATTTTTGTAATCAGTGCAATGAAAAACGGAATATAGAAAAAAACAAAGACTTGGAAAACGAAATCAGACAATTAAACAGGTTTTCAGACAGGCATTATTGTTTGAAGTAAAGGGGTACTCAATGCTGAATCAAACGCAGCGCTACTTTTATAGCGGATTAACTTAACTTTCGCTACGTCGTTGCTGCGCCTTAGCTCGGAGAGAACGATTTTGTAAGCCGCTAAAGCGGCAACAGAATCGGTTCCGTACGACTTGTACTGTCTGCGGTTTGCTGCCTTGTATCGAAAGTTAATTAAATCCGCTATAGTTTATAAAAAGATAATGCCTGTCTGAAAACTTCAGTTCGATTTTCAGACAGGCATACGGAATAAGCCAAAGCCCGATTATGCAGTCGATAATCGGGCATCGGGTTTATTTATTCTCCAGCTTTTGGTTGCCTTGCTCGGCGGGAACACGTGTTTGCAGGTAAGACATCAAGCCGGCAAACACCGTATTGGTTTCAGCATTTAGAAGCATTTGCTTGGCTTGCGGCAATTGCGCCTCGATATTTTCCGGCGGCAGAAGGGAATCCACTGCAATCAATACCGGTACCGGCAAGCCTTCAGCCAGGAAATAAACCGGTTTATTTTCGCTTGGGCGGGCTTTCAGCAAAGATTGATAGGCCTGTGGCGGCAAGTTCTGGCCGGCTTGTGCGGCAGTTAGTTTTTCCTGCGGCGACCATTTTAAATCAACTTTCTCACCGGTTTGCAGGTCAACCAAGGCTTGTTTGGCTTTTTCCTGTGCCATTTTTTCGGCTTGTGTGCGCAGATAATCGAAACGCACCTGTTCTTTAGCCTGTTCGAAAGATTGCTGGCTGGCGGCGCGTACATCGCTGGCGCGTACCACCGCTACCGTATTTTCACTAACGGTAACCGGCTCCGAATTGCGCTTTTTCTTCAGTACATCGTCGCTGAACAAGGCTTTAACAAAATCGGCCGATAATTTTTGTTCCGCCACTTGCGCATCGGCTTCTTTGCGGGTCACCCATTCGTCGATAGAAACGATTTTCAAGCCAAGCTTGTCGGCCGCCTGCTTGAGGCTGTCGGGATGGTCGAATGCGGCGGCGGCCAATTCTTCGCGTGCTTTGGCAAAGCTTTCCTGCGCTTTTTTCATTTTCAAATCGGCTTCCAGCATCGGCCGGTCTTGTTCGAATGAGCCTTTATCCTGAATCTTGTTGAGCTTGATAATTTGGTAGCCGTATTCAGTGGTCAGTACATCGCTGATGTCTCCGGCTTTCTGCATAGCAAATACCTGATCTTCAAAGGCCTTAGGCAAGCCGCCGCCTTGTTGGATCCAACCTAAATTACCATTTTGGGAGGCTGTGGCCGGATCTTGAGAATATTTTTTCGCCAGTTCGCCGAATTTAGCCGGATTGGCTTTGACTTCGGCCAATATCTGTTCTGCTTGCGCTTTATTGGTAGATTGCTCGGCTTCCGTATTGCCTTTCGGAATCAGAATGTGTTGCACTTCACGGCGTGGTTTATTGTTATTGGCAGACTGCTCGAATGCGGTTTTCAATTCTTGCTCGCTGACGGTTTGTTTGGCAGCCAAGTCGGCCAAGGACAGAACGACATATTGGAATTTCACCGCTTCCGGCAACATATAATCGGCTTTTTTCTCATTATAGAAATCTTGCAGGGATTTATCACTGGTATTGATTTGGCCGACAAACTGCTGCGGATTGAAGCTTACCGAGCGCACCATGCGGGCTGATTGGGTTAGTTTGATGAGGTCGGTTGCCTGGCTGTCGGAAATGATATTGCCTTCGCCGCCGAGATTGATCAGGTTGTTCAGCAGCATGTCTTCTTCTGCGTTGGCCACAAATTGGTCTTCGCTTATATTGATTTGTTTTAAATAATCATTGAATTTTTGTTGGCTGAATTTGCCGTTTTCTTGAAAAGCGGGCATGGAAACAATCTGCTGTTTCAATTTTTCTTTTGAAACGCCGATGCCCATCAATTTGGCGCCTTCCAATAAGTAAGCACGTTCTTGCAAGGCTTGCAGAATAGACTGTTCAGTTGCGTTCTGGCTGCCGGAAGCCTGTGCGTTTTGCAGCGCACGCTGAACGTCTTGCACGGTAATCGGGCGCTCGCCGATTTTTACAATGTAGTCGGAAGAGGAGGTGGAAACGGAACTGGCGCCGAAACCGACAAAGGTTAGGGCAATCAGACCCAGCAGGATTTTAGCCGGGCCGCTGAATTTCTCTACGGCTGCAAACATAGGGATAAGTCTTTATTAAGTAAATTAGTTAATCAAACAAACATGCCATTGTAACGTATTTTGCTGCCGGATGCCTGTCTGAAAAGTTATGGCGGACAATAAAGTCTGTAAAGAAGAAAAAGCAGACTTAAAAGTCTGCTTTTTAACGATTCAGAAATTTTAGCGCTTCAGAAAACAGGATTACAGCGCATCTTTCAAAGCTTTGCCGGCGCGGAATTTAGGCGTTTTAGCGGCGGCGATAGTCAAAGGTTCGCCGGTTTTCGGGTTGCGGCCTTGACGTGCGGCACGTTCGCCTACATAGAAGGTTCCGAATCCGACCAAGGTCACGGTATCACCTTTTTTCAAAGCACCTGTTACAGCGTTCATCATACCGTCCAAGGCTTTTGCTGCGGCTGCTTTGGAGATATCGGCTTCTTGAGCAATAGCTTCAATCAATTCAGACTTGTTCACGATTAAGTCCCTTTCTGTATTACTATGGATGGAAACCCCGAAAAATCGGGCTTTTTAAGGTGGAAATTGATACATCACCGACTTTATAACAAGCCTAAAATCGCTGTGTCAAGCGGGAATGCAAGAATAATCGGGCTTTTCAACATTATCTTGCTTCCCGCCGCAGCTTTTACAACACTAAACTACACTTTCTCAGTGCTTGGTTGCTTTTACGCTTGACTTGCCATTGGGGTTCGACAGGGTAGTGCTTGCGGCAGTTCCCTCCGTTATTGCCGGGGTTTTGTCCGACCATGGTTCAGGTTGTCGTTCCAAACCTAAAGAAAGTACTTCGTCTATCCATTTAACCGGATGGATCTGCAAGCCTTCTTTCACATTTTGCGGGATTTCCTCCAAGTCTTTAACGTTATCGTGCGGAATCATCACATGTTGGATGCCGCCGCGCAGCGCTGCCAGCAGTTTTTCCTTCAATCCGCCGATAGGCAATACTTCGCCGCGCAGGGTGATTTCGCCGGTCATCGCCACATCGGCGCGCACGGGAATACCGGTAAAAGCGGAAACCATCGCCAGCGTCATGGCAATACCGGCGCTGGGACCGTCTTTGGGCGTGGCACCTTCCGGTACGTGTACGTGGATATCGTGTTTTTCATAGAAATCCGGCGCAATGCCCAAGCTTTCGGCGCGTGAGCGTACGACGCTCCAAGCAGCGGTAATCGATTCTTGCATGACGTCGCCCAATTTCCCGGTACGCACAATATTGCCTTTGCCTTTGAGGGCAACCGCTTCTACGGTGAGTAATTCGCCGCCGACTTCCGTCCATGCCAAGCCGGTTACTTGGCCGATTCGGTTTTCTTTGCCCGCAACGCCGAAATCAAAGCGGCGTACGCCGAGATAGTCGTGTAATGCTTCCGAGTTGACTACGATGGTATCGTCTTTGACTTTCGATTTTGCTTTGCTTTTCTTCGCAGTCTTGGCCGAATCTTCCGCCAATTGCACGGCCATCACGGCTTTACGGCAGATTTTGGCGATTTCGCGGTCAAGAGAGCGTACACCGGCTTCGCGGGTGTAATAGCGTACGATATCGCGTACCGCACTTTCTTCGATAACCAATTCAGTCGGTTTCACGCCGTTGCGCTTCATTTGTTTCGGCACTAGATACTGCATGGCGATATTGACTTTTTCGTCTTCGGTATAGCCGGAAAGCCGGATGATTTCCATGCGGTCGAGTAATGCCGGCGGGATATCGAGGCTGTTGGAAGTGGCGATAAACATCACGTCGCTCAAATCAAAATCCACTTCGATGAAGTGATCGGCAAAAGTGCTGTTTTGTTCGGGATCGAGCACTTCCAGCAAGGCGCTGGCAGGATCGCCGCGGAAATCGTTGCCGAGCTTATCGATCTCATCGAGCAGGAATAAAGGATTTTTTACACCGGCTTTGATCATGCTTTGAATGATTTTCCCGGGCATTGATCCGATATAAGTACGGCGGTGTCCGCGGATTTCGCTCTCGTCTTTTACGCCGCCCAAAGCCATGCGCACATATTTACGGCCGGTGGCCTTGGCGATGGATTCGCCCAGCGAGGTTTTACCTACCCCCGGAGGGCCTACCAAGCACAAAATAGGGCCTTTTAATTTATCGGTACGCTTTTGAACGGCCAAATATTCCAAAATACGCTCTTTGACTTTATCGAGACCGTAGTGGTCTTCATTGAGCACCAGGTCGGCTTTTGCAATATCTTTGATAACGCGGGATTTTTTCTTCCACGGCAATTCCAACAGGGTATCGATATAATTGCGTACCACGGTGGATTCGGCAGACATGGGCGGCATCATTTTAAGCTTTTTCAATTCAGACAGGGCTTTGTTTTGAGCTTCTTCGCTCATGCCGGCCTGCATGATTTGTGCCTCCAGTGCTTCCAACTCTCCGCGTTCGTCTTCTTCGCCCAATTCTTTTTGAATCGCTTTAACTTGTTCGTTCAGATAGTATTCGCGTTGCGATTTTTCCATCTGGCGTTTTACGCGGCCACGGATGCGTTTTTCCACTTGCAGAATATCCAATTCGGCTTCCAATTGGCCGAGTAGGAATTCCATGCGTTCGGCTACATTGGCGATATCCAGAATGGTTTGACGGAACTCCAGCTTCAGTTGCAGGTGGGCTGCAATGGTATCTACCAAGCGGCTGTGATCGTCTATACCTTGAATGGTGGCCACTACTTCAGCGGGGATTTTTTTATTCAGGCGGGCGAATTGATCGAATTCGTTCAACAGGGCACGCTTGAGCGCTTCCATGTCGCTGCTTTCGGATATTTCGTCTGCCACCACTTCAACTTGGGCAGAAAAATATTCTTCATTTTCTTCCACATGAATGGCTTTTGCACGGTTAATACCTTCAACCAATACTTTTACGGTACCGTCCGGCAGTTTTAATACTTGCAGCACATTGGCGATTGTACCCATTTCGTGTAAATCAGTGACGCCTGGTTCCTCGTCGTTAGGATTACGCTGTGCCAGTAAAAATACCGGTTGGTCGTGCTCGATGGCTGCGTCCAAAGCAGCTATCGATTTGGCACGGCCGACAAACAGCGGTAACACCATATGCGGGTATACCACGACATCGCGCAAAGGCAGCAAGGCTAAGGTGCCATATTCCTCTTTTTTATTTTTAGTAGTCATAATTCGGTCTCTTCATGCTTTATGATTGGTGCATCGGTTCAGCGGGGCTGGGATGCATAGGGATAGCCGGTATGTTGGGCTGGAAAAACATTTTTCAAGACTTGAAAATCCGCCGGGTGCATACATTTGCCCGAACATAGATTCGCGGTATGATTTACGCTAAAATGAATCGTTGGCAAGTGTTTTTCTCGCATAAATCCCATTATTTCGAAATGGTATTTTTCAGACAGGCATTGTATGCTGAAAATGCCTGTCTGAAAAAACGTATAATTTAAATGAAAGTAAGCAATGTCCGATAATGAACAGAAAAGTTTGGTCGAATTTCCTTGTAGCTTCCCGATTAAAATTATGGGTGAAAAGCATCCGGAATTTAGCGACTCAATCTTAGAAGCCGTACGCGAACACGCGCCGGATGCAGACAAAACCAGCTTGGTCGAACGCCACAGCAGCAAAGGCAATTATACCGGGCTGACTTTAACGGTGAATGTAGAAAATCAAGAACAATTGGACAATATTTACCGTGCACTAACTTCCCACCCCAAAGTGAAAGTCGTTCTATAAATCATGAAAACCGTTCAATGGGGGCTGGCAGAATACGGCAGCACTTTCGAAGCGATGAAAGCGTTTAACGAGGCGCGCAACGAAGATACCGAAGACGAACTGTGGATAGTCGAACACCCGCCCGTGTTCACCCAAGGCATGGCGGGGAAGAGCGAACATTTGCTGGTTCGCGACGATATTCCTGTGGTGCAGATTGATCGCGGCGGCCAAATCACCTACCACGGCCCCGGCCAGTTGGTGGTCTATACCATGATCGACTTCAAACGCCGCAAAACCAGTGTCCGCCATATTGTAAGCGCTCTTGAAAACAGCATTATCGCCACGTTGGCCGAATACGGCATCGACGCTGCCGCCGATCCCAAGCGCCCCGGTGTGTATGTAAACGGGCGCAAAATCGCCTCTTTGGGGTTACGGATTAAAAACGGTTCGGTTTATCATGGATTAGCATTAAATATAGATATGGATTTAACCCCGTTTACCCACATTAATCCCTGCGGCTACGCAGGCATGGAAATGACGCAGATGGCTGATTTTCTCAAGCCTTGCCCGCCGCTTGCCGAAGTAGCCGGAAAACTGGCCGCCCATTTGCAGAAAAAGCTGGAAACGCCTGCGTAAAAGGCTGTCTGAAAGACATTTTTTGAATGTAAAACAGCAGTTTGGCAATTTTCAGTTAAGCCGCTTCAGCATAAAGAACACCGCACCGACTGGGCTTGTGTTTACCATACGGCCGCATGCCTGTGGCATGAGCCGTAACCGTCCAGCCATCTAAAAACCGTTAACCCGAAATATACAATCATGAACAACGAAACCGTCAAATTAGACAATGCACAAGGCGTCAAACACAAAGGCGCCGCCAAAACCGCGCGCATTCCCATCAAAGTTGTGCCCTTGGAAGAAAAGCTGAAAAAGCCCGAGTGGATACGCGCCAAGATACCGACCGGCAAGAAGTTTTTTGAAATCAAAAACATTTTGCGCGATCAGAAAATGCATACCGTATGCGAAGAGGCTTCTTGCCCGAATATCGGCGAATGTTTCAGCAAGGGTACCGCTACTTTCATGATTATGGGCGATATTTGCACCCGCCGCTGCCCGTTTTGCGATGTCGGCCACGGCCGTCCCAATCCTTTGGATGCGGACGAGCCGAAAAATCTGGCCGAGAGTGTGGCGGCGATGAAGCTGCGTTATGTAGTGATTACTTCGGTAGACCGCGATGATTTGCGCGACGGCGGTGCCCAGCATTTTGCCGACTGTATCAACGCCATCCGCGAAAAAAGCCCGCAAACCAAAATCGAGATTCTGGTGCCCGACTTCCGCGGCCGCCTCGATATCGCGCTGGATATTTTGGCGAAAAATCCGCCGGATGTGATGAACCATAATCTGGAAACTCATCCGCGTTTGTATAAACAAGCCCGGCCGGGTGCGGATTACAAACATTCGCTGGAATTGCTGCGCCGCTATAAAGAGTTGCAACCCGATGTGCCGACCAAATCCGGTATTATGGTTGGATTGGGCGAAACCGATGAGGAAATCCGCGAAATCATGCGCGATATGCGCGAGCACAATATCGAGATGATTACTGTCGGCCAGTATTTGCAGCCGTCGGACGGCCATTTGCCGGTATTGCGTTATGTGACGCCCGATCAATTCAAAGCGTTTGAGCAGGAAGCTTATGAAATGGGTTTTGTAAACGCAGCCATCGGTGCGATGGTGCGCTCCAGTTACCACGCCGATGTGCAGGCCGAACAAGCTTTGCATGAAAGTGTTCACGATTAACAGAATAGACAAAGCCAATCACTTTCAATGCCTGTCTGAAACCTTTCAGACAGGCATTGTTTTATGAAGACTATTTGCTATAGCAGATTAACTTAACTTTCGCTACGGCGTTGCTGCGCCTTGCCGTACTACTTGTACTGTCTGCGGCTTGCTGCCTTGTATCGAAGTAATTAAATCCGCTATATAAAACGATGAGTTTATAACCATTTTCTGCGGTTAAAAAATACCAGCAGTGAAATGATGATGGTGGCCATCACGCCGAGCAGGATGAAATAGCCGTAATGCCAGTGCAATTCGGGCATATTGTCGAAGTTCATACCATAAATACCGGTGAGCAGGGTGAGCGGCATAAAAATCACGGTAATGACGGTGAGCAGGCGCATTTGCTGGTTGAGGCGGTTGGATTGGAACGAGAGGTGTACGTCCATCATGCCCCATACCATATCGCGCGAGGCTTCCAGTGATTCGACCAATTGCAGCATGTGGTCGTATGCGTCGCGAATGTATAAGCGCAAATCATTGTCGAACATGGAATAATCGCCACGCATCAGGGCGTTGATGACCTCGCGCAGCGGTATCAGGGTGCGCCGCAAACGCACGGCATCGCGTTTGAGCGAATGGATGCGCAACAGCAAGGTGTTGGTATCTTCATCGTTTTTAAACAGGGTTTTGTCTATGGTTTCGGCGCGGGTATTGTATTGCTCCAAGGTGATGAAATAATCGTCCACCAGCCGGTCGATGAAGAGATAGGCAAGATAGGCGATACTTTTGTTGCGGATGTGTTGGCGGTTATCGGCAAACCGGCTGCGAATTTCGGTAAACAAACCCAGCGGGCGCGATTGGAAGGTTAAGACGAAATTCTGGCCGATAATGATGAATACCGGGTCGGATTGCAGCTTGGGGCCGTTGTATTGGAATACGCGGGCGGCGATAAACAGGTATTCGGGATACTCTTCGATTTTCGGCCGTTGTTTGTTGTTGAGAATATCTTCAATCACCAAATCGTGGATGCGGTAGGGGGCGAGGATTTGTTTGAGCAATTCGGAATCGTTGATGCCGATGCTGTGCAGCCAGCAGATTTTACCGGGCTCTACCGGCCGGCTGATCAATACGTTGCCGTCTTCCGAGACCAACTGCCGGTTTTCTTGCAGTGTGAATTCATCGAGAATGCAGGATTCGGCGTTATAGAGCGTTTGGTAGACGGCTTGTTTGGGCGCATGGTCAATATTACTGCGCGCAGGGGGATCGAATATCATCTTGCGGTATGGCTCGAAAAAATATGAGAGATCTTTGCAAAAATCCATTTCTATCCAGGATTGATTGATGTTTCGTCATCCTCGAGCTTAGCGCTGATTTTTAAGATGTTAAAATGATTTGCAAAGGTCTTTGCCTGTCTGAAAACATAATACGATATATAAGTTTTCAGACAGGCATTCGGGTTATTTAAACAATTTAATTTATTGTGCCTGGATAACGAAATCCATATTGATTTTATGCCATTGCTCGGCTTCGAAAGCCAATGCATCGGCAGCCAGCGGATTTTCATCCAACCAATTTTGCGTGAGGCGCAGGATAAATTGTTGGGTTTGCGGGTCGTGGCGCAGCTGGGTGTTGTTCGGCAGATCCAAGGGCAGGCGTGCGCGGCAGAACAATACGGCCAGCCGCAGGGTGAGGATGGCAAACCACATCATTTGGTTATCGCCCACATATTCGGGCATTTTGCGCAAATCACCGCGCTGGCCGAGCGCAAGCGCCGCCAGAAGTTGTTGTTCTTTGCGGGAGAAGCCGGGCATATCGGCATTTTCCAGAATATAGGCGGTGTGTTTGTGATAGGCGGTATGCGCGATATTGAGGCCGATTTCGTGCAGTTGCGCCGCCCAGTTGACATAACGCTGCCAGTAGCCAAGCTCTTGCACGGAAATATGTTGCGACACGCTTTGCAGGAAGGTTTGCGCCACTTTGGCCACGCGGTCGGCCTGGCTGGCGGCAACATGATAGCGTTGGCGGAATTGTTCGACGGTTTGGTCGCGCATGTCTTGATTGAGCTGGCGGCCGATTAAGTCGTAAAACACACCGTCGCGCAGGGCAGCGTCGGTTACCATCATGTTTTTGATTTCCAACTCTTCGAACGCAGCCATCATCACGGCCAAGCCGCCGGCGAATACTTCTATCCGCTCGGGTTTCAAATCGTTAAACTTGGCTTTTTTCACACTGCCGGCCTCGCAGATGCGGCGGGCCAGATGTTGCATGCCGGCGTAGGTAATGTTTTCGTCTTCGCCCAACTCTTCGGCAATCAGGTCGCGGATGGCTTTGGCCGAGCCGGAAGTGCCGACGGCGAAATCCCAGCCTTCGCGTTTTAACAGCTTGCTGATGCGTTGGATTTCCGCACGCGCGGCGTTGATGGCGGCTTGGAAGTTTTTCTGGCTGATTTTTCCGTTGAAGAAGCGCAGGCTGTAGGTTACGCAACCCAAGGGCAGGCTTTCGGTATGGAGCGGTTTGATATCGGCGCCGATAACGAATTCGGTAGAGCCGCCGCCGATGTCGATAACCAGCATTTTGTCGCCGTTGGGCGGCAGGGTGTGCACCACACCGGTATAAATCAAGCGCGCTTCTTCACGGCCGGCAATGATTTCAATCGGAAAGCCCAGCGCCGCTTCGGCCTTGGGCAGAAATTCGCGGATGTTTTTCGCGACGCGGAAGGTGTTGGTGGCCACTGCGCGTACCTGATCGGCCTCGAAACCGCGCAGGCGCTCGCCGAATTTGGCCAGACAGGCCAGCGCGCGTTCTTGTGATTCAGCATCAAGGTTTTTGTGTTCGTCGAGGCCGGCGGCGAAGCGGACCATCACCTTCAACGAGTCGATAACTTTAAGCTGGCCATCGATAATCTGGCAGACTTGCAGGCGGAAGCTGTTGGAACCGAGGTCAACGGAGGCGAGCATGGATTTGGGGTTGATCGTCATATTTTCTTCAATCATTCAATAGAAAATGAAAGGCGGCGTTCGCTTGGATCGGCAAAGCCGGCGTTGTCATTAAGATTAGTAAAGGCCTGTCTGAAAAAGTTTACTTTCAACCGCAAGAAAGTGATACGGAGCAGATAAATATTTTTCAGACAGGCATTTTACATTTTATTCTTTGCTGAGAAACAGCTTGAAGGCGGCATTGTCGCTAACATCGTGATGGACATAGCCTACCGATTGTAAAAAAGCGTTGAATTCGTCGATTTCAGCCGGCGGTACGTCTACCCCCATCAGCACGCGGCCGTAGTCGGCGCCGTGATTGCGGTAGTGGAACAGGGTAATGTTCCATACTCCGCGCATCTGGCTGAGGAAACGGGTGAGTGCGCCGGGGCGTTCGGGAAATTCAAACGTTACCAAGCGTTCGTTCTGTACTTTGGCGGAACGCCCGCCCACCATATAGCGGATGTGGATTTTGGACACTTCGTCTTCAGTAAGATCGGTATTGGGCAGGCCGGCGGCAGTCAGCTCTTCGCTGATTTTCTTCAAATCGCGTGCGCCGGCAGATTGAATGCCGACAAAAATATGTGCAATCTTTTCATCGCCGTAGCGGTAATTAAACTCTGTGATGTTGCGGCTGCCTAAAACGTTGACAAATTTCAGAAAACTACCGCGCTGTTCGGGAATCGAGACAGCGAAAATACCCTCGTTGCCTTCGCCCAGTTCGCTGCGCTCGGAAACGTGGCGCAGGCGGTGGAAATTCATGTTGGCACCGCTGTTGACGGCAATCAGCGTTTGCCCTTGGCAGTTTTCGCGCTCGATATAGGCTTTCAAACCGGCCAATGCCAGCGCGCCGGAAGGTTCGGTGATACTGCGGGTGTCGTCGTAAATATCTTTTAATGCACCGCAAATGTCATCGGTATCGACCAAGATAATGTCGTCGAGCAAATCGCGGCACAAGGCAAAGGTTTCTTCACCCACCAGCTTCACCGCAGTACCGTCGGCAAACAGGCCGACATCTTTTAATTCCACACGTTCGCCCTTGTCGATAGACTGCTTCATCGCACAAGCATCAAAGGTTTCTACGCCGATAACCTTGATTTCCGGGCGCACATTCTTGATAAAAGCGGCTACACCAGCTGCCAGGCCGCCGCCGCCGATGGCCACGAACACTGCATCAATCGGCTTGGGATGCTGGCGGATGATTTCCAGTGCAATCGTACCTTGGCCGGCAATCACATAAGGATCGTCAAACGGCGGGATATAGGTCAAACCGCTTTCGGCTACCAGTTTCATCGCATGATCATAAGCATCATTATAGGAAGTACCGGCCAGCACGACTTTGCCGCCTCGCGCCCGAACCGCATCAACTTTAATCTGCGGCGTGGTTTCCGGCATCACAATGATGGCTTCGCAGCCCAATTTCTGCGCCGATAAGGCCACACCTTGCGCATGATTGCCCGCGCTGGCGGTAATCACGCCCTTGCGGAGCGCTTCAGGCGAGAGAGAGGCCATTTTGTTGTAAGCACCACGGATTTTGAACGAGAAGACAGGCTGCAAATCTTCGCATTTGAGCCAGATATGGTTATTCAGGCGTTGCGACAGGCTGCGCGCCGGCTCCAGCGGGGTTTCAATGGCAACATCATAAACGGAGGCGGTGAGGATACGGGTAAGGTAGTCGGAATGCAGATTTTTGGCCATGATTTAAGCAAAATAGAACAATGGAAAGAGGAGTCTTGCTTTGTTAAGAAGATGCAAGGAAAAGGTAAAACCATACTCCGTGTAAGGTTTTCATGCAAGAAAAAAAGCAGTTTACGGTATAATCGGCAGCCTGAAAATCAAATAACAAGTCGGATGAATATTCCGAAGCCGGCGCTTTGAGCGGCAGTATCACCATACATACGGATTCCGGTGGGTTTTCACCGGATAGAAAACACTGATATTTAAGCTAAATTTAAGCGGGTCAGCCCAACAACGGTGCTCTCTCCGTCTTCTATCCTTCATACCGAATACCCATGAAAAAATATTTATCCGGCCTGATGCTGGCCGCTACCATGACCGCCATGGCTGCCGATGTGCCTAAAACACCTGCGGCTGCTTCTGCCAAAAACGCTACACCTCAAGCAGCTTCGGCACCCGCCTCAGCTGCTGCATCGGCAAGCAAGGCAGCCGAGCAAACTGCTATGCCGCAAGTACCCGAATTGGCTGCCACTGCCTATATCGTACGCGATTTGCAAAGTAATCAAACGTTGGGTGCTAAAGAGACCAATACCTTGATTGAGCCTGCCGCGCTGACTAAATTGATGACTGCTTATCTGGTTTTTCAAGCGCTGGATAACGGCCAGCTCAAAGCGGATCAAGCGCTGAATGTTTCCCAGAACGCTTGGAAAGCCGAAGGTTCGCGAATGTTCTTGTCGCCGGATAAACCGGTGGTGGTTGCCGATTTGCTCAAAGGCATGATCGTACAGTCGGCCAACGATGCGACTCTGACTTTGGCAGAAGCGTTGGGTGAGGGCAGCGAAGCCGGTTTCGTCAAAAAAATGAATGATCAGGCCAAGCGCTTGGGCATGCTGGATACGACGTTTAAAAATGCCACCGGCCGTGCGGAAGACGGCCACCTTTCTACGGTAGGCGATTTGGCTAAGCTCGCCAGCGCTGTTATCCATGATTTTCCGAAATATTACCCGCTGTTCTCGATGCGTTCGTTTACTTACAACGGTATCGAACAGCCCAACCGCAATCTGTTGCTCTATCGTGATCCGAGTGTGGACGGTATGATGAGCGGCCATTCTCCGACCGCGGGCTATAACCTGGTTTCCTCCAGCCGCCGTAACGACCGCCGTGTGGTGGCGGTGGCGGTAGGCATGGACAGCCCCGAATCGCGGGCCGCCGAAAGCAGCAAACTGTTGAACTGGGCGTTGCAGGCATTTGATACGCCGAAACTTTACAGTGCCGGCCAGATTGTCACCCAGGTGAAAGTGTATAAAGGCGAGGCAACGGCGGTGAATGCCGGTTTTCTGGATGCCGTTTACCTCACCATTCCGCACGGCGAGGGGAAAAACCTGAAACCGATTTTGGAGACCGAGCAACCGGTGGTTGCCCCGATTCGCAAAGGCCAGGTTTTGGGCAAAGTGAAGTTGACTTACGAAGGCAAAGTGTTGGCCGAAGTAAAAGTGGCTGCACTCAACCCGGTAGAAGAAGCCGGTTTGTGGGGGCGTATTCGCGACAATTTGGTTTTGTGGTGGCGTAAATGGTTCGGCTGAGGACTTGCTTCGCAGGAAGTTAAGCGTTTCGTTTTTTTGATAAATGCCTGTCTGAATATTTTCTTTCAGACAGGCATTTGATTAATTATCTCGTTAATCCTCTGATTCAATCTAATCGGCAAGCAAGATGGCGGGTGTAAGTGCAGCCACTAATTTCGCGTGGGTATAACCCTCGCTCTGCTGATAACGGAACCACCAGAAACCGCTTTTTTTCACCGACCAATCCAAACCGGCCTGCCAGTTGCCGTTGAGCAGGTAAGCGCACCAAGCGCCGATCCAAGGTTGATGGCCGGTTATGACAACGGTTTGTTGCTCGCCAATGGCCGAAAGCAAGGCAGGGAAGACTCGAAAATCGGTTTCGGGATTCAGCTCGGGGCGGATAATCAGCCTGCGCCCGAGATAGGCGGCGGTCTCTTGGCTGCGTGCCGCTTCGGATGCCCATACCTGATAATCGGCCGGCAGATGGCGGTTCAGCCATTTTGCGGCTGCCTCAGCCTGACGGTGGCCTTTCTCGGTCAAACGGCGTTGTAAATCGGGCGGGCCGTATTCGGCATCGGCGTGCCGCCATAAGATGATGTCCATTATTTTGCTCCTGTGCTGAGGGTTTCATCAGGAAAGCGCCTGCCCGGCTCATGCGGAGGCCAGCGCCAGCAGTTCCGCCGCATGGCTGCGGGTGGTTTCTGTAATGGTTTCGCCGCCGAGCATGCGGGCGATTTCATTGATGCGGCCTGCTTGGTCGAGTACTTGGATTTCGCTGATGGTTTTGTCGTCGGCCAAATGCTTTTTCACTTGCCAGTGGTGTTCGCCGCAGGCTGCTACTTGCGGCAGGTGGGTAACCGCCAACACTTGGTGGCGTTGCCCCAGTGCACGCAGGGCTTTGCCGACGGTTTCGGCGACGCCGCCGCCGATGCCGGTATCCACTTCGTCGAAAACCAGGGTGGGTACCGGTGCATATTGGCTGGTAACGACTTGCAGGGCAAGGCTGATACGGGCGAGCTCGCCGCCGGAAGCGACTTTGTGCAAGGGTCTGAGCGGATTGCCCCGGTTGGCCGCCACTTGGTATTGAATGTGTTCGAGACCGTGTGCACCGGGCTCGCCGGGTAACAGTGCAATATGGAAGTCGGCCCCCGCCATCGATAATTCCTGCATCTTCAAGGTGGTTTCCGAACCCAGTGTTTGCGCGGCGTGGGCGCGTTCGGCGCTAAGTTGTTCGGCAACAGTTTGATAACGGGCTTGCCGTTCGGCTGCGGCCTCTTCCAATGCGGCAATATCGGCGGCGGCTTCCAACTGTTGCAAAGCAGCGGCGGTTTCGGCCAGTTTGGCCGGCAGGCTTTCCGGCTCGATGCGGTATTTGCGCGCCATGCCCATTAATTCGGCCATGCGCGCTTCCTGTGCCGCCAATTCTTCCGGCCGGATTTCGACATCGGATGCGACGTCGCGCATATTGGCGCTGATTTCGCCCAGCTCGGCTTCGATGCTGGCCAATAATTCCAAGCTTTCGGCAAAACGCGGTTGGATGTTGCTGAGTTGTTCCAATGTTTTTTGGCATTGGTATAAGCGTCGTTGCAAGCCGTTGTCGCCGTCTATCAATTCGGCGGTTTCTTCCGCGGCCTGCAAGATTTCGGCGGCGTGTGCCAAGCTGTCGTGGCTTTGGCTGAGGTTTTCCCATTCTTCCGGCGCGGGATTGAGGCGGGATAATTCGTTGTGTTGCCATTCGAGGCGCTCGCGCTCGATTTGTAGGCTCTCGGCTTGGGTTTGCGCCTCATGCAGCGCCGATACGGCTTCTTGCCATTCTTGCCAGGCGCGGTGTACTTGTTCGGCCAAGGGTTGTGCGCCGGCGAAAGCGTCGAGCAGTTTGCGTTGGGCGGCTTCTTGATTGAGCGAATGATGGGCGTTTTGTCCGTGGATATCGATAAGCTGTTCGCCGATGTGTTTGAGTTGCGACAGGGTAGCGGCTTGGTTGTTGATAAAATTACGGCTCTTGCCTTTGGCATCGATGATACGGCGGATGGCCAGCTCGTTTTCGTCTGCTTTCAGCAAGCCTTGTTCGCGCAATTGGGCTTGCAATTGGGGCAGATCGCTTAAATCGAACAGCGCTGAGAGCTGCGCTTCGGGCGCGCCGTGGCGGATCTGGCTGAAGTCGGCTTTGTCGCCAAGCAGCAGGCCGAGGGCGTCGAGGGTGATGGATTTGCCGGCACCGGTTTCGCCGGTAAGTACGGTAAAGCCGTTGTCGAAATCCAGATTGAGTTTATCGACAATAACGAAATCGCGGAGGGAAAGCGCCAAGAGCATTCGGTTGTCCAAAGGGTTAAAAAGAGGCTTTATTATAGCTTCAAATGACCAGAAAAACAGGCGGAAAACATTTTGCTTTCCGCCTGAGTGCTAGGTTTGGTGCTTTTTAAATCAATTGCTCGCCCCAATGCAGTTTTTGGCGCAGGATGGTGTAGTAATTGTAATCGCTGGGGTGAAGAATGCGCAGGCTGTAGCGGTAGCGACGGATGCGGACTTTGTCCATGCTTTTGATGTCGAGATAGGATTGGCCGTCGAAATGTACGCGTGCGTCGCCGGCTTTGGTAATCAGAATATCGATTTCACAAGTATCGGGAATGGCAATCGGTCGGTTAGTCATCGATTGCGGGCAAATCGGCACCAGAGTGAGTGCGCGCAGGCTGGCTTGCAGAATCGGGCCGCCGGCGGCCAAGGCGTAGGCGGTGGAACCGGTGGGGGTGGAAACAATCAGGCCGTCGGAGCGTTGGGTGTAGACGAATTCTTTGTTGATGAATACTTCGAATTCGATCATCTGGCCGGCGCCGCCGCGTGAAATCACCGCATCGTTCAATGCGAGGGCGCGGTGGATGGCTTCGCCGTCACGGATGAGGTCGGCTTCCAGCAGGATGCGTTCTTCGGAGCTGTATTTTCCGGTAAACATGCCGCGCAGCTGTTCGAGCATGGTCTCGTGCGAGACTTGGGTAAGAAAGCCGAGATGGCCTTGGTTGACTCCGATTAGGGGCACCCGGTAAGGCGCGACTTTGCGGGCAACCGAAAGGAATGTACCGTCGCCGCCCAGTACGATAACCAGATCGCATTGTTTGCCGAGCATGTCTTTGGTGGTGACGATGCAGCGTTCGAGGTCTTCGGGGCGCACCACATCATCGGCCACGCTGTCGGCATCGATGTAGACGTTGATGTTTTCTTCCAGCAGAAATTGAATTAAAGCATGCAAACAGGGTTCGACGCTCGGCGTTTGCGGGCGGGTAACGATACCGATATGTTGGAATTGGCTTTTCATGACGAATGAAGACGTGTATGTGGTTGCTTGCGATTATATACAGTTATCTGCCTGCTGCGGGCTAATGCCTGTCTGAAAACTTTAAGAGGGGCGGCCGATTGTGGCATTAAGGTTTCAGACAGGCATTGATGGAGAAGATTCGGAGCGGACGGTTTTAATCTTTCCACAAGCGGGCGTAACGCTCGCGGGCTTTGAAAAACTTGGGCCCGACAACCGCTTGGCAATAACCGGCGCCGGGATTTTGCAGGAAATAGCCTTGGTGATAGTCTTCAGCCGGCCAGAAGCGGGCGGCCGGGCGGATTTCGGTAACAACCGGTGCATCGAAATGGCCGGCGGCTTCTTGCACAAACGCTTCGGCTTCGGCTTTTTGCTTGGGGTTGAGGTAGTAAATGCCGCTGCGGTATTGAGTGCCCACATCATGGCCTTGGCGGTTGAGTTGGGTGGGATCGTGGATGGAAAACAGAATCTCCAAGAGTGTGCGATAGCTGACGATTGTGGGGTCGAAGGTGATTTGTACGGCTTCGGCATGGCCGGTATCACCTTGGCAAACGGCTTGATAGCTCGGGTTTTCGGTATGGCCGTTGATGTAGCCCGACAGGGCTTGCTCGACGCCTTGAATGCGGTTGAAAACGGCTTCGATACACCAAAAACAGCCGCCGGCAAAAATAGCGGTTTCCATATTATTTTCCTCTGCGGTGTTGGAAAAATTGTTGCAACAAGGTGCGGCATTCTTCGGCCAATACACCGCCCAATACGGCAGTATGCGCGTTCAAATGCCTGTCTGAAAACACATCGGCAATGCTGCCGGCGGCACCGGTTTTCGGCTCGGCGGCACCGAATATTACCCGCCGCAGCCGTGCTTGCAATAGGGCGCCGCTGCACATGATGCAGGGTTCCAGTGTGATGTAAATATCGCAACCGTCTAAGCGGTAGTTTTGCAAAGCGGCGCCGGCTTGTGCCAGCGCACGGATTTCGGCGTGCTGGCTAATGTTGTGCGACGAGGCGCAAAGATTGTGTGCGGCGGCGATGATCCTGCCCTCTTTCACGACGACGGCGCCGACCGGTACTTCGTTTGCCGCCGCCGCCAATTCCGCTTGTATCAACGCTTGGCGCATAAAACCGGCCATTTCTTGCTCGGGCGGAAATATATCTACCGGCGGATGGGCGGCCATTTCGGCCAATAGCGCTTGTTTGTCCGCTTCGTTTAGTTCGGCAGGCAGGATGCCGCGGCAGGCGGCGGCGAGTTGCCACAAAATGCTGCGGGTGGCGGTAAGGCCGCCGGCTTTCAACAACAAAAAGGTTTTGACTGCACCGATACGGCGTAAATCCTCATGGCTTCTGACGGCAAGCGCTTGCAGGGCGCGCAGGGTGCCGGGGGCGAAGGGCGGGCTGGTGAGCGGCATGAATAGTGCGGGGAAACATAAAGAAAGGTTTATATATAAAGTAATCTGAAAAGACTGGCAAGGGGCGTAACGACCGTTTAACGTGTTGCGTGAAGCTGAATCAGCCGTCGCGTTGTGTTAACCACCTAGTCAATCTGATAAGAACTACACACCACATATTTAGAACAGCCTTGGTTAAGTGTTCAACTATGCTTAATCGGAATAAACAAAAAATGCCTGTCTGAAAAGTTTTCAGACAGGCATTATTGTTAAACAGAAGTTAGCTTAACCGTAGGTAAGTTCGGTGGCTTTGCCGCGGAACGCCCAATAGGCAAAGATACTGTAAGCAATAATACAGGGAACAGTGATGCTTACGCCGATTAAGGTAACGGCCAGAGTCGGCACGCTGGCGGCCGCTTCCCATACGGTGAGCTGGCCGATAACGGCGTAGGGGAAGATACTGATGCCCAAGCCCAGTGCACACAATACCAATGAGGCTATCAGCAGGGCAAACGGCTGCCAAATACGCTCCTGCCAAATGTCTTCGCGGCGCAGCAATATCTTCGCGCGAATCAGGCAAAACGCGGCCAGTAGCGGAATCGGCATGAGAAGCAAAAGATTGGGAAAAGTAAACCAACGCTGGAAGATGCTGCTGCTGACAAACGGCGTAGCCAGTGAAATCAGCAAGAGGCAGCCTACCAGCAACCACCAAGACTCATTGGCCCATTGCCGGGCTTTTTTCTGCAACTCGCCTTCGGTTTTGGCAAGCAGCCAGCAGGCGGCCAATGATACGTAAACCGCCGGTACGGTGGCCATGATGCCGATTGAAAACAGATAATCCAAAGGACGGGTGCCGAAAGCGGTTACGTAACGGCCAAGCATCCAGCCCTGCGTGAGCGCCATGCCGGCCGAGCCTAGCATAAAGGCGATGTTCCACAAGCTTTTGTGGTTGTCGTCGGCTTTTACGCGGAAGTCGAATGCCGCGCCGCGCACAATCACGGAAAACAGCATAAAGGTAACGGGCAGGTAGAGATTGCCTAAAATGAGGTTATGCGCTTTGGGAAATACGATAAACAATACGCCTACGCCCAGAACCAGCCAGGTTTCGTTGGCATCCCAAAATGGTCCGATCGAGCCGACCATTACGTTTTGTTCCTCCGCTTTGGCACGCGGCATCAGCATGCCCACACCTAAATCGAAGCCGTCGAGTACCACATACACGGTCATCGAAAAACCGAGTAAGCCCAAGAATACGAGGGGCAGCCAGTAACTCCAATCCATTATTGATCCTCCGCTTTCAGACGGCCTGTTTGATGTACCTCATGTTCGGGGTGTTCGGCCATGTATTTTAAAACCATAATGTAAGAAATCAGCATAGCGGTGTATAACACCAGATACATTACCAATGTCAGGCCGATGCTGTCGGAAGGTACGATTTTGGTAACCGCATCTTCTGTGCGCAGCACGCCGTATACCAAAAACGGTTGGCGGCCGATTTCGGTCACATACCAACCGGCAAGCGTGGCTACCCAGCCGGAAAAAGTCATACCGGCAAAAGTATAGAGCAACCATTTGGGCAGATGTTGCGGTTGCCAGCGGGTTTTGCGGAAACGGTACCAGCCGTACCAGCTTACCAAGAGCATCAACACGCCCACGCCCACCATCACACGGAAGGCGAAAAACACCGGTGCAACCGGCGGTTTGTCGGCAAACTCGCTCAAGCCTTTGATTTCGCCGTCCATGGTGTGGGTGAGAATCAGCGAGCCCAGATAAGGTACTTTTACCGCATAGTCGGTTTCTTGGGTTTCTTCGTTCGGCCAGCCGATTAAGGTAAGCGGAACCGGTTTTTCGGTATGCCACACCGCTTCGATGGCGGCCAGTTTGGCCGGTTGGTATTTATGCGTGTTCAAACCGTGCGCATCGCCGGCGAATACTTGCAGCACAATGCTGATAGCGGCAACAGTAAGGCCGGTTTTCAACACCTTTGGCGTGGCACTGTTACCTGATTTTTTCAGGATCTGCCAAGCCGACAGACCAATCAGCAGGAATGAAGCAGTTAGTGCGGAAGCCAAGAGTTTGTGAGTTAAACGGTAAGGGAACGAGGGGTTGAAAATCACTTCCAGCCAGTTTTTCACATGAATCACGCCTTGGGCATCTATCCAATGGCCTTGGGGTGTCTGCATCCACGAATCCAGCGCCAAAATCCAAAAAGCCGAAATCGAGGTGCCGATGGCCACGATTACGGAGGCGGTCATATGCACTTTTTGGCTTACCCTTTCGCGCCCGAACAGCATGATGCCGAGAAAGCCCGCTTCCAAAAAGAACGCAGTCAACACTTCATAACCAAGCAAGGGGCCGGCGATGTTACCCGCCTTTTCCATAAAACCCGGCCAGTTGGTACCGAACTGGAAACTCATGGTTACGCCGGAGACCACGCCGATGGCAAAGGTAACGGCAAAAACTTTTGTCCAAAAACGGTAAGCGGCCAACCAGCCCGCATCACCGCTATTGCCTGCTTTATAACGGAAATACACCACAAACCAAGCCAGCGCGATATTGATTACCGGAAAGAGGATGTGGAAACTAACATTGAGCGCGAATTGTAACCGGCTCAGGATTAATGCATCCATAACAAAATAAACCTTTTATTTTTTGAATTAATACAAAATAATATTTGTATTAATTATTAAACAGAGATTGCAAAATGTTGTCAAGTGAACAAAGCGTTGCCGGGGAGAGGGTAATGTACAAAGAATGCCTTTATAGGCTTTGATTTTTAAGGGATTATAGACTTAAAATCTGTTTTTGATAAATGTTGTACCTATTAATGTGATAGAAAAAAACGTATAGTATTGAAAATACTGCCGGATTTAAACGGGGATTCTGATGGCAAATAGCAACGGAAGTAGCGAGTACGGGTTGCCCGATAGGTGAAACCGCTAGTGTGTGGTGTGGCGCCCAATCCAACCAAGGAGAATTTATGTTTAAAGGCATCAAAATTGATAAAAACCCTGATTATCGTGTTGAGATTTGTAATGAATTGAGTGAAATGGATTTACCTGCGGGCGAGGTTACCGTAAGGGTACGTTATTCCACGCTCAATTATAAAGATGCGTTGGCAATCACTAATAAAGGCCTAATTATCCGTGATTTTCCCATGATTCCCGGTATTGATTTTGCCGGTGAGGTCATAGCCAGCGAAAGCGAGCGCTTCAAACCGGGTGATGAAGTGATACTCAACGGCTGGGGTGTCGGCGAACGCCATTGGGGCGGTTTGGCCGAAATGGCACGGGTGCCGGCTGCGTGGCTGCTGCACAAACCAGAAGGATTAAGCTTATACGACTGTATGGCGTTGGGTACGGCCGGTTACACCGCAATGTTGTCGGTACAGCGCATCGTAGCGCACGGTGTAAGAGCCGGGGAGGGTGACATTGTGGTCAGCGGCGCCAACGGCGGGGTCGGTAGCTTTGCCATCGCCATTTTGGCTCAAATGGGCTACGAGGTAACCGCATTAACCCGCCGCGTTAACGAGGGTGCTTATTTAATCGATACCTTGGGTGCCAAAGCAATCATGGAGGGCAGTGAATACAGTATAAAAGGTAAACCTTTATTGAAAGAGCGCTGGGCAGGGGCGGTAGACAGTTTGGGCAGTCATACCTTGGCCAATATTTGTGCCGCTACCCGTTACGGCGGCATTGTGGCAGCGTGCGGCTTGGCACAGGGAATGGACTTTGAAGGTACGGTTGCTCCCTTTATTCTGCGCGGTGTGACATTGGCCGGTATCGATAGTGTGATGCGCCCGATCGAAGACCGTATTTTTGCTTGGCAGCAATTGGGCGAAATTTTCCAAGGCTCGCCGTTGTTGTCTGAGATTAGCGAAGAGATTTTGCTGGAAGAGGTACCTGCGGCGGCAGAAGCCTTATTGGCAGGTAAAATCCGCGGCCGTGTGGTGGTGAAAATCTGAACAAGCGGCTTGCGTAAGTAATATATAGCCTGTCTGAAAACCGGTTTGCGTATTTGGGCGAAGCTAAAAGTTTTCAGACAGGCATTTTTTCATCCTGTGTTATAGCCTATTGAACTAATTACCGGCATTCGCAAAAGTTAGATACTCCATGCATCGTGATTAAAATTAACAATAGTTGGTTGAGACGGGCGTTCGCTGCTTTGTTGCAATGCTTTGCTGCGGTGGACCAGAAAATCCAGTAGATGGTTGCGGATTTTATAATACTGGTGATGGTGGTGGATATTGTCACGGTGACGGGGCTTTGGAATGGTATTTTCCAAAATTTCCGCTAAAAAAGCGTGCGGGCCGTTGCTCATGAGAAAGATACGGTCGGCCAGCAAAATCGCTTCATCTATATCGTGGGTAATCATAAACACGGTTTGATGGGTTTCTTCGACAATATTGACCAATTCGTCTTGAATCACGCCCCGGGTCAGGGCATCCAAAGCACCGAAAGGCTCATCCATCAGCAAGAGTTCAGGCTGAGTAGAAAAGGCACGCGCAATGCCGACACGCTGTTTCATTCCGCCGGATAGTTGGCTGGGCTTTTTGTCTTTAACTTTGGCTAAGCCGACCATGTCGAGATAGAAATCGATTTTCTGATGTAATTCTTCGGCCTCAATGGCGGGCGTTTTGGCTTTAAGGGCAAAGCCGATATTTTCGCCAACGGTCAACCAAGGTAAAAGGGCATGGCTTTGGAACACCACACCGCGCTCCAAGCCCGGTTTGACGACAGGTTTTCCGTGCATAACGATGCTACCGGAGCTGGCTTGTTCCAAACCGGCCAAAGCATTCAGAATGGTGGACTTTCCGCAGCCGGAGTGGCCGATTAGGCAGATAAATTCGTTTTTACGGATATCGAAGTTGACATTCTCAAAAACATTTTCGCCATCGCCATAGCGTTTAGTGAGATTGTCGACTTGAATTAAAGTTGTGACGTTATTATTCAACATAGCTCACCTTTTTTTGCAAAATGCCAAACAGCATATCTAAAATCATGCCTACCAAGCCAATTAACAGAACGGCGAACATCACATTGGCAAGCGATAAATTGTTCCACTGATTCCAAACGAAATAGCCTATACCGGTTCCGCCAACCAACATTTCGGCGGCGACAATCACCAACCAGGCAATCCCCATGGAAATGCGCATGCCGGTAACGATGGTGGGTGCGGCAGCCGGAATAACGATTTTGGCGGCGGTTTTCAGAGGAGAGAATTCCAGTGTTTTGGCAACGTTACGCCATTCGCGCCGAACCGATGCCACGCCGAAAGCAGTATTGGTCAGCATGGGCCAAATTGAGCAAATAAAAATCACAAAAATACTGGAGGCATTGGAGTCTTTAATGGTGTAGAGCGCAATAGGCATCCATGCTAACGGTGAAATCGGCTTCAGAATCTGTACAAACGGCATGGCGGCATTGCCCAGTACCGGCGACATACCGATCAGATAACCCAACGGAATGGCCACCAGCATCGCCAGTGCAAATCCTAATAACACCCGACCGATAGAATAGCCCAGCTGGATGCCGATACCTTTATCATTTAAGCCGTTATCATAAAACGGATTGGATAAATGCTTGATGGCGGTTTGAGCGAAATCGGTCGGTGAAGGGAATTCGCTTTTTTGGCTGGATACAACTGCGCCGGGTTGGGTGAATTCGGGAATATCTCCCATGAGGATGCTGTATTCCAGTTTGACCGGATCGGTCGGTGCATGGATTTGTTTGGGTAAGGTGGCAGCTTGCCATATGCCCAAAGTCGCCAGCACAATCAGCAAAGAGAGTAGATAGCCTTTGGTTTTAGTGGTTAATTTCATTATATTTTCCTAAGCCTTAAGCCTTTTTACCAATGGCAAATGAATTGAGGTACGCATCGGGGCGTTGGGCATCGAATGATTTGCCCATCACAGTAATACCCGGTTCTTTTTCGTTGAAGCGGTAGCCCATTTCGCGCATCTGCTTTTTGGCATCGGTTAACATAAATACTTGATTGGCGATGTCTTGATAATTGACATTGCCTTTAAGATAGCCCCAGCGTTTCATTTGTGTCAGCATCCATACGGCTACCGAATGCCACGGCATCACGTCAAAGCCCATGCGGTCGGGAAAGTCTTGGATATTGCCCGCACCGTCCGCAAACCGCCCCATAATGGATTGGCGCAACACCAGCTCGGGCTGGTTGAGATAGTTGGCCGGTGCGAGCAGTTTGGATAAATCTTTACGGATATTGGGATCGTTAGCCATAACGTTGGCTTTGATAATGGCGCGGTACATGGCTAAAAAAGTTTGCGGATATTCGTTGATAAACGCTTGCGAGGTGCCAAATGAACAGCATGGATGCCCATTCCAAATATCGCGGGAGAGGGTGTGAATATAACCTGCTTTATCCCAAACGGCCCGTTGGTTAAACGGTTCAGGGCCGAAAAAACCATCGATATTGCCGGCTTTCAGATTGGCAATCATATCCGGGGGCGTGGTCAAACGCAGTTTGACGTCTTTATCGGGATCAATGCCATGCTCTGCTAAGAAATAACGCAGCAGGTAATTGTGAATGGAGTGTTCAAACGGAATGGCAAAAGTCATGCCTTTCCAATTTTTGGGATCTCGGTTGTCTTGATGTTTGAGTGCCATAACCAAGGCTTGGCCGTTGGTGTTTTGAATGGCGGCGACTTTCATATCTTGCTTGGCAGATCCCAGGCCTAAGTTGATGGCAAGCGGCATGGGGGCTAAGAAATGGGTAGCATCCAGCTCGCGATTCATCATTTGGTCGCGCACCAATGCCCAACCGGCACGCTTGTGCAGGTTGGCTTTAATACCTTGTTCTTCATAATAGCCCAAAGGGTCGGCCATAATCAGCGGCGTAGAGCATAAAATCGGTAAAAAACCAATATCGACACTCTTTTTTTCGGGTTTCAGCAGGGTAATGGCAGATGCTTCTTGCAACATGGCTAGCGGTAATACACTGGTGATGGCAGCCACGGCAGTACTTTTACCAACTGCTCTTAAAAAGGCACGGCGGGTGGGATCGTGTGGAAAAAGTGCTTTTACAGCCGCAGCCTCAATCATATCGGTGGCCGTATGCTCAACACGACTATTGTCTTGTACACCGGTGAAACGTTCATCCAGCTGCACGCTCTGATTGCATTCATGTTGGCTGCGGTGTTTGCCGCAGCTGCAGCCTAAATTCAACTGCTTATCTTCAAAAGGGCGGAAAATATTGGGCATAATTGATAGGTTTTATTCGTTGGGTTAATGTTTTAGTTCGATTTTGGCCGTAGTTTTGCCTTGCTGTTTTTGAATCAACAACAAGCGTTGGGCACTGTCTTCGCATACTTGCCACGGTTGTGCTTTATCGACCTTACCGGTTACGGAAACGTTAATCGATTTAGTTTTCAGACGGATAAGCGGCGGACTGTGAATATAGCCCTTATGCTCCAGTCCGACGATGCGGTGGGCGATGGCTTCGGCTTGCTCGCGCAACGGTGCGACAAAGCGGCAGGCTTGCCCGCCGATGGCAATACAGTCGCCCAATGCAAATACATCGGGATGGGAAGTTTGTAAGGTACGCTCGTCTACGGCAATGCCTTGTTGGGAGTAATCCAGCCCGGCACGTTTAGGTAAACGCTCGTTGAGGGTTAAGCCGGTACTGGCGACAATTTCGTCGGCTATAAAACATTCGTCATTAAGTTGGATACGGTATTGGCCGTTGCTTAGTGCGGAGACTTTTTGCAGGTGTGTATTACCGAGATAGCGGATACCTGTATGCTCCAGAGCCTGTTTCAGCCGTTCTCCGGCGATGTCGGGCAAAATTTCTGCCAAAGGCAGTGCTTCGCGGTTGATTAAGGTAACGTGATGGCCCGCTTTGGCGATGTCTTCGGCCAGCTCTACGCCAATCATGCCTGCTCCGACGATGGCAATGTGTTGGTTCGCTCGTGCGGCTAATTTGGCTTGTAAATCGGCAAACATATCGACATGATTGATCCGCCAGACACAATCAGGCGGCAAGGATGCCGGCAGAGCCGGTGCCGCGCCCAGCGCCAAAATCAAATGACGATAACCGAAATCGCCACGGGTAGTGCGTACTTGCCGTTTGTTGGTGTCGATGCGTGTTACGAAAGTGTGGGCGATCAGCCCGATATGCAGTTGTTGCGCCGATGATACCGCTGATTGGGAAATAAGTTGGTCGGGTGTCTTGTTTTGGCTGATGGCCACCGATAGTTGCGGTTTCATATACCGGTTGCCACTGTCGGCAGTAATCAGCGTAACGGGTAATTGTTTGTCTAAAGTGCGCAAGGCTTCGATTACCGTCCAGCCGGCCGTGCCCCCGCCGATGACCACCACGCCGTCATTATCGGCGCAAGGGTTGAAAATCGGTTTGACAACCAGTTCATTACGGCAGACGTAAGGTTCGAAATCGCGCTTGGTTACGCCGCACAATGGGCATTCCCAATCATCGGGGATGTCTTCAAAGCGGGTACCGGCAGGTAAACCGCCATCCGGATCACCCAGTTGTTCGTCATAAATCCAACCGCAAGCACGGCATAAAAAGCGTTTCCAATCACCGCGGCCATCGGTGGGATTGCAGTCTGCATCCATATTGACGGAAGTTAATAAGGGATTGCTCATCACCGCTCCTTTATCGTGGCGATACGTCGGACAGTAATTGGTGCGACAAGTAGCGCAAGTGCTTAATCGCCGGCGTAACAATCGCTACAAAATGTGCTTCACGGATGCGGCGTTGCGGCGCAGCACTCATCAGGTAGCCTCTTGCGCCCTGATGTAATAAAGATGCTTGGGTGGCATTCAGCGACAGTGTTGCGCCTTGGATGCGCACATCCAACACATCCAAGAAAAAGTCTTTGTGTGTTTCAAAAGGTGTTTGCGCCAGGCTTAATGTTTGGGCAACCAAGTCATCCAATGCTTCTTGCAGGCCGCCTGCTTGGTCTTCTAAGAATTGGTTAACATGCCCCAGCTGGTTTTCTACTGCTATGATGTCGTTAATCGCACCTTGAATAATGCCGGCACCAATGCCCAATTGCATTAATACGAACGCGCCCCGAATCCTTTGGATAAAAGGCGCGGCCGGGTCGGCGATAAGGGTGTTGTGAGGAACAAAATAATCGTTAAGTTCGATTTGCCAAGTGCTGGAACCTTCCATTCCGCTAAACGTTGGGCAGGGATTGAGCTTCCATTGGCCTTTACGTTCTTCGTCAAACGACAATAAAAAGAAAATATTTTTTTCAACAGCCCTGTCTGCCTCTACGCTGGCAATCGCACCGCAGTATTGATCGGGTGCGATATGGCTGATCCACGGCAAAGTGCCCGATACGGTATAACCGCCGTCTACTTTGTTTGCGCGTAGAATCATTGATTCGATATTGGCAAAAGTTTTCATTGGGTTGGACAAGGCGGTACCGCCGAAGCTGTGTCCGAGCATATGGCCGGGTAAAATGCGGTTGGCCAGTTCGGTATTATCGGATTGGTCGAGATATAAAGCACATACTTGATGACACCATGATAGAAATCCGGTCGTACCGCATACTTCGCCGATTTTGGCAGTAGACAAAATGGCATCGCCCAAACGGTTTCCTTGGCTGTTGAGATGAGTAGAAAATGCGCCCAACCTAGCCAGCTCACTCATTTCTTTGATCGGGTAGTAACCTTTATCAATTGCAATCGGGTCAAGTAAGGTGTGGGCAGCTTTACTGATATTGTCGAAAAAATCCGGCTGGTTGCACCATTGTGTAATGGTAGGAAGCGGCTGGTTCGGCGCCGGGGTATCGTGATAGTAGGTGCTGAATTGATTCATAATCATCCTATGAACATGTAAGAGTGTGTTCAATGAATTTTGGATAGCAAAGCAGGGCTTTTATAGTGGATCGGAGCCTTCAAGTAAGTTTGAATTAACCCACTCTATAGCGGAATAGCGGATTAACTTAATTTTCGCGAAGGTTCCGCTGCGTCTTTAACTCAAAAAGAACGATTTTGTAAGCCGCTAAAGCGGCAACAGAATCGGTTTCGTACGTGTGTACTGTCGCCTTGTATCGAAGTAATTGGGGCCGCTATATATTTATGGCTAACGGGAATAAGCGATAGCGTAAAAGGGTAAAGATACCGATAAAAATCCAACCCCAAACACTCAGGTTACGGGGTTGGTTGAATAACGGATACGGACCAATTAAGGTGCGTAAGCTTGTAATTCAGGGTTGATATCGTTTTGAGCGACATTGTTGGCATAATTACATAAGGTGGCCAATGCTACGCCCATTACTATATCTAATACATTTTGATCGTTGTAACCTGCGGCTTTGACAGCTTGCAGTTCTTGATCAGATACTTTTCCGCGCTGATCGATTAATTGCATGGTGAATTGGGCCAATGCCTGATATTTTTCATTTTCTTCGATACGGGTGCGGCTGCGTAATGCGTTGAGCACGTTGTCCGGCATATGCAGCTTCAGTTTGCCGAGCTTGGTATGGCCGGCAACACAGAAATCACAGCCGTTGTGGGCAGCGGCGGTAATTTGAACCACTTCGATTTCTTCTGCAGTCAGGCTGTTGCTGCCGTTGAGTTTGCCGACTTCTTGATACATCGCCAAGGCTTGGGGCGAATTAGCCAATACACCGATTAAGTTGGGAATGAAGCCATTGTTTTTTTGAACCGTTTCCATGCGTTCTTTGGCTTGTTCCGGAGCAGATTCAATAGAGTGTACGGTTAAACGTGCCATAATAATTTTGTCCTTAAATTGAAGAAGAATAAGAGTGCGCTAAAGTATAGGGTGAAGCGGTATCTTTTACAAGAGTGGCCGAAATGTGGTGAATATATATAGCTAAGCCCGAGTTTGATAACCGTCAAATACGGATACCTTGAATGCCTGTCTGAAAACTTTTCAGACAGGCATTGCCTTTTTATTTCCCCGCCAGTTGTTTCAACACTGTTTTCACGGTGTGAATCCGCGTTTCCACATCGTCCGACACTGCGCCCACGCGCAGTTTGTCGGCGCCGGCCATGCGCCAGTTTTTGTTGCTCTGCATCAGCATGATGATGTCGGCGGGGTCGAGGTTGTGGTGTTTGCCGAAGGTGAGGGTAACGGCTTCGCTGGTCGCATCAATCGCGTCTATGCCCATTGCTTTGGCGCTTAGGCGGATGCGGTGGCTTTCGATCAGGGTTTTCACCGGTTGCTCGGGCAGGCCGAAGCGGTCGACCAGCTCTTCGTGCACGGCGTTGATTTGCGCTTCGGTTTCGCAGGTGGCCAAACGTTTATATAAAACCAAGCGTTCGTGAATGTCGGGGCAGTAGCTTTCGGGCAGGAGTGCAGGGCTGTGCAGTTTGATTTCGGTGGTTACGCCCAAAGGCGCGTCCAAATCGGGCTGACGGCCTTTTTTGAGGTCGCGCACGGCCTGTTTGAGCATTTCGGTGTAGAGCGTGAAGCCGACCTGCATCATTTCGCCGCTCTGGCCTTCGCCGAGAATTTCGCCGGCGCCGCGGATTTCCAAATCCTGCATCGCCAGCGTGAAGCCGGCGCCGAGTTCGTCTGCCGCCGCAATCGCATCGAGCCGTTTTTCGGCGTCTTTAGTGATGTATTCGGGGGTGAGCAGGTAGGCGTAGGCTTGGTGGTGGCTGCGGCCGACGCGCCCGCGCAATTGGTGCAGTTGCGCGAGGCCGAATTTGTCGGCGCGGTTGATGATGATGGTGTTGGCGTTGGGGATGTCGATGCCGGTTTCGATGATGGTGGAACACAGCAACACGTTGAAACGCTGTTGCAGAAAGTCGCGCATCACCTGCTCCAGCTCGCGCTCGCGCAATTGGCCGTGGGCGACGCCGATGCGCGCTTCGGGCAGCAGTGTTTCCAGCCGTTCGCGCATATTTTCGATGGTTTCCACTTCGTTGTGCAGGAAAAACACTTGCCCGCCGCGCTTGAGTTCGCGCAGCACGGCTTCGCGCACGCTGCCTTCGCTGAAGGGTTTGACGAAGGTTTTCACCGCCAAACGGCGGCTGGGGGCGGTGGTAATCAGCGAGAAATCGCGCAACCCTTCCAGCGCCATGCTGAGCGTGCGCGGAATCGGCGTGGCGGTGAGGGTGAGGATGTCAACATTGGCGCGCAGGCGTTTGAGCTGCTCTTTCTGGCGCACGCCGAAGCGGTGTTCTTCGTCGATAATCACCAAGCCCAAGTTTTTGAATTGAATGTCGTCCTGCACCAGTTTGTGGGTGCCGATCACAATATCCACCGTGCCCTCGGCCATGCCTTTGAGGGTGGCGGTGGTGGTTTTGCCGCTGTTGAAGCGCGACAGGCTGGCCACTTTCACGGGAAAATCGGCGAAGCGGTCGGCAAAATTCTGCGCGTGCTGTTCCACCAGCAGGGTGGTGGGGGCGAGCACGGCCACCTGTTTGCCGCCCATCACCGCCACAAACGCGGCGCGCAGGGCGACTTCGGTTTTGCCGAAGCCGACGTCGCCGCAAACCAATCTGTCCATCGGCTTGCCTTGGGTGAGGTCTTTCAGCACCGCGCCGATGGC
>NZ_JAUNHL010000010.1 GCF_030523955.1 Neisseria sp.
GGCAGCAAGCCGCAGACAGTACAAGTAGTACGGCAAGGCGCAGCAACGCCGTAGCAAAAGCTAAGTTAATCTGCTATATATTCATTAAAAACCAATGCCTGTCTGAAAATATCGATTCCAATATTTTCAGACAGGCATTGTTCTAATAAATCAAATAACTTCGATACTAAGCGGCCTACCGTAAACCCTGTTGTATAGCCGCCCGGTTAGATGCCCGGTATCCGCAATCCGCTATCCTTCGCTGCCGCCGACTACCAGTCCTTCGTCGATACGCAGCGTCGGCTGGCCCACGCCCACCGGTACGCTCTGCCCTTCTTTGCCGCACACGCCCACGCCGGTATCCAGCGCGGTATCGTTACCAATCATGGAAACGTGTTTCAACACTTCCGGGCCGTTGCCGATGATGGTTGCGCCTTTTACCGGATATTGCAGCTTGCCGTTTTCCACCCACCAGGCTTCCGAGGCGCTGAACACAAATTTGCCGCTGGTGATATCGACTTGGCCACCGCCGAAATTAACGGCGTAAATCCCTTTATCGATGGAAGCGATGATTTCTTCCGCCGGATAACTGCCGTTTTCCATAAAAGTATTGGTCATGCGCGGCATCGGCACCGCTGAATAGCTTTCGCGGCGGCCGTTGCCGGTAACGGGCACGCCCATCAGGCGGGCATTGGTTTCGTCCTGTATATAGCCGGTGAGGATGCCGTCTTCGATTAACACGGTACGGCCGGTTTCGTTGCCTTCGTCGTCGATATTGAGCGAACCGCGGCGGCCGTCAATATCGCCTTGGTCGACAACGGTAACGCCTTTTGCCGCCACCCTCTCGCCGATACGGCCGGCAAATGCGCTGGTTTTTTTGCGGTTGAAATCGCCTTCCAAACCATGACCGACCGCTTCGTGCAGCAACACGCCCGGCCAGCCGTTGCCCAACACCACTTTCATGGCGCCGGCCGGCGCGGGGCGCGCTTCCAGATTGGTGAGCGCCTGCTGTACGGCATGGTTCACATATTCCTGCAAACGTGCCTCATCGAAATAATCCAAACCGAAGCGGCCGCCGCCGCCGGCGCTGCCCTGCTCGCGCCGCCCGCCTTGCTTGGCAATCACGCTAACCGACAGCCGCACCAAGGGTCGGATATCGGCGGCGTGCCTGCCATCCAAGCGGGCAAGATAAATCAGATCGTATTCGCAAGTCAGCCCCGCCATCACCTGCACGATGCGCGGATCCGCCGCTTTGGCAAGCGTTTCCACCCGGTTGAGCAAGGCCACTTTGGCCGCCGAGTCGAGGCTTCTGATGGGATCGTCCGCCGAATGGACGATGTGCGCCGGCCGACGGCTTAGCGGTGCCACTGCCGCTTCCCCACCCGCCGGGCCGATCACACGCACGGTTTGTGCAGAGCGGCGGATGCTGTCGGCCGAAAGGTTGTCGGCATAAGCAAAAGCGGTTTTCTCGCCGGCCACCGCCCGCACGCCTACGCCTTGGTCTATTTGGAAACTGCCCGACTTCACCATTCCCTCTTCCAAGTGCCAACTCTCAAATGCCGTACGTTGGCAATAAATATCGGCGTAGTCGATATGATGGCCGCCGATCAGCGCCAAACTGCGGGATAAATCTTCTGGCGAGAGCGCGTTGGCAGCCAACAACTCGCGGCCGACGGTGGAATAAATTTCAGCTTCTTGCATAGGATAAAGGTCATCTCGGAATCGGTTGAGGAATAAACAGGCAAATGAGGAACATCCGCCCTTTATCAAGATTAACCAATGCCTGTCTGAAAACTTTTTATTGGTTTTCAGACAGGCATACGGGCTTTTTTTAATGGTCGTTTAATTGACCAAGGAATGGTTTATACGCCGCGCAGCAATTCGTTTACGCTGGTTTTGGCGCGGGTTTGCGCATCTACTTTTTTCACGATGACGGCGCAATAGAGGCTGTATTTGCCGTCGGCAGAAGGCAGGCTGCCGGACACCACCACCGAGCCTGCGGGCACGCGGCCGTAGTGGATCTCGCCGGTTTCGCGGTCGTAGATTTTGGTGGATTGGCCGATATAAACGCCCATCGAAATCACGCTGCCTTCTTCCACAATCACGCCTTCGACGATTTCGCTGCGTGCGCCGATAAAGCAGTTGTCTTCGATGATGGTAGGTGAAGCCTGCAAGGGTTCAAGCACGCCGCCGATGCCCACGCCGCCGGATAAATGCACGTTTTTGCCGATTTGGGCGCATGAGCCGACGGTGGCCCAAGTGTCGACCATCGCACCTTCGTCCACATACGCGCCGATGTTGACATAAGAGGGCATCAACACCACGTTTTTGGCGACAAAACTGCCGCGGCGGGCCACGGCGCCGGGCACGGCGCGGAAACCGGCGGCTTTGAATTCTTCTTCGCTCCAGTCGGCGAATTTGGTCGGCACTTTATCGAAATATTTGTTCACGCCGTCGTTTTGTACTTCGTTGTCGGCGATACGGAAAGAAAGCAGCACGGCTTTTTTCGCCCATTCGTTCACTTTCCATTGGCCCACGCCCAAACGTTCGGCCACACGCAATTCGCCGCTGTCGAGCTGGCGCAGGGTTTCTTCGACGGCCTGCTTTACTTCTGGGGTAACGCTGGCGGGGGTGATCTCGGCGCGGTTTTCAAACGCGGTTTCGATGATGTTTTGTAAAGACATGGTGGATTCCAAGGTGGGTTTTAAAGTTAAAGCGCAATTGTACCGCAAAAGTGGTTGGCCGACATTGGCTAATCGTATTCAGACAGGCCGGCAAGCGGAAGGCTTATCCTGCCCGGGCAATCACAACCCTGCCGATTTCCCGATTCAGCGGTAGCGGATTTAATCTGCCCAATTCGGCCTGAAAATCGGCCAATGCCATCTGTTGCGAACCAAAGCGCGCCAAATGTTGCGTATCCTGCTGGCAGTCGATTAAGGCGATACCGCAATCAGCCAGATACGGTACCGCGCTGGCAAAAGCGATTTTGGAGGCATCGGGCTGCAAGGCAAACATCGATTCGCCGTAAAACACCCGACCGATTTGCACTCCGTAAAAACCGCCAGCCAGTTGGTAGTCTTCGCCCTGGGCGGCGGGATACCAGCACTCGAAAGAATGGGCGTAACCGGCGCGGTGCAAAGCGGTATACGCCTGTTGGAATTCAGGGGCAATCCAAGTGCCATCCTGACCGGCGCGCGGTATCGCGGCGCAGGCGGCGATAATGTGTTCGAAGCTGTGGTTGGCGGTTACCAAATAACTTTTATTGCGCAACAGCTTGGCCAGGGAGCGGCCGATATGCAGCGTTTCCGGCCGCAACACGGTACGCGGCGCGGTACAAAACCAGTAAAACAAACCGCCTTCACTAAACCACGGAAAAATGCCGGCGCGGTAGGCAGCCAGTAAGCGCCCGCTATCCAAATCGGCGCTCACGCCGACTAGTCCTTCGTTGTATTCCAACGCGGGCGCGGGATCGGGAAAACGGTAGTCGCGCGGAGCGAAAAACGGAATGTCCATAAACGCAAAATCAGAACCGTAGATACGCATTCAGACAGGCATAGTTGTTTATTAACTATGCCTGTCTGAAAAACCAACTGTTTGCCAAAAGCATGGTTTTAGCGCTTTTCTTTCTTCTGGCAATCCGCGCACACGCCGTAAAGATAAAGCGCATGATCGACGATGCGGTAGCCGTTTTCTTCGGCGATTTTGTCTTGCAGCGCCTCGATTTCCTCGCTGTGGAATTCGGTAACATGGCCGCATTTCACGCAAACGATATGATCGTGGTGGCTGCCGACATTAAGCTCGTAGACCGCCTTGCCGCTTTCGAAGTGGTGGCGCAACAGAATATCGGCCTGCTCGAATTGGGTAAGCACCCGATAGATGGTGGCCACGCCGATCTCCACCCCTTCGTCGAGCAGAATACGGTAAACGTCTTCCGCGCTTAAGTGTTCGCCCACACGGGCTTCGAACAAATCCAAGATTTTCAAGCGCGGGCCGGTCACTTTCAAACCGTTGTCTTTCAATTGGGCAATATTATTTTCCATCTTTTTCTTTCCATACCTCAAGTTGAGGGATTATCGTTATAATACGTATTATAATACGCATTTTTAAGCTGCTTGCACACCTCCGGCTTACGCAAGCGAACCTTTACACATCTGTACCGCCTAACGTACTCCCTTTAAACGGAAAGGTTACCCTGTGAACAAGACCACCGCCCTGGTTGCCCTGGCAGCCCTCACCCTACTCGGCGCTTGCAGCGCCGAACGCGTGTCGAACTTCCCGTCCTACAAACTTAAAGTCGTACAAGGCAACGAGCCCGATCCGCGCGCCATCGCCTCGCTTCAAGGCGGCATGAGCCGCGCCCAAGTGCGCCAACTGCTGGGCACGCCCATGTTGCAAGACCCCTTCCATGCCGACCGCTGGGATTATACTTATCAAGTCAGCCGTAACGGCGTGGTACAGGAAGTGCGTAACCTCACGCTGACCTTCCAGAACGACCAATTGGTTAAAGCGGAGGGCAACGCCATCGAACACGCAGCCGCAGAATTGCAGAAACGTTACGGCGCACAAATGTCCGCCGCACAACAAGCGGCGCAGCAGGCACCTGCCGCCCCGGCCCAACCGTTGTGGACACCCGATCCTTAAGCTTTTGCTTTTTAAAGCACCCGACCGCTTGACGGCGTTCGTTTTTCAGACAGGCATACCGGCTACGCAATGCCTGTCTGAAACATTGAAAAACAATACACCGCCCAATTTAAAGTCTTATCAAAGCATTACAAAGACTGCCCCGAATACAGAGGACTCCCCATGAGCGCACTTAAAATCGCCATTGCCGGCGCCAACGGCCGTATGGGCCGCGTGCTGGTAGAAGCCGTTACCCGCCATCCCGAAACCGAGCTGGGCGGCGCATTGGAACACAGCGGATCCGACGCCTTAGGCCTCGACGCCGGCTTTGCCCTCGGCCTGAAAACCGGCGTCATCATCAGCGACGACGTCGATGCCGTTTTATCCGCCTGCGATGTTCTGATCGACTTCACCCGCCCCGAGCCTACTTTAAAACACCTGCAAAAATGCGCGGAACACGGCGTGGACATGGTCATCGGCACCACCGGTTTTGACGATGCAGGCAAAACCGCCATCAAACAAGCCGCCGAAAAAACCGGTATCGTGTTTGCCGCCAACTTCAGCGTGGGCGTCAACCTCACCTTCCATATCCTCGATACCGTTGCCCGCGTACTCAACGAAGGCTACGACATCGAAATCATCGAAGCGCACCACCGCCACAAAGTCGACGCCCCCAGCGGCACCGCGCTACGCATGGGCGAAGTGATTGCCGACGCGCTTGGCCGCGACTTGAAAAAATGCGCCGTTTACGGCCGCGAAGGCCATACCGGCGAGCGCAACCCGCAAACCATCGGCTTTGCCACCGTACGCGGCGGCGATATTGTCGGCGACCATACCGCCCTGTTCGCCACCGAAGGCGAAAGAGTGGAAATCACCCACAAAGCCTCCAGCCGCATGACTTTTGCCGCAGGCGCCGTGCGCGCCGCCGTGTGGTTGCGCCGGCAGCCCAAAGGCTTATACGACATGCAAGACGTACTGGGTTTGCAGCACAAACCGGGCTGACAAACACTTATGCCCGTCTGAAAAACAAACGGCCGAACCGCGCCACTTGTTTTTCAGACAGGCATTCCCACTTTTAATTAATCTTAAAATATTATCCGCCACACCCAACCCAATCCGAGGATTCCGTTCATGTGCCAACTGCTGGGTATGAACTGCAATACCCCCACCGACATCATCTTTTCCTTCGAAGGCTTCCGCATGCGCGGCGGCCTTACCGACCACCACATCGACGGCTTCGGCATCGGCTTTTTCGAACGCAAAGGCGTTCGCATCTTTCACGACGACAAACCCAGCGCCCAATCGCCGGTAGCCGATTTGGTCAACAGCTACCAGATCAAATCCGAAAACGTCATCGCCCACATCCGCAAAGCCACCCAAGGCCAAACCTCGCTGGCCAACACCCACCCGTTTATCCGCGAATTGTGGGGCGAATATTGGATGTTTGCCCACAACGGCCACCTGGAAAACTTCCACCCGCCGCGCGGCCAATATTACCGCCCGGTCGGCACCACCGATTCCGAACGCGCCTTCTGCTTTATCTTGGAACAATTGCGCCAGCGCTTCGACGAAAAACCCGACACCGCCACCTTATTCGAAACCGTTAGCAGTCTCGTTCGGCAAATACGCGGACACGGCCTGTTCAACATTCTGATGTCCAACGGCGACTGCATGTTCGCCCACGCCAGCACTCTGCTCTATTATATTGTCCGCCAAGCACCTTTCGGCGAAGCCCAGCTGCTGGACGACGACGTCGCCATCGACTTCTCCTCGGTCACCACACCTAAAGACCGCGTGGCCGTCATCGCCACCCTTCCGCTCACCGGCAACGAAAGCTGGCAGCAACTGGCCTGCGACGAGTTGGTGCTCTTTGAAAACGGCAGCATCATCCAACGCGACCGCCCCGCCCAACCGCGCTACCTCACCGAAGAGGAAGGACTGGCTATCGCCCGCTCGGTCGGCGTTGTTGCATAAATACCCGGGGGGATCGCATTTTTCCAAAAATACAGCCAGATACAAGCATCTAACGCCATTTAACAACACCAACACAGCCGCAAACCACCCATCGGCACACGCCCCAAACGGCGGTTAACACAAAAAAACCCTAGGCTTTGTTATACTCGTTACGATTATTATCATGAAATGATTACTGGATAAACAAGCATGAACAAATTGCTACTCACCCTGACAGCCGTTACCGCCATCGGCTTGGCCGCCTGCGAACAAAAAGGCACCACCTCAGTTGCCGACAGCACCTCATCCGCCGCCTCCGCCATCACTGATGCCGCCGCTTCGGCCAATACCGTGCAAACCCTCTCCAGCAGCGACGGTAAAATCAGCATCAGCGTACAAGGTAGCCAATTCGCCGACGCCATGCAAAACAAAGACTTGCTGCCCGCCGGCCTGACCGCCGCAGACTTAACCCTGCTGCAAAACGACCCGGCTACTGACATTACTGTTTACGTCGCCAATCTGGGCAAACCGCAAAGCCCGGCTGCCGACTACTTCAAAAACCTCAAAACCGCTCTGGAACAAGACAGCAGCCTCTCTGATGTACAAGCAGGCGTGGCTACTGAAAACCGCATGAGCTATCGTTTCCAACAAAAAGACAAAGAAGATAATATCTTAAACGAAAATTGCTTAGCAGTTTACGAGGCCAGCAACATCTACAATATCTGCGCCAACAGCTATACCGCCTCGCCCAATCAGTTGAACGAAGTGTTGAAAGACGTAAAACTGGTTAAATAAATGCCTGTCTGAAAAAATAAAAGTGATGCTTGTTATTCAAAAAAGCATCACTTTTATTTTTTTCAGACAGGCACTTCCTTCCAAGACAAACACACTGTGTTGGCCTACAATACCTCTTTATCCACCCTCATCTAAAGCACTTTCATGTTCAGCGAACTTGATACCCAAATGATGCGTATTGCCTTGTCGCTCGCCCGCCAAGGCCTTTATTCCACCTCGCCCAACCCGCGTGTCGGCTGCGTGATTGCCCGCGGCAGCCAGATAGTCGGCCAAGGTTTCCACCTCAAAGCCGGCGAACCGCACGCCGAAGTACACGCCCTGCGCCAAGCCGGTCGTTTTGCCGAAGGCGCCACCGCTTATGTCACCCTGGAACCGTGCAGCCATCACGGCCGCACGCCGCCTTGCGCACTCGCCCTGATAGAAGCCGGTATCCAGCGTGTAGTTTGTGCCATGCGCGACCCCAACCCGCTGGTAGCCGGCAAAGGCTTCGCACTATTGGAAAATGCCGGCATCGGCGTTGCCTACGGATTGCTGGAAAACGAAGCACGCACGCTCAACCGCGGCTTTCTCTCCCGCATCGAACGGGAAAGGCCGTTTTTCCGGCTCAAGTGCGCCGCGAGCCTAGATGGAAAAACCGCCCTATCAGACGGCAGCAGCAAATGGATTACCGGCCCCGAAGCACGTGCCGACGTACAGAAACTGCGCTCAGAAAGTTGCGCCGTACTAACCGGCATCGGCACCATACTGACCGACGACCCATTACTCAACGTACGTGACTTCCCAACCTTGCGCCAACCGGCCCGTATTATTCTCGACAGCCGCCTACGCACCCCACTGCACAGCCGTATCATCCAAGACAAGCAAAGTCCAACCCTGATTATCACCCTGAACGCCAACGAAGCAGATCATGCGCCGTTTCTCAAATTTCCCCATGTCCGCATTATGGCAACAAAACCTGCCCACAGCGACGGCGGAATCGACTTGCATGAACTTTCATCCCTCCTAGCCGTCCAAGGATACGGTGAAGTTTTAATCGAAGCAGGCGCAAAAATAAATTCGTCCTTTATCCGAGCAAACTTAGTTGACGAAATCATTCTTTACCAATCGCCCAAAATACTGGGCGCAGCAGCTCGCAATCTATTTACCCTACCTGAAAACCATGAAACTTTATTACAAAAAGCACCTTGGTCACCGACCCATTGCAGCATCATGGGCAACGACCTGAAAATCTGCTTGGCATTAACAAATAACCAATAATAATCAGAACGATAACACGCTTATCACATTCCAAAGGCTTTCACACCCGATTTAAAAACAAATCACTATCAAAGTGATAGAATGAGTAATTAAAAAACTTCTTAACCTTTTCCCAAAAAGAAATACACAATCGAATTTCAATCACCTTTAGGTTTATATCATGCAAAAAAACACCGTTTTCGTCACCGGTGGCGCCGGCTTCATTGGCTCCGCAGTGATTCGTCACCTGATTAACAATACCGACGTTACTGTTATTAACATCGATAAATTAACTTATGCCGGCAATCTCCACTCGCTTGACAGCGTATCAGACAACCCCCGCTATATTTTTTCGCAAACCGACATCTGCGACCGTGCCGCTCTCGACAAACTGTTCGCCGAGCACCAACCCTGCGGCGTAATGCACTTGGCAGCAGAAAGCCATGTAGACCGTTCAATCGACGGCCCCTCCGCCTTTATCGAAACCAATATCGTAGGCACTTATACCTTGCTGGAAGCCGCTCGCCAATATTGGAACGGCCTGTCTGAAGAAGACAAAGCAGCCTTCCGCTTCCACCACATTTCCACCGACGAAGTTTACGGCGACCTGCACGGCACCGACGACTTGTTCACCGAAACCACTCCTTACGCCCCCAGCAGCCCCTACTCCGCCAGCAAAGCGTCCAGCGACCACTTGGTACGCGCTTGGAACCGCACCTACGGCCTGCCTGTCGTGCTGACCAACTGCTCCAACAACTACGGTCCGTTCCACTTTCCGGAAAAACTGATTCCGCTGATGATTCTCAACAGCTTGGCCGGCAAACCGCTGCCCGTATACGGCGAAGGCAACCAAATCCGCGACTGGCTGTTTGTTGAAGACCACGCCCGTGCACTGTGGGCCGTGTTCACCAAAGCCGCCAACGGCGAAACCTACAATATCGGCGGCCACAATGAGCGCAAAAACATCGAAGTGGTCAAAACCATCTGCACCATTCTCGACGAATTGCGCCCCGCCGCCCAAAACCCCAACACACCGAATCTGTCTTCTTACCAAGAACTGATTACCCACGTTACCGACCGCCCCGGCCACGATCACCGCTACGCCATCGATGCAGCCAAAATCGGCCGTGATTTAGGCTGGAAGCCCGAAGAGACTTTTGAAACCGGTATCCGCAAAACCGTAGAGTGGTACCTCGACAACCAAGACTGGTGGCAAGCCGTATTGGACGGCAACTACCAAGGCGAACGCTTGGGCTTGAATTCTTAATATCCACATCTATCGAGGAGAACCCACATGAAAGGTATCGTTCTGGCCGGCGGTTCAGGCACCCGCCTCTATCCCATTACCCGCGGCGTTTCCAAACAGCTGCTGCCGATTTATGACAAACCGATGGTTTATTACCCGATTTCCGTATTGATGCTGGCAGGCATTCGCGACATTCTGGTGATTTCCACTCCTGATGACATGCCCGGCTATCAGCGCCTGCTCGGCGACGGTTCCGACTTCGGCATCAACATCAGCTACGCCATCCAGCCCAGCCCCGATGGCTTGGCACAGGCTTTCCTGATTGGCGAAGAATTTCTCGACGGCGACAGCGCCTGTCTGATTTTGGGCGACAACATCTACTTTGGCGAAAGCTTCGGCCGCAAGCTGGAGCAAGCCGCTAAGCGTGAAAACGGCGCCACTGTTTTCGGTTACCAAGTGGCCGACCCGGAACGTTTCGGCGTAGTCGAATTTGATGAAAACTTCAAAGCCCTGTCTATCGAAGAAAAACCAGCCAAACCCAAGTCCAACTATGCAGTGACCGGCCTCTACTTCTACGACAAAACCATTGTCGAAAAAGCCAAACAGGTCAAGCCGTCTGCCCGTGGCGAGCTGGAAATCACCAGCATCAACCAGATGTATTTGGAAGAAGGTACCTTGAATGTGGAACTGCTCGGTCGCGGCTTTGCCTGGCTCGATACCGGTACCCACGACAGCCTGATGGAAGCCGGCCACTTCGTGCAAACCATCGAAAGCCGTCAAGGCTTGAAAGTGGCCTGTTTGGAAGAGATCGCCTTCAACAAAGGCTGGCTGAATAAAGAACAACTGGCCGAGAAAATCAAACCGTTGGCCAAAACCGGTTACGGTCAATATCTGCAACGTCTTCTGGACAGTGCGCAATAATATTTTCAGACAGGCATCATAATGCCTGTCTGAAAAACCGAAAGAAAGAGATTTATGCAAGTTATCGATACCAAAATTGCAGATGTCAAAATCATCCAACCGAAAGTATTCGGCGACGAACGCGGTTTCTTCTTGGAAACCTTCGAGAAAAACCGTTATCGCGAATTGCTGAATATTGATTTGGACTTCGTCCAAGACAACCATTCGCGCTCGCAAAAAGGCGTATTGCGCGGTCTGCACTTCCAAACCGTTAACCCGCAAGGTAAGTTGGTTCGCTGCGTACGCGGCGAAGTATTCGACGTAGCCGTCGACATCCGCCCCGACTCACCCACTTACGGCCAATGGGAAGGCGTAATCCTCAGCGAAGAGAACAAAACCCAATTTTGGGTACCGCCCGGTCTTGCGCACGGCTTTGTCGTCCTGAGCGATATTGCCGACTTCGAATACAAATGCACCGATTATTACAATCCGCAAGCCGAGGGTTGCCTGATTTGGAATGACCCGGCGGTCGGCATCGAATGGCCGATTAGCGATCCCTTGTTGTCAGCCAAAGACAAACTGGGCAAAACCCTGAAAGAATTGAATTCCTAATTCATTAAAGCAGCATGACAACCCGCCAAGGCCGGCTTCCCATTCCCTAAATACCCGAACCGGCCGACAGCTTCCCTTCATATTTTCATCAAGTAAATAAAGATTGGTAACACCATGATGACACCTGAACAAATCAACTTGGCCGTAATCGGCTTAGGCTACGTCGGCCTGCCTTTGGCAGTCGAATTCGGCAAAAAACGCCCGGTAGTCGGCTTCGACATCCATCAAGGCCGTATCGAAGCCTTGAAAAAAGGCCACGATGCCACTTTAGAGGTAGAAGACGAAGAGCTGGCTTCAGCCAAGCATTTGAGCTACACCTACAATCTGGACGATCTGAAAGCTTGTAACGTATTTATCGTTACCGTACCTACTCCTATCGACGAGCACAAAAAACCCGATCTGACTCCGTTGGTAAAAGCTTCCGAAACCATCGGTAAAGTACTGAAAAAAGGCGATATCGTCATTTACGAATCCACCGTTTACCCCGGCGCCACCGAAGAAGACTGCGTTCCCGTTCTGGAAAAAGTATCCGGCTTGAAATTCAACCAAGATTTCTTCGCCGGCTACAGCCCCGAGCGCATCAACCCGGGCGATAAAGAGCACCGCGTAACCACCATCCGTAAAGTTACTTCCGGTTCCACTCCCGAAGTAGCCGAAGTAGTCGACAAACTGTATAACGAAATCATTACTGTCGGCACCCACAAAGCCAGCAGCATCAAAGTAGCCGAAGCCGCCAAAGTGATTGAAAACACCCAGCGCGACCTGAACATCGCCCTGATCAACGAATTGGCGCTGATTTTCAACAAAATGGACATTGACACCGAGTCCGTATTACTGGCAGCCGGCACCAAATGGAACTTCCTACCCTTCCGTCCGGGCTTGGTCGGCGGTCACTGCATCGGCGTAGACCCCTACTACCTCACCCACAAAGCGCAAAGCATCGGCTATCACCCTGAAATCATCTTGGCCGGCCGCCGCCTGAACGACAGCATGGGCGAATACGTAGCTTCCCAGTTGGTAAAATCATTGTTGAAAAAACGCATTCAAGTAGACGGTGCGAAAATCCTGTTGTTGGGTCTGACCTTTAAAGAAAACTGCCCCGACCTGCGCAACACCAAAGTTGTCGATATCATCAAAGAATTGAAAGAATACAATATCGAAGTCGATGTATACGATCCTTGGATTGATGCCGAAGAAGCACAACACGAATACGGTATCACCCCGATTGATTTTTTGGAAGACGGCAAATACGACGGTGTAATTTTGGCTGTGGCACACAAACAGTTCAAAGACATGGGTATCGATGCCATCCGCAAACTGGGCAAACCCGCCCACGTCGTGTATGACCTGAAATATCTGTTTGCTCCCGAGCAAACCGACTTGCGCCTGTAATACGGATGGAACTCATGAACGCATACGAAACCATTCAAAAGCAATTGCAAGCAGAACCGAAAAAATGGCTGATCACCGGCGTAGCCGGTTTCATCGGTTCCAACCTACTGGAAACCCTGTTGAAATTGGATCAAACCGTTGTCGGTTTGGACAACTTCGCCACCGGCCACCAATACAATCTGGACGAAGTCAAAGGCGAAGTCACACCTGAGCAATGGGCGCGCTTTAACTTCATCGAAGGTGATATCCGCAACGTAGATACCTGCCACCAAGCCTGCCAAGGCGTAGACTATGTACTGCACCAGGCAGCGCTCGGCTCGGTTCCCCGTTCGATCAACGATCCGATTACCACCAACAGCGCCAACATCGACGGTTTCCTCAACATGTTGGTTGCCGCCCGCGACGCACAAGTGAAAAGCTTCACTTACGCCGCCAGTTCCTCCACTTACGGCGACCATCCCGGCTTGCCTAAAGTGGAAGACCGCATCGGCAAACCGTTGTCGCCCTATGCCGTTACCAAATATGTGAACGAGCTGTACGCCGAAGTTTTTGCCCGTACCTACGGCTTCAATTGTATCGGTCTGCGCTACTTTAACGTATTCGGCAAACGCCAGGACCCGAACGGTGCTTATGCGGCGGTGATTCCGAAGTGGACTTCAGCCATGATCAAAGATGAAGACTTGTTCATCAACGGCGACGGCGAAACCAGCCGCGACTTCTGTTTCATTGAGAATACCGTTCAAGCCAACCTGCTGGCCGCAACTGTACAAGCGGAAGAAGCACGCAATCAGGTATACAACGTCGCCGTTGGCGGCCGTACAACTCTGAACCAGCTGTTCTCCTACATCCGCGAGAGCTTGGGCGATAACGGTATCCGGTATGAGAAAGATGCGATTTACCGCGACTTCCGCGCCGGCGATGTACGCCATTCCCAGGCAGATGTCAGCAAAGCCAACAACTTGCTGGGCTACGACCCGCAATACACCATCGAGCAAGGCATTAAAAAAGCCATGCCGTGGTATGTCGGTTTTTTGAAGTAAATATACTTTAGTAAGCAGTAAAAGTGTTTCAGACAGGCATCTGCTGGAGCGAGGCCTGTCTGAAACCATAAATAACATACTCAATTGATATTAGCCGCCATATATTAATAATTAATAAAGCGCTTTTATAAAAAGACCTGAAGTTTTATTGATAAAAGATTAAAAGATAAAGAATGTAATGTGAAAAGCATTACAACCTTTAGTTAGTTTAGAGAGTACGCTGAATTTGAAACTCGCACATATTAGCTGGAACCTATTCGGATTGGTCTTACCTTTGCTGATTGCAATGGTTTCCCTCCCCCTCCTAATTTCCAGCATTGGTAATGAACGCTTCGGCCTCTTAGCTCTTGCCTGGGGTATGATGAGCTACGCAGGTATTCTTGATCTTGGTATCGGACGTGCGCTGACCCAAATGGTCTCTCGCTTGAGAGGTCAGAAACAAACCCAAGAGGTTCCCGTTGTTTTGGCTACGGCCTCACGCATTACCATGACCGCAGGCCTTATCGGCAGCACCGCCATTGTTATTTTTGCCTTATTCGGAGGCGCCCAATTCGTAAAAACCGAACACATCCCTCTGGATGAAATCCGCAACTCGATTATTTTATTAGCCATCGCCTTACCGGCCCAAGCAATGAGTGCTACCTACCGCGGAATGAATGAAGCATATTTAAACTTCAAAGGCATCAGTATTTTGAGGGTAATATTGGGTACGCTCAATTTTGCAGGCCCTTTACTAATTTCTTTTTTCAGTACAAATCTAGCGTGGCTAATTGCCAGTTTAGTCGCCAGCCGCGTAGCAGCTTTATTGGTTTTCCGCCATCTGGCTTTAAGTTGTCTGAAAAACAATGAACCAGACTACACGCCAGCCGACTTGGTTTACTCCAAACAAACTGCCAAAACCTTATTCTCATTTGGCGGATGGGTAACAGTGAGCAGCATTATCAGCCCTATGATGGTTCAAATGGACCGTTTTATGATTGCCAGCATGATTTCAGCAGCGGCAGTTACCGTGTATGTTGTTCCATATGAATTGGTTGCCCAAAGCCTGATTTTAGTAGGTGCGATTTCATCTGTTATCTTTCCGACATTAACCCGTTTGATGCAAGAGCAACCGCAAGAGTGGTTATCGTATTTTCAAACATGGTTGGTTCGCGTCGGCGGTATGATGCTTTTAGTGGCGCTGTTGATGATACTTTTAATGCCTTACATATTGGATATTTGGCTACAAGGTAATTTTGACCCTACCTCTGTTACCGTAGGACAAATTCTCTGTTTGGGCGTATTCTCCAACTCGGTAGGTGCTATGTATTACGCTTTACTGCATGCCCGTGGTAAGGCACATATTACAGCCAAAATTCATATGTTTGAATTACCGCTTTATCTAACCTTCCTTTATTTTGCTCTGCAACATTTTGGTGTTATCGGTGCTGCAATGGCTTGGTCCGCCAGAATGGCTTTAGATACAATTTTATTATCTCTAAATGCCAGAAGATTAAAATTTTAACTCATGCCATAGCTTGGCTCACTACGATAAAGAAAACACATTACCTCACTAACTGGTAAGTCAATAAAGATTAAATAATATGAATAATTTAGTAATTTGTTTCTTGGTACTAATCGGCGTGATGATGCCCACATCAACAGACGGGGTCATGCAGGCTGGTCGGATGGTTAACATGACCATGGCTCTGTTACCACTGTACGGCTATTTGTTACTCAAACAAAAGAAATACGACCCCGTTAACTTATTGATTGCAGTAGGGGTTGGTGTTCTTCTGACCTTGTTAACCATAACATCCCCATACCCTACTTATCGGTATGGTAATGGTTTGATGTTTATTGTGTTGTTTTCTTTATGTTTACTTAATAGCAATAAAAATCCGTTAGATCTTAAACCCTACTTAAGAACTTTATTCATTTTAAATATATTCTTTGCTGTTTTATCTTTCTTGATTATTTTCGATGTCCCTTTGGGTGTGGATTTTATTTACAACAATTATCAGGCCTTTTATCCTGAGCTGATTCCCAATATGTTATACCAGTCAAAGCCTGTAACGGTTTTTGGCACCCACTCTATTGCCGGTTTCTATAATTTTCTATTTTTCGTTACCAATTTGGCTTTATATAAATACACCAAGCAGATTTGGTATTTACTATTCGCCATTTGCTACATGGTATTTTTGTTCTGGCTGCAATCTTCAACGTCGCTTGTATTCTTCCTGATTGCGTTTATCGCATTGCAGTTTGAACTTTATAAAGCCCAGCGTTTTTTATTTTTCTTAACGCTGATCATCGAGTTATTCGCGTTGGTTCTGATCTATCAGACAATTGGCGAAGTAATTGGTCAAACCCTTGACCATTTATTCTCCGAAGGAAATGGTTTGGGCGGACGCTATGCTGAAGGTGGTAATTTGGCCAACAACCTAAACTATGTAATGAACAATCCTTTGGGAGGTATTGGATTTGGCTATACAACCGATTTTATGTTCGCAGATTCCGGCTATCTGGAATATGCCCTACGGGGTAGTATTCTCACCACGCTAGCAGTGCTGATTTCATTCAGCCGTTATATTTTCAGAAATGTCACTACCTCTTACCGGTATGTATTTCTGTTTGCTTACTTAGCATTTGAAATCGGGTTCTCTAATATGCTTTATTACCGGACATTCGGCATCACTTTGTTTCTTATTGCCCTGTTTAATCAGATGCAACGCCATGAACAGTCCAAACTCAACACAGAGGCACATAAAATATGATCGATATTGTTTTCGTAAACTGGAACGCCGGGAAGTTATTGCAGGACGCCGTTGCCAGCATCATCAAATACCATTCAGGCTTAGTGAGCAGTACCATTATTGTGGATAACAATTCTTCCGATAACTCCATTGCTTTGGTTGAAGAATTGGGTACCGACTTTCCGTTTGAATTGAAAATTATCAAAAACGATACCAATAACGGTTTTGGCGCAGCCTGCAACCAAGGGGCTGCCGCAGGCAATGCCAAATATATTCTGTTTCTCAACCCCGATGCCCAGTTATTCGAACACTCTTTAAGCGTGCCCTATAACTATATGGAACGCCCGGAAAACCAAGGAGTTGGTATTTGCGGCATACAATTGATAGAGGAAGATGGTCACGTCGCCCGCAGTTGCACGCGTTTCCCTTCGCTGAAAACGTTTACCGTCAATGCATTAGGATTAAACAAACTGCCTTTCTCCACCTTCAAATCCATGCACATGCACATGGGCGACTGGGATCATTTGAGCACACGTGAAGTCGATCAAGTCATTGGTGCTTTTTACTTTATGCGCCGCAACTTATTCGAACAACTGCGCGGTTTTGACGAACGATTCTTTGTATATTTTGAAGATCTAGATTTAGCCTACCGCACAAAACAAGCCGGCTATAAAAGCATGTATTTAGCTGACACCCAAGCTTTCCATGCCGGCGGGGGAACTTCCAGCCAAGTGAAAGCTACCCGTCTATTTTATTCTCTGCGCAGCCGGTTAATTTACAGCTTTACCCACATGTCCAAACTTGAGGCCATCGGAATTACTTTAGTAACATTAATTGTCGAGCCAATTTCCCGTACGGTATTAAGCCTGATGAAAGGCTCAGTAGCTGATGTTAAAAACACTTGGGCCGGATACAGCATGCTGTGGAAAGCACTCCCGGCTATTCTGAAAGGACAAACCCGATGAGAGTCCTGATGCTTACCAAATATGGTCAGCAAGGTGCCTCTTCACGCTTGCGTACCATACAATACCTGAGCTGGTTCGAGCAGGCCGGCATTCAATGCGACGTTTTCCCACTCATCAGCGATGAGGCCTTGAAAGCCAAGTACAACAAACAGTCTTATAACAGCAGTGAGTTAAGACAGGCCTATTGGAACCGTATCCGTTTACTGCTTTCCAACAAAAATCAATACAGTTTGATTTGGATTGAGAAAGAAGCCTTACCATGGACTCCCGCTTGGTTTGAAAAACTATTGTTGTCCGGCATCCCTTATGTACTTGATTACGACGATGCACTATTTCACAACTACGACATGCACCGCCTGCCCATCGTACGCAAAATATTCGGCAAACGTCTTGATAAATTAATGGTAGGTGCCAGTCTTGTGGTTTGCGGCAATTATTATTTGGCCGATCGGGCCAAACATGCCGGTGCACGCTGGGTAGAAATCATCCCCACCGTAATTGATATTACCCGTTATCATGCCAGCGAACAAAAAGCTCGCGAAGACAAACCGACTGTAGTTTGGATCGGTTCACCCTCTACCGCGAAATACGTGAAAGAAATCGCTCGCCCGCTGGCCGATCTTAACCGCCAAGTACCTTTTAAATTGCGCATTATTGGTGCCAATCTGAGTATCGACGGTGTCGACATCGAAAATCTACCTTGGACAGAAGACACCGAAGTACCATTAGTGGCCGAGAGTGACATTGGTATCATGCCACTGCCTGATACGCCGTGGACCAACGGCAAATGTGGTTATAAATTAATCCAATACATGGCATGCGGCCTGCCCGTAGTCGGATCAGATGTGGGTGCCAATAAAAATATCGTTGACGAAGGCGCCAACGGATTTCTCGTCAATAGCGATGAGCAATGGGTAGAAGCCCTGAAAACTCTGTTACAAAGCCCCGAATTACGCAAGCAATACGGCCATCAGGGACGGATCGATGCAGAAGAACGTTTCTGTGTACAAAAAACGGCGCCGCACTTGATTGAATTATTGCGCAAAGTTGCAACCGCTGCCTAAATAATTCAGACAGGCTTCCATTTAACTTACATAACCAAGTTATATTGATTACTGACAATAGTCCATATTGGAACCATGCCTGTCTGAAAACCAACCAACGACCATTAATCCATCGAGTACCGTATGAAAAAATTCTTACTAATTGCCAGTTATGCCAACTCCCTGATCAACTTCCGCTGGGATTTGATTTGCGCCATTCAAGCCAAAGGCCTCGAAGTACATGTTGCAGCACCTGAAATTAACAATAATCCGGCTATTTTAGAAAAACTACGTAATAACGGCGTAATTGTGCATGATGTACCCATGCAGCGTACCGGTACCAATCCCGTACAGGATGTGAAAACACTGATTGCACTGCGCCAGTTAATGCAACGGATTCGTCCTGATTATGTGATGGCCTACACCATTAAGCCGGTAATTTACGGCATGCTGGCCGCTGCCTCCACTGGCGTTCCACATCGTGCCGCCCTGATTACCGGCTTGGGATACGCATTTCAAGACAGCGAAGGCAGTACCAAACAAAACCTGATTAAAAGCGTCACCCGTCAACTATATTCCCGTGCCCTCTCCGCTGCCGACTTAACTTTCTTCCAAAACGATGACGACCAAAAACTGTTTACCGACTTGGGCATTATCCGCCCCGGCCAAAATACTGTAGTGGTAAATGGTTCCGGCGTTAACACCGAAAAGTTTAGTGCCCAACCTTTACCCGAAGGTGATGAAGTTCACTTCCTGTTAATTGGCCGTCTATTGAAAGATAAAGGCGTGCGAGAGTATGTTGAAGCCGCCCGACAAGTCAAACAGCAATATCCGCAGGCTGTTTTCAATTTAGTTGGTTTTTTAGACTCCAATCCAAGTTCAGTTACCCAACAAGAACTCGACCAATGGGTAAACGACGGTACAGTAAAATTTTGGGGGAAGTTAGCTGACGTACGCCCCGCTATCAATGCGTGTCATGTTTTTGTTTTACCTTCTTATCGAGAAGGCACTCCACGTACCGTATTAGAAGCAATGGCCACTGGTCGTGCAATTATTACCACTGATGCTCCCGGTTGTCGTCAAACCGTAGAGAATGGCTATAATGGCTGGCTTGTCCCAGTTCAGTCTGCAGACAAATTAGCAGAAGCCATGAAACGCTTCCTAAACGAACCTGCCCTTATAGAAAAAATGGGACAAGCCTCGTTAGAAATAGCTCGCAACAAATATGATGTTAACATCATCAACGATTTCATGTTGAATAAATTGAAAATTTGAACATCATTAATGCCTGTCTGAAACTTCTCAGATTAGTGTTTTATTAAAAAATTAGGACCTGTTATGTCTGACTTGCTTAAACGTGCTTTTGATATCATCGCCTCCCTGATAGGCCTGATTGTCTTATCGCCGGTTTTATTGATTGTGGCCATTTTGGTACGTAAAAACCTCGGTTCTCCCATCTTGTTTCGCCAAGTACGTCCCGGCATAGATGGCAAACCGTTTGAAATGGTGAAGTTCCGCTCTATGCGCGATGCCATCGCAAAAGATGGCACCCCGCTACCGGACAACGAACGGTTGACACCTTTTGGCAAAGCCCTGCGTTCCACCAGCCTTGACGAACTACCCGAGCTTTGGAATGTCTTAAAAGGTGATATGAGCTTAGTCGGCCCTCGCCCATTATTAATGGATTACTTACCTCTTTACAACAAAGAGCAGTACCGCCGCCACGAAGTCCGCCCAGGCGTAACAGGTTGGGCGCAAGTCAATGGCCGCAATGCAATTTCATGGGAAGAAAAATTCAAGCTGGATGTCTGGTATGTTGATAATCGATCATTTTGGCTGGATTTAAAAATCCTGTTTCTGACCATTAAAAAAGTATTCATTCGCGAAGGCATTACCGCACAAGGCGAACCTACCTCGAATGCATTTAAAGGAACAAAAGAAAATGAAAACTAACATCCTGATTTTATCAGCCGGTCGACGCGTTGAGTTAGTACAGGATTTCAAAACTGAAGCAACAAAATTCTCTGATGAAATTAAAATATACTGCACGGACATCAACCCACATATGTCTTCCGCCTGTCATATGGCAGATGGAGCATTTAGCGTTACCCGTATTGATGATCCCAACTATATCGATGAAATTTTTGCATTGGCGCAAAAAGAAAATATTGGTCTGATTATCCCAACCATCGATACCGAATTACAAAAGTTAGCTGACAATCGTGAACGCTTTGCCGCCGCAGGAATCCACATCATTATTTCTGATTCTGATTTGATCAGCTTATGCAGAGACAAGCGCCGTACAACCGCACTATTCCAACAATATGGCATCAACAGCCCCGAAATCTACAGACGAGATGATATTACCTTCCCGTGCTTTGCCAAACCCTATGATGGCAGCCGAGGTATCGGTGCACAGGCAGTTAATGATCCAAGTGAGCTGACCCCCGAATTACTTAATGATCCGAAAATAATGTTTTGCCAGCTTATCGACATTCAAAATACTTTTAAAGAATTTACTGTCGATATTTATTACGACAAAAACGGTGTTGCCAAATGTATCGTACCTCGGGAACGCTTGGAGGTTCGCTCAGGAGAGGTCAGCAAAGGAGCAACCCGCCGCAACTATCTTTATGATTTACTGGTTACGCAACTAGGCAAACTTGATGGCGCACGCGGATGCCTTACCACACAATTTTTTTATCATGACGAAAGCCAAACCATATACGGGGTAGAAATCAATCCCAGATTTGGCGGAGGTTTCCCCCTTACTTATGCTAGCGGCGCCAATTACATCAATTGGCTAATTCGTGAATATTTGTACAACGAAGAAATCCCCTTCTTCGATCAATGGAAAAACGATTTAATTATGCTGCGTTACGACGCTAAGGTATTGGTCCACGAGCATGATTAACCCTGTGGCCGTCATCGGATAATACAAAAAATTCCATTACCTTCTCTAGCTACTAAACTGGCTAACCATAGGAATAGAAGCGGTGAAAATAATATCCACCTCTTTTCCATTAAAAATTTTACAGAAGAATTCCAACCACTGTTGGGTTAAACAATTAGATAAACAACTCAAGGATTCATTATGCTGAACACCTCATTGGCTCCCTGGCCGAGCTTTACTCAAGAAGAAGCGGATGCCGTACAAAATATCCTGCTCTCCAATAAAGTCAATTACTGGACCGGTAACGAATGCCGCGAATTTGAAAAAGAATTTGCCCAATGGGCGGGCACAGAATATGCAATTGCCTTAGGCAACGGTACTTTAGCACTGGATGTAGCCTTAAAAGCCATGAACATCGGCCCAGGTGATGACGTGATTGTAACCTCCCGCACCTTCCTTGCTTCAGCATCAGCCATTGTTACCGCTGGAGCCAATCCCATATTTGCCGATGTTGATTTAAACAGTCAAAACATTTCGGCAGAAACTATCGAAGCTGTTTTAACCCCAAACACCAAAGCCATCATTGTGGTTCATTTAGCCGGCATGCCCGCAGAGATGGACGACATCATGGCTTTAGCAGAAAAGCACAAATTGTGGGTTATTGAAGACTGCGCCCAAGCTCACGGTACGCGCTACAAAGGCAAGTCCGCCGGTTCCATCGGCCACGTCGGCGCATGGTCTTTCTGTCAAGACAAGATTATGACCACCGGCGGCGAAGGCGGCATGGTTACCACCAACGATAAAGAATTGTGGTCGAAAATGTGGTCTTACAAGGACCACGGCAAAAGCTATGATGCTGTTTACAACCGCCAACACCCCCCTGGTTTTCGTTGGTTGCACGAAAGTTTCGGTACCAACTGGCGCATGATGGAAATGCAAGCTGCCATCGGTCGCATCCAATTGCGCCGCATGGCCGATTGGACCGCAAAACGCCAAGCCAATGCAGCACGACTAGAAGAAATATTGAAACAGTTCGACTCCATCCGTACGATTGAAGTACCAGATTACATTGAGCATGCCCAATACAAATATTATGCTTTCGTCAAGCCTGAAAAGCTGGCTGAAGGTTGGAGTCGTGATCGCATCGTAGACGAGCTCAACGCTCGTAAAGTACCCTGCTTCCAAGGCAGCTGCTCGGAAGTCTACTTGGAAAAAGCCTTTGACAACACTTCGTGGCGCCCGCACGAACGCTTGAAAAATGCGGTTGAGCTGGGTGATACCAGCCTAATGTTCTTGGTACATCCTACCATTACCAAAGAACAAATGGATTTCTGCTGCACTCATCTGAAAGAGGTTCTGTCACAAGCGACAGCCTGACAACAGTTGCCGCTGCAATATTTCCGTCAGACAAATATCAAGCAGCGGCAACAGTTTTTTTTCAGGCAGGCATGTTTACTGAGCGCATCCTGTTGCCTCTTTAAACTTCTAATGCCTATCTGAAAGCAGATGTAATACAAAAGAAATAATTAAAAACAACAAAAATACGATAGATCCCATCATGACCCTGGACTCTCTACTCGCCCTGCCACGCAACGCAAAAAAATTCTTTTTTGTTGTGCACGATACCGTCATTATCTTTTTCTCCTTTTGGTTCAGCTTGAGCCTAAAGCCCGCTTATTCGCAAGAATGGTCAAACGCCGGCAACTGGTTAATTTTCTTTATTACTACTATATTAACCATCGCCTTATTCATACGCCTTGGACTTTATCGTGCCGTCACGCGTTTTATTGGAGCCAAGGTAATGTCTACCGCCGCCCTAGGCACCTTGGTTTCCACAATTGTTATGGGGATTGGCCTATCAATTGCCGACAAAGAAACCCATTTTCTGGTAATGCTCATTTATTTCTTGCTGATGTTGGTTTTAATTGGCGGTTCTCGCTTTGTACTGCGTACCATTCTCAACAGCAGCGGCTATAGCAAGCAAGATATGAGCCCGGTTATTATCTATGGTGCCGGCCAATCCGGCCGCCAGCTGATGGAAGCTATCCGCCAAGTCAACGAATATCGTGCCGTTGCATTTGTAGATGATGACGGAGCTGCACAAAAAACCATCATTAATGACTTGGCTGTATATAGCCCAAATCAATTAAATGAACTGATTGAGCGTTATCAGGTCGAAAAAATCTTACTGGCTATTCCCAGTGCCACTACTGAAGAACGCAAACGCATCATTCAATCTTTAGAGTCCTATCCTTGTGAAGTATTGACCATGCCGGGCGTAAAAGAGTTGGTGGATGGCAAGATCAGCACCACATCTCTACGCAAAATCTCCGTATTTGACTTATTGGGTCGTGACCCGGTGGCGCCAAAAGAAGAATTGATGCATGCCGATATCAAAGACAAAGTAGTTATGGTGACTGGTGCAGGTGGCTCTATTGGTTCTGAATTATGTCGCCAAATTATCCAAAACGCACCAGCCAAGCTGATTTTATTCGAATTGTCGGAATTTTCTTTATACAGTATAGATAAAGAGTTGCGGGAGTATCAGGAAGCCAAAGGCACCAGCATCCCGGTATTGCCATTACTAGGTTCCGTACAACACCGTAATCGCTTGTATAATGCAATGAAGAATTTCAAAGTAGAAACCATCTACCATGCTGCTGCTTATAAGCATGTACCAATGGTGGAATACAATACAATTGAGGGTGTACGCAACAATATCTATGGCACCCTAGCGTGTGCACTCGCTGCCGTAGAAGCGGAAGTTTCGACTTTCGTATTGATATCCACAGACAAAGCGGTGCGTCCTACCAATACAATGGGGGCCACCAAACGGATGTCGGAATTAGTATTGCAAGCATTAGCGGCAGAAACCAACCACAACACCCGCTTCTGTATGGTTCGTTTCGGCAATGTGCTGGGTTCCTCCGGTTCCGTTGTCCCGGTATTTGAAAAACAGATTGCCCAAGGCGGCCCGGTTACCTTGACACACCAAGACATTACCCGTTATTTCATGACGATTCCGGAGGCTGCACAGCTTGTTATTCAAGCCGGCGCAATGGGTAAGGGTGGTGACGTATTCGTGTTGGATATGGGTGAATCAGTAAAAATTATCGATCTGGCCCGTCAGATGATTCGCCTAAGCGGATTAGAGGTCAAAGACGAAAACAATCCAAACGGTCAGATCGAAATCAAAATTACCGGTTTGCGCCCCGGCGAGAAACTCTATGAGGAATTATTGATTGGAGATGCTGTTGAGAAAACCACTCACCCTCGCATTATGACCGCTAATGAAGTAATGCTGTCTTGGCCCGAGCTTTCTGATATTTTGAACAGAATGGATGAAGCTTGCCGCAAGGGCGATCAACTGACGGTACGCCAGTTAATGTTAGACGCTCCTACCGGCTTTGCTCCTAAAGATGAAATCTGTGATTTAGTCTGGGTAGCCGGGCAGCAAAATCAACAAGCCTAATAATCCCTTGCCATTTTGACTGCATGGGTGCTCCACACCCATGCGCCAACCGAATCAAATATTAGGAAACAGACGGTTTTTATAACCGCAAATATCCGAATAAAGGAATCAACACTTATGAGAAAACTGACTATCATCAGCCTGTCTGTCATTATAGCCGCCTCCGGTTGTACCGTAATACCGGGCTCCGGCCTGCCTACAGGCAACAAAACGATTGTCTACAATAATAATGATGAACCCGGCAATATCCAATCACAGCTAGATAGCCGTGTAAGCATACATCCAATTACGTTTTCGCTAGTTCAAAGCATGGCCGAACCACCCAAGATCAGCCAACACAATCAGGCGCTTGAACAGCAAAAGCGCAACTATAACTACCGTTTAGGTAAAGGTGATGTCCTGAATATTGTTGTCTGGTACCAACCAGACATGACGACCCAAGGTTCTTCTTCCGGCCGTTCACAAGCTCAACAGGTTAGCAACGGCAGTTGGGTAAGCGATCGCGGTACCATTTTCTATCCTTTGGTAGGAGAGTTAAAAGTAGAAGGCAAAACTATTGATCAGGTACGCTCCGAATTGGATAGTCGCCTAAGAAAATATATCAAAAATCCGCAAATAGATTTAACAGTTTCTGAATTCCGCTCACAAAAAGTAAGTGTTTCCGGATCTGTCCGCCAAGCCGGTCAATTACCGATTACTAACGTACCATTAACATTAGTTGATGCTATTGACCTTGCCGGAGGAACTACTGACACCGCAGACCCACAAAACGTCAAATGGACTCATAAAGGTGTAGAGCGAACTATCTCTTTGGAGGATTTGCGTGCTAACGGTGATCTGTCCCAAAACTATTTATTGAGCGATGGTGATATCGTTTATGTGCCATCTAATGTAAACAACCGAGTACATGTGATGGGTGAAGTAACCCGCCAAAACAGTTTGCCGATGCCTCCTAAAGGTATGAGCCTAACCGATGCCATTAGCAGTTCAGAAGGTATGAACCAGATGGTAGCCAATGCCACCGGGGTATTTGTTATCCGTAATGTACCAAGTGATTACGATAAACCTATTCATGTTTACCAACTGAATCTGAAAGATGCCAGTGCTTATGCCTTAGGCACACAATTTAAACTAAAAACTGACGATGTGGTTTATATAACTGCTGCACCGATCGCACGCTGGAACCGTGTTGCTACCCAAGCTATCGGAGCCATTAACAGTGCTGCCGCAGTAAATAATTCTTTCTAAACTCTGATACCTTCACTGTTTGAACTTATGCGATATGACAAAATATTAACAGTATGTTCGGGCAATATTTGTCGCTCCCCGTTAGCGGAACATCTGCTAAAACCGCAACTGCCTAACTGTTTTGTCGCTTCCGCCGGAGTTACTGCTTGGGTTGGACAAGGGGTCGACCTCAAGGTGATAGATGCAGCCAAACGGCATCATCTGAACATAAGCGGGCTCAGCAAGCATAATGCCAAACAGCTTACTCCGCAAATGTGTATTTTTGCTGATTTGATTTTAGTAATGGAAGAAAAACACATTGCCGCCGTAGCAGCTATTCAGCCGTTGGCACGCAGTAAAATAATGTTATTGGGGCAATGGACTGGGCAAAGGAATATTCCCGATCCCTATCGGAAAGATCAAGCTTTTTTCGATAACGTTTATCAACAAATTGCGGATGCCTGCAACATTTGGGCGAAAAAACTATCTCATTAATTAGATTTACATTTTTATTTAGAGAATAATTAATATGGCTAACAAATCCCATCCTGTCCAACAGGAATTTGACTTGCAACAACTTGCCGGCATCTTGCGTCACCGCAAGACTCAAATCGGTACAGCTATTTTAGCAGGGGCTATCTTAGGTGGTCTTTATGGATTCGTCGCTACGCCTACTTATAAAGCTAATGCATTAATCGAAGTACGAGGCGGGCAAAACCAAATTCTAACTGATGTCAACAGCCCCGTTAACAATATGCAGCCTACCTCTGCTAATGCCGAGGTTGATTTGGCACGTTCTCGTGCAGTTCTTGGGCAAACTGTAGACAATCTACATCTGGATATTGGCATTGAGCCAAAAAAATCTTTCTTAGGTAATTTATTCTCGGGTAATTCCGCAGAAGCGCAAGCCATTACCGTTCAAACACTTTCAGTACCGGAAAATTGGGAAAATACACCGATGTTACTGACCGTATTGGATGAGAAAAGCTATAAACTGGCTTTGCCCGATGGCAAAGAAGTCAATGGTCGAGTAGGCGAGACTGTTAAACCTTCGGCTGACATTACCATTTTGGTTTCACAACTTGCTGCACCAGTCGGTTCTACGTATTCGATTACCAAATTTTCCAAGTTGAGCGCCATTGATAAGCTTAGTGCTAACCTATCTGTGGACAGTAAAGGCATGGGTGTTCCTTTGTTGGAGTTCAGCTACACAGGTACCGATCGCCAAGAAATTCAATCCACACTGAGCCATATTGTTAATAACTACGTCAATTTAAGCAAAAACCGTGATGTTCAAATAGCAAGTAACGGCTTAGCTTTCATCAATGAAGAATTACCGCGTTTGAAACAATCATTGCAGGATGCGGAAAACCGCTTGAATGCCTACCGTGTCCGTTCTGGATCTGTTGACGTACCAACAGAAGCACGTACCGCAGTACAAGATCTGTCGAATATCGAAACCCAGATTACCGCCTTAAAAGCAGAAGAAGCCGGTATGTCTGCGATTTATACAAAAGATCACCCTGATTACGTTGCTTTGACTGATCGCTTAAGAGTATTGGAGCAATCGCGCGATAATATCAACCGACAAATTTCCAATTTGCCTAATACCGAGCAAGAAGTTATCCGATTAACCCGCGATGTAGAGACAAATCAAGCTACCTACGTACAATTGCTGAGCAAACAACAAGAAATGAACATCTTGAAAGCCAGCTCACAAGGAAATGTACGCGTAATTGACCAAGCTGCTGCTGCTGAAAAGCCGTTTAAACCGCAAAAACCGATTCTGGTTTTATTGGGCGCATTAGGTGCCGGTATTCTTGCAAGCGCTTGGTATATTTTCCGCGCCCTGAGCCGGCCAACCCTTAAATTCTCTGAAGAAATTAAGGATTTGGGCTATAACCTGATTTCCAGCATTCCTGTTTCTATTGCGCAAAGCAAAGAAGATGCACGCTTTAAGCGCTCACATAGCGGCAAAAACAACCGCCCAAACTATTTGCTGGCCTACAGTCACCCTAATGATATAGCTGTAGAAACGTTGCGTGCCCTGCGCACTAACCTGCACTTTTCAACCATTGATAAGAAGAGCCCGACCATCATGATTACCAGCACCACTCCAGGTGTAGGCAAATCCTTTGTATCTTCCAACTTGGCCGCAGTAACTGCTCAGGCGGGTCAGAAAGTATTGTTAATTGATGCGGACATGCGTTTAGGTACATTGCATCATACTTTCGGCGTACCTGCAGAAGACGGCCTGTCTGAATTACTTCAAGGTTCTATCAACTTTGTTGACGCGGTAAAACGCACCGAAATTGGCAATTTGGATTTGATTACCTGCGGCCACTCTCCGCAAACACCTTCCGAATTGCTGATGAGCCAAGAATTCATCCAATTGCTGGAAAATGCACGAGAGAAGTATGACCAAATCATCATCGATACTCCACCCGTATTGGCCGTAACCGATAGTACCGTTATCGGAAAATTGTCGGATGCGACTTTGCTGATTACCCGTTACAACTACTCTTCTGCCGACGAACTGGGCGAAAGTTACTCGCGTCTGCGTGGTAACGGTATTGAAATTGAAGGCGTTATTTTCAACTGTATTGAGAAAAATGCCCGAAACTACTACCAATATCAGGAATATACTCCGCAGTAAGCAGTCTATACATCTCAAGATATGCCTGTCTGAAACATTCAGACAGGCATTTTTTATAATGGCATAAATCTAACCCGGACAGAGCACGGCAAGCCGTAGCAGAAGTATAGCGGATTCATACATTTTCGATACAAGAAGGCGGCAAGCTGCAAACAGTACAAGTAGTACAGAACGATTATATTACCGCTCTAGCAGCTTACAAAATCGTTCTCTTTGAACTTTGGCGCAGCAACATCATAGAGAAAGTTAAGTTAATCCTCTGTCGTACTAAAAGCTTATTCCGAGCGCCCCAACACCATCGCATCACCATAGCTGAAAAAACGATATCGTTGCGCCACCGCATGTGCGTACAGCTCCCGAATATGCTCACTTCCCGAGAAAGCGCTTACCAGCATCAAAAGCGTTGATTTGGGCAAATGAAAATTCGTAAGCAATCTGTCTACCACCCGGAAACGATAACCCGGCGTGATAAAGATATCAGTATCTCCCTCGCCCGCCTTCAAAGCCCCATCCGCCGCTGCCGACTCCAGCGCACGCATTGATGTGGTACCAATGGCCCATACCCGCTTACCAGCCGCTTTAGCCTGTTCAATAGCCATCACCGTTGCGGCAGATACCTCAAACCATTCGCTGTGCATCTTGTGCTCGGCGATATTATCCACCCGTACCGGCTGGAAAGTGCCTGCACCAACGTGCAGCGTAACCTCTGCCATCACCACACCTTGCGCACGCAAATCTTCCAACAGACTATCGGTAAAATGCAAACCGGCGGTAGGAGCTGCCACCGCGCCCTGATGCTTGGCATATACGGTCTGGTAACGGCTGTCGTCATCAGCCCCTGCAGCCCTTTCAATATAAGGCGGCAATGGCAAATGGCCATTTTTTTCCAACAATTCATACACCGTTTGCTCACCCTCAAAACGCAGAACGAATAACTCTTCCCGCCGCTCCAGCATTTCTGCAGCCATATCGCCATCAAAAATCAGACGGCTGCCGGCTTTAGGCGATTTAGAAGAACGAATGTGTGCCAATGCAGTGTGTTCGTCCAATACACGCTCGATCAGCGCCTCAATCCTACCACCGCTCTCTTTATTCCCGAACAACCGTGCTTTCATCACTTTAGTGTTATTAAATACCATTACATCGCCCGGTTGCAGCCATTGCGGCAAATCGGTAAACCGCATATCTTGTAAAGCCTCTCCAGGCAAAGCAACCAACAAACGGCTACTGCCGCGTACGGCGGGCGGATGCTGGGCAATCAATTCTGCCGGGAGCTCGAAATCAAAATCGGAAATATGCATATCAAAATGGCGCAATCTTCAATCAAAACGGATATTATAACGTGAAATCGATATCCGGCTGATGCCTGTCTGAAATGCTTTTTCTATTTTTCCGATTACTTTCCCACCTCTTTTTCTTTTTCAGCCTATTCCAAACAGGTTTATAAATTATTTAGATAAATTACTCTGTTTTCAAAGAATCAGTAGCCAACGACATCTTTTTTACCTGCCACTCTTTTTATTACTTTATGAATTTACGTGCAGATAAACGGCTTTTTTTGATATTTTACTGGACATTTAGCAGCAACTTGGCGAAAATAATCCGAATATTCGTCATGAGGTTGTCGCTTGGTTTCACTCAACAAAACCGCTCGGCAACCTGTACAAACCACAGCCGGCTCCCCTTGCCGGCATGAAATGGCTGCCGTATTTACGGCAGCATCTATCGCTTACCAAAGGAAGAAAGCATGGACTTACGCAAATTGAAAAAGCTGATTGACTTGGTTGAAGAATCCGGCATTGCCGAAATCGAAGTCACAGAAGGCGAAGAAAAAGTACGTATTACCCGCTCTACTATTGCCCAACAACCGGCTTACTATGCTGCCCCCGCCCCCGTTGCCCCGGCAGCCGCTCCGTCACCTGCCGCAGCCGCCGCACCGGCAGCCGCTCCCGAAAAAGATCTAAGTAAAGCACAACGCTCCCCGATGGTCGGTACTTTCTACCGTGCACCCAGCCCTACTTCTCCCGCATTCGTTGAAGTCGGCCAAAATGTGAAAGAGGGCGACACCCTCTGTATCATCGAAGCCATGAAACTGATGAACGAAATCGAAGCCGAGCGTTCCGGCGTGATCAAAGCCATTCTGATCGAAAACGGCCAACCCGTAGAATACGGCGAACCGCTGTTTATCATCGAGTAATTCCCGTTCAGACAGGCATTATCCGCATGCCCGTCTGAAATCTCCAGCATACTGCCCGACCCATTCGGGTGTTTATTCCGAAAGAAAAACCATGCTGAAAAAAGTATTGATTGCCAACCGTGGCGAGATTGCACTACGCGTTCTGCGTGCCTGCCGCGAAATGGGCATCCCTACCGTTGCCGTGCATTCCGAAGCCGACAAAGACAGCCTGCATGTCAAACTGGCCGACGAATCCGTCTGCATCGGTCCTGCTCCCTCTCCGCAGAGCTATTTGAACATCCCCGCCCTGATTGCCGCTGCCGAAGTAACCGGTGCCGACGGCATCCACCCCGGCTACGGCTTTCTGGCCGAAAACGACCGCTTTGCCGACCAAGTGGAAAAGTCCGGTTTCGTTTTCATTGGCCCGCGCGCCGAAACCATCCGCTTGATGGGTGACAAAGTTTCCGCTAAGCACGCCATGATTGCTGCCGGCGTACCCTGCGTACCCGGTTCCGAAGGCGCCTTGCCGGACGACGAGAAAGAAATCCTGAAAATCGCCGATCAAGTCGGCTTCCCGGTAATTATCAAAGCCTCGGGCGGTGGTGGCGGCCGTGGTATGCGCGTAGTCGAGAAAAAAGAAGACCTCATCAAATCGGTGGAAATGACCAAGGCTGAAGCCGGCGCTGCTTTCGGCAATCCGATGGTCTATATGGAGCGCTATTTGCAAAAACCGCGCCATATCGAAATCCAAGTACTGGCGGACGAACACGGCAATGCGATTTATTTGGGCGAACGCGACTGTTCAATGCAGCGCCGCCACCAAAAAGTTATCGAAGAAGCACCGGCACCCGGTATTACCCAAGCCGAGCGCGAAAAAATCGGCAACGCTTGCGTAGAGGCCTGCAAACGCATCGGCTACCGCGGCGCGGGCACTTTCGAATTTCTGTATGAAGACGGCGAATTCTTCTTCATCGAAATGAACACCCGTGTGCAGGTTGAGCATCCGGTTACCGAGCTGATTACCGGTATCGACATCGTACAGGAACAAATCCGCATTGCCGCCGGCCTGCCGCTGCAATACGAGCAAAAAGACGTACACATCCAAGGCCATGCCTTCGAATGCCGTATCAATGCCGAAGATCCGTACAACTTTATTCCCAGCCCCGGCCTGATCGAAAGCTGCCACTTGCCCGGCGGCTTGGGCGTACGCGTGGACAGCCATATTTACCAAGGCTACCGCATTCCGCCCAACTACGACAGCCTGATCGGCAAAATCTGCGTATTGGGCAAAACCCGCGAACAGGCCATGGCCAAAATGCGTGTGGCTTTGGACGAATTGGCGATTACCGGCATCAAAACCAATACCGCGCTGCACCGTGATTTGTTCTCCGATCCCGGCTTTATGAAAGGCGGCGTGAGCATCCACTACCTGGAACATTGGATGGAAGAGCGCAAAGCCAAGCAAAAACAAGCCGGATAAACGGAATAAGAAGTGAACCGCCGCCTGCATATTCACACATGCAGGCGGTTTTTATCGGAACAATGCCTGTCTGAAAACCTTTGCTTCGCCAAAATGTGCAAGCTCGTTTTCAGACAGGCATTTCATCATATGCCCCTTGTTTCATAATCGTTTGGCATATTTAGCGGATTAACTTAACCTTTGCGAAGGCTCTGCTGCGCCAAAGCTCAAAGAGAACGATTGTGTCGGCCTCTAAAAAGCGGCAACAGAATCCGTTGCGTACGTGTGTACTGTCTGCGGCTTGCTGCCTCGTATCGAAGTCATTAAATCCGCTATAAACTTGAATAGATGAGCATTTGCCCTTTCATTGCAAACACACAAAATGCCGGAAGCAAGCCTAGCTGCTGCCCGACACAAGGCAACGGCGGTATTTTTGGCCAACAATCCGTCTGCCGCATTAAAAAATTCACCCATCGGCCGGAATTTTGCAAAGCTTGCGGCTTTAAATATTCTGCAGAAGCCTTACATCATCGGAAAGTATGGTTAATTTTAGAGATAAAGGACACCCCATGATCCCCGTTTCCGTACTCAATCTGGTACCGATTCGTGCCGGCCAAACACCGGCCGAAGCCATTCAATCCATGATAGCTTTGGCCCAGGAAGTGGAGCGCATCGGCTATCAACGCTATTGGATTGCCGAACATCATAACACTTCCAGCTTGGTCAGCTCGGCCACACAAGTGCTGATTGGCCATGTATTGGCGCATACGAAAACCATCCGGGTCGGCAGCGGCGGCGTGATGCTGCCCAATCACAGCCCGCTTCTGGTAGCGGAACAATACGGCACGCTGGCAACGATTTATCCGAACCGTGTCGATTTAGGTCTGGGTCGTGCCCCCGGTACCGACCAGCATACCGCCTTGGCATTGCGCAGAAATATGCGAGATGTATCGTTTGATTTTCCGCAGGATGTACAAACGCTGCAACGTTACTTGGGGCCGGCGGACAAACAGGGCTATGTACGCGCATTCCCCGGGGTAGGCTTGGAAATTCCGCTTTATATTTTGGGATCCAGTACCGACAGTGCTTACTTGGCCGCACAGCTCGGCCTGCCTTATGTGTTCGCCGCTCACTTCGCACCGCGTATGCTGGAGAGCGCGCTCGAAATTTACCGGCGCGAGTTCCAACCTTCCAAGGTCTTGGCCCAACCGTACGTTATCGTTTGTTTGAACGTTATCGCTGCGGATACAGATGAAGAGGCTCAATTGCTGGCCACCACGCAACAACAATTCTTCCTGAACATTGTGCGCAACACCCGCCAGCCTTTGCAAGCGCCGCAAAAAGATATGGCGCAGATATGGCAGCCTGGCGAACAGGCAGCCGTCGCCGCCATGCTGGATTGCTCGCTGATCGGCGGCAAAGCCAGTGTCGCTTCCCAACTGGAAGCGCTGCAAAACCGCCTGCACGCCGATGAATTAATGGTTGTCAGCTATATTTATGATGAGGCCAAGCAATATCATTCGTACCGCTTGTTACACGAAATTGCATCGGCCTAGGGTAAATTGTTAACAGGCCCTAGCCTTTTCAGACAGGCATCAAAATGCCTGTCTGAAAAAGCGGCACCCATCGTTTTCAGGTAAAATACCCCGATTCAACCCGTACCGGATAAACACCATGGCTTACCGACAAATTACCCTATTCGTACACGAACGCATCGCCGAGCAACTTTCCGATGCTTTGATGGAGCACGGCGCCCTTTCCACCGCCATTGAAGACGCCTACGCAGGCACCGACGAAGAACAGGCGATTTTCGGCGAACCCGGAATGCCGGGCGGCCAGCTGTGGCAGCATAGCAAATTAATTGCGCTCTTTAATGAAGAAGACGATGCCAAAGCCGTTCTGGCCGCCGCATCCACTGCGCTCAACATAGAAGCGCCTGCTTTCCAAACCGAATTGCTGCCCGAGCAAGACTGGGTACGCCTCACCCAATCGCAGTTCGACCCCATCAAAATTTCCGACCGCTTATGGATTACCCCGACTTGGCACCAAGCACCGGATGCCGGCGCCGTGAATCTGCAACTCGACCCCGGTTTAGCGTTCGGTACCGGCAGCCACCCCACCACACATTTATGCCTGCAATGGCTGGATAAGCACCTGCAAGGCGGCGAAAGCATATTGGATTACGGCTGCGGCTCCGGCATTCTCGCCATCGCCGCCATAAAACTCGGCGCCGCCTCAGCCACCGGTGTCGACATCGACCCGCAGGCCATCCGCGCCAGTAAAGACAATGCCTTACAAAACCAAGTGGCCGCCGATTTTTATCTGCCCGACGAACTTCCCGACGGCCAATTTGACGTTGTCGTCGCCAACATCCTTGCCAACCCCCTGCGTATGCTCGGCGACATGCTGGCCGGCCGCACCCGAAGCGGCGGCCGTATCGTGTTATCCGGCATATTGGAAGAACAGGTAGAAGAAATGAACGGCATTTACAGCCAATGGTTCGACATGAACGATGCCGATATCGATAACGGCTGGGCACGATTGAGCGGCGTCAAGCGCGCTTGAATAACATAAAAAAGGAGCAGCGGATTGCTGCCCCTTTTTTTATCCGCTAATGCCGGCACACCGCCTGCCCCACCGGCTCCCAAAAGATGCCTTCCACCCTGTTTTGCTTATCAAACACCAATTTGTACTGGCATTGCTGCATCCGCCCGGCGAATACATAGCGGTAAAGATAATTCCATTCGTTGAGATACGAATTACCGTGATGCCAAGGCTTGCCCAATAATTTGCCGGCCTCGTTCATCGTTATCCCCACTTTTACCGCATCCAAGCGGTCAAAATCCGGCTGGCTCCCCGCCTTCGGGTCCAGAACCGTACGCCACTGCAAAACATGGCGCACCCGGTAAGGCTTTCTGACTTCAACCACTTCCAAAGCCCTGCCGTTACGCTTGCTGTGTACGGTAGCAGCACTGCCCGGCGAAACCGCCGTATCCGGCAAAACATCGGGCTGCCGGCTGCTGCACCCCCATAAAACAAACAATGGCAGCCACAAACTGTATTTCATCATATTCATTACATTATCCCGCAAGTATTGGTTTATTTGGTTTTAACTATATTATTTTCAGACAGGCATTAGCCTTGGTTCACGTTATCAGTCTGCAAAGGCGGCAGCGGCGCACCGGCCGGGTGTTTATAACGGTTATAAGCAAACAGATACTGGCTGGGGAAACGCCTCACCCAATATTCCACATTATCGTTCACCAATTGCGCATCGTGCACTTTATCGCCGCTTAACTCACCGCGCAAAGGCTCGATATGCAAGACAAAACCTTTGCCCGCCGGCAAGCGCTCGCCACAGAAAAATAATGCTTTTACACCTTTTACCTGCGCGAGCTTACCCGCCAGCGTCATGGTATAAGCATCGCGGCCAAAAAACTTCGCCCATACTCCGTCGCCCTCATGAGGATCGGGGACATGATCAGGCAATACAATGGTGGCCTCGCCGCAACGCAGTGCTTTGATAATCTGCTTTACCCCCTGCATATTGGTAGGCGCCGTTTTACCCTTGCCGCGCACCCTGCCCGCCTGCATCACCGCATCAAACGCATCGAGTTTCGGCGGCTTATACATCGCCGTCAGCGGGAAAGGCAGCTGCTCGCTGATGTAGCGTCCGGCCAAATCATAACTGCCGATATGCGGCGTAATGAGCAACAAGCCCTCGCCCGCCGCCAACGCACTTTCCACATGCTCCCAGCCGTGTACTTCGCGAAACAAGCCCGCCACCTCTTGCGGCTCGCGAAAAAATGCCACCGGCAACTCCAAGCCGCCTTTGGCTGTTTCACGCAACACGCTTTTCACCATCGCATCGTCATGCGGCAAACCCGCCGTACAGAGGTTATCGGCAATCCGCTTGCGCTCGCCCTTGGCCAGATAAAATGCCAAATTTCCCGCCAAATTGCCTATGGCATGCAACAGCGGCAAGGGCACTTTGGCCAACAGGCCAAACAGGAAAAAAATAAAAGACTGCATCGCTCGTCTTGTACGCACCATTAAAAAAAACTGATTGTAATGGAAAGTGCCGCACTACACTTTATTTTCTGAAAGCAAAACCGGATTTGCTACACAATCAGGTAAAAACCGTCAAAACCACGCAAATAGAGACCTTTGCAAAAAACTTTTTAATCCTGAATTTATTGATATCTCGTCATACTCGGGCTTGACCCGAGTATGACGCACGTGTTCTCAGGTATCGAAAAGAATTTTGCAAAGGTCTCAAATACCCTGTTGTGTGCTTGAGTTGCACCAAAGACAACATCAAAGTTCTTTTTCAGACAGGCATGGCGCTTAACCGCCTGCTGCATGACTGATTTTCATATCAGCCGATGAATTATTCATAGAAGACAAAGAAAAGCCTTCCGCCATTCTCTGCTATAATTTCAACGTTTAACCATTTTTCCCGGCCACCGCCGTTGGCCGGTTTCCTTTTGCAGAAAGCATTGCAATCATGAGCGAATATTTATTTACTTCAGAATCCGTCTCCGAAGGCCATCCCGATAAAGTGGCCGACCAGATTTCCGACGCCGTTCTCGATGCCATTTTGGCGCAAGACCCCACCGCCCGCGTTGCCGCCGAAACACTGGTTGCCACCGATTTATGCGTATTGGCCGGTGAAATTACCACCAGCGCCCAAGTCGATTACGAACAGATCGCCCGCGATACCATCGCCCGCATCGGCTATACCCGCCCGGAATGGGGCTTTTCCGACCAATCCTGCAAATTAATCCTCAATTACGGCCAACAATCTCCCGATATAGCCCAAGGCGTCAACGAAGGCCAAGGCGTGGATTTGAACCAAGGCGCAGGCGACCAAGGCCTGATGTTCGGCTATGCCTGCGACGAAACCCCGGTATTGATGCCGTTTGCCATCTACTACAGCCACCGCCTGATGCAGCGCCAAAGCGAAGTGCGCAAAAGCGGTCTTTTGCCGTGGCTGCGCCCCGATGCCAAAGCCCAACTTACCTGCGTTTACGACAGCGAAACCGGCAAAGTCAAACGCATCGACACCGTGGTACTCTCCACCCAACACGATGAAAATATCGCGCGCGAAGAATTGATTGCCGCCGTAAAAGAACACATTATTTTCCCGGTGTTGCCCAAAGAAATGCTCACCGAGGAAACCAAATACCTGATCAACCCCACCGGCAATTTCGTGATCGGCGGCCCGCAAGGCGACTGCGGCTTAACCGGCCGTAAAATCATCGTCGACACCTACGGCGGTGCAGCCCCGCACGGCGGCGGCGCGTTCTCCGGCAAAGACCCCACCAAAGTCGACCGCTCCGCCGCCTACGCCTGCCGCTATGTTGCCAAAAACATCGTGGCAGCCGGTTTGGCGCGCCAATGCCAGATTCAGGTTTCCTACGCCATCGGCATCGCCGAGCCGACTTCCATCGCCATCGATACTTTCGGCACCGGCGAATTGAACGAAGCCGAATTAATAGAACTCGTGCGCGCCCATTTCGACTTACGCCCCAAAGGCATCATCCAAATGCTTGACCTGTTGCGCCCGATTTACGGCAAATCCGCCGCCTACGGCCACTTCGGCCGCGAAGAGCCGGAATTCACTTGGGAGCGTACCGACAAAGCCACCGCCCTGCGCGCCGCCGCCGGTTTGTAAGCCTTACGATCATACTTGCTATACCAAACGCCAAATCTTTCAGACAGGCATAGATCAGTCGGAAATATTTGGCGTTTTGTTTATGTGATGATTTATTAGAAATAGCCGCGTTGTTTACACAACAGGTAAAAAATCTTAATGCAAAACAAAATGCCTGTCTGAAAACCGGTTTGAACCTTTTCAGACAGGCATTTGATATCTGTGCTGCCGACTAAACCAACCATTCCTGCTTTACAGAAATATGTAGTCGGTCGAATCTGCTTCAGGCATCCAGATTACCCAATACAATACGCAACATACGGCGCAGCGGCTCGGCAGCGCCCCAGAGCAGCTGGTCGCCTACGGTAAAGGCGCTGATGTATTCGCCGCCCATACCCATCTTGCGGATACGGCCAACCGGTGTAGTCAGGGTGCCGGTAACCGCTGCGGGCGTCAGCTCCTGCATCGACGCCTCTTTCTGATTCGGCACCACTTTGGCCCACGGATTGGCTTCGGCCAGCAGACGCTCGATCTCTTCCAGCGGCAAATCTTTTTTCAGTTTTAGGGTCAGCGCTTGGCTGTGGCAGCGCATCGCGCCTACGCGTACGCACAAACCGTCCACCACTACCGGCGCACCGCTGCGGCCGAGGATTTTATTGGTTTCCACGCCGCCTTTCCATTCTTCTTTGGATTGGCCGTTACCTAAATCGGCATCAATCCAAGGAATCAGGCTGCCGGCCAACGGTACACCGAAATTTGCTTTGGGATAATCTTCGCTGCGCAGGAAATCGGATACTTTACTGTCGATATCCAGAATCGCTGAGGCCGGGTCGGCCAGCTCTTCGGCCACTTGGCCATGAATCTCGCCCATACCGCTGATTAATTCGCGCATATTTTTGGCGCCGGCACCGGAAGCGGCTTGGTAAGTCATACTGGTCACCCACTCCACCAAGTCGTTCTGGAACAGGCCGCCCAAAGCCATCAGCATCAGGGAAACGGTACAGTTGCCGCCGATGTAGTCTTTCACGCCGTTTTTCAGCGCTTCGTCAATCACATTACGGTTCACCGGATCGAGCACGATTACCGCATTATCCTGCATCCGCAAAGTAGAGGCCGCATCAATCCAATAACCCTGCCAACCGGCATCGCGCAGCGGCTGGTGGACTGCCTTGGTGTAATCACCGCCTTGGCAGGTAACGATGATGTCCATCTTGGCCAATTCTTCCAGATCGTAGGCATCCAACAAGGTACGCGCCTGCTGGCCGAAATCGGGCGCTTCGCCGCCGGCGTTGGAAGTGGTGAAAAAATAGCTTTCGGGAATATGGGCAAAATCGTTTTCTTCCTGCATACGCTGCATCAGCACGGAACCCACCATACCGCGCCAGCCGACAAATCCTGTTTTCATGTTGCGACTCCTGATTTGAAATAATGAAAAATATAAAATATTAATGTTCGATATTTTAACCTGTAGTCCGTCTGATGTAGAGTAATTTCTATAAATATTTTTGGCTAACGTTCAGGTAGGTTTATGGGGTGTAGTCAACCGCGTTGCGGCGGCATTTTTGAGCAAAAACACCGCCGTTGCGTTGTGTCGACAGCCCCTAAAGCTTTACCAAAGTGTCCGGGCATATCTTTTCAGACAGGCATCTCTTGTCTTGCCGGTCAATCTCAAGCGCTTTTAACAATTTTAATCTGCTTGGCAGGTGCGCAATGTAAATAAAGTAGCAACCAGGTAAAGACTGATAAAGACAGCATATTTAAACTCATCAACACGCTGAAAATTCGGACAAAATCTGCTATAATAACAAGATTGTCCAGGAGCTTTACGAAGCCCGGTTCCGCTTCTCAAACGGCAAGCGGAAAACTTGATAAAACCGTTTCGAATCGGCGAAAAACCAATCTTTTCTGGGGTTAGGTTCGGGGCGGGAAACCATTGATTTTTGTTTAGAGAAGAGTGTTTATGACGCAGCAACACGAAGAATACGGCGCCGAGAGTATCCAGGTATTAGAAGGTTTGGAGGCAGTGCGCAAACGGCCGGGCATGTATATCGGCGATACGCAGGACGGTTCGGGTTTGCATCACATGGTGTTCGAGGTGTTGGACAACGCAATCGACGAAGCGCTGGCCGGCCATTGCGACAAAATCACCGTAACCATCCATGCCGACAATTCGGTCAGCGTAGAGGATAACGGCCGCGGCATGCCCACCGGTATCCATCCGAAAGAAGGGCGCTCCGCCGCCGAAGTCATCATGACCGTATTGCATGCGGGCGGCAAGTTCGACAACAACAGCTATAAGATTTCCGGCGGTCTGCACGGCGTGGGCGTATCGGTAGTGAATGCCTTGTCCGACTGGGTAACGCTTACCATCCACCGCGACGGTAAAGAATTTTTCGTTAAATTCATCCACGGCGCGGCGGAAGAGCCTTTGAAAGAAGTCGGGTCTTCCGATAAAAAAGGCACCACCGTGCGCTTTTTGGCCAGCGAAACCACCTTCGGCGAAGTGGAGTACAGCTTCGACATTCTGGCCAAACGCATCCGCGAACTGTCTTTTCTGAACAACGGCGTCGACATCGAATTGTTCGACCAGCGCGACGGCAAACACGAAAACTTCGCTTTTTCCGGCGGCGTGGCCGGCTTCGTGCAGTATATGAACCGCAAGAAAACCGCACTGCATGAAAAAATCTTCTACGCTTCCGGTGAGAAAGACGGTATGGGCGTGGAAGTGGCGATGCAGTGGAACGACAGCTACCAAGAATCGGTGCAGTGCTTCACCAACAACATCCCGCAGCGCGACGGCGGTACCCACCTCACCGCCCTGCGCCAGGTGATGACCCGCACCATCAACAACTACATCGAATCTAACGAAATCGCCAAAAAAGCCAAAGTCGACACCAGCGGCGACGATATGCGCGAAGGCTTGACCTGCGTGTTGTCGGTGAAACTGCCCGATCCGAAATTCTCTTCGCAAACCAAAGACAAACTGGTTTCCAGCGAAATCGGCCCGGTGGTGAACGAAGTCATCAATCAGGCGCTGAACGATTTTCTGGAAGAGAACCCCAACGAAGCCAAAATCATCTGCAGCAAAATCGTCGACGCCGCCCGTGCCCGCGAAGCGGCACGCAAAGCGCGCGAGATTACCCGCCGCAAAGGCGTGATGGACGGCTTGGGTCTGCCGGGCAAGCTGGCCGACTGCCAAGAAAAAGACCCCGCTTTGTCCGAACTTTATCTGGTGGAGGGCGATTCCGCCGGCGGTTCGGCCAAACAAGGGCGCGACCGTAAATTCCAAGCGATTCTGCCGTTGAAAGGCAAAATCCTCAACGTGGAAAAAGCGCGCTTTGAGAAAATGCTGGCAAGCCAGGAAGTGGCAACACTGATTACCGCTTTGGGCACCGGCATCGGTAAGGAAGAATTCAACCCGGAAAAACTGCGCTACCACCGCATCATCATCATGACCGATGCCGACGTGGACGGCGCCCACATCCGTACGCTGCTGCTCACCTTCTTCTACCGCCAAATGCCCGAGTTGGTCGAGCGCGGCTATATTTATATTGCCCAGCCGCCGCTCTATAAGGCCAAACTCGGCAAACACGAGCGCTATCTGAAAGACGAGCAGGAAAAAGACCAATGGCTCTTGGGCTTGGCCTTGGATAAGGCGCGCATCGTTTCCGACGGCCGTACCTTGGAAGGCGAGGAGCTGGATAAACTGGCCAAACAGTTTATGCTGGCGAAAAACGCCATCGAACAGGAAAGCCGCATTATCGACTCATCGGTGTTGCAGGCCATGCTGTATGCCGACACGCTGGATGTATCCGATGCCGAGCATACCGAGCGTTCGATTGCTGCTTTGATGCCGCTGTTGGATGAAAAAGAAGTGGCGCTGGAGCGGCTGGCCGGCAGCGAGGGCGGTTTCTTTATCAAAATTACCCGTAAGCTGCACGGCAATGTAGTGGTCAGCTATATCGACGACAAATTCCTGAATAGCAAAAACTACCAAACCATCAGCCAAACCGCTGCCCTGCTCAAAGGCGTGGTGGGTGCCGGAGCCAAGCTTTATAAAGGCGACAATGAATATGATGTAGATGGTTTCGAAAACGCATTGGAAATTCTGATGAATGCCGCGCAGAAAAACCTTTCCATCCAGCGTTATAAAGGTTTGGGCGAGATGAACCCCGAGCAATTATGGGAAACCACCATGGATCCGGCGGTGCGCCGCCTGCTGAAGGTACGGATTGAAGACGCGATTGCCGCCGACGAAGTGTTCGTTACCCTGATGGGCGACGAAGTGGAACCACGCCGGATGTTTATCGAAACCAATGCGCTGATTGCGCAAAATATCGATGCTTGATGCCGGCTACTGACGTTTTGCATCGAATGCCTGTCTGAAAAATATTTTCAGACAGGCATTTTGTTTTGCCATGCCGCTTCTCACCTCTTTAAACCAACATGTAAAGCAAACGTTAATTTTTATATGATTTTGCCAATTTATGCGTTATAGTTAACTGCTATTGCAGAAATGAATAACCGTAAACCGTGGAGAATCATCATGCGCTTTATTCCGAAACTGACCGCCGTATGCTTGAGTGCGGCTTTGCTTGCGACACCGGTTTGGGCGGCACCGCCGTTAAACGTGGAAACCCAACAACCCGCCAAAGTCACCCGCGACAACACCAACGCCTGGTTGGAAATTGATGCAGCGGCCTACGGACGCAATATCGAAGCTTTGAAGAAACACCTGCGCGGCAAGGCGCAGATTTGTGCGATTTTGAAAGCCGATGCTTACGGTAACAGCATCGATTTGCTGATGCCTACGGTAATTGAACACAATGTGCCGTGTATCGGCATCGGCAGCAACGAAGAAGCGCGGGTGGCGCGTGCGCACGGCTATCAAGGGCGCGTGATGCGGGTGCGTGCAGCTTCTTTGGGTGAAATCCGCGACGGCATGCAATACGATATGGAAGAATTGTTCGGCAATCTGGCACAAGCGCAGGTGGCGAACAAATTGGCGCAAGAAGCCGGCAAAAAACTGCGTTTCCATCTGGGCCTCAATTCGGCAGGCATGAACCGAAACGGCTTGGATCTGAACGTACCGGGCGGCAAAGACGATGCGGTGGCGATCACCAAACTGCCGAACCTGCAAATCGTCGGCATCATGACGCACTTTCCGGTAGAAGATAAGGAAGATGTAAAAAAAGGATTGAAAGTATTCAAGAAAGACAGCAAATGGCTGATCCGCGCCGCCAAGCTCGACCGCAAAAAACTGGTGCTGCACACCGCCAATTCCTTCGTTACCCTAAACGTACCGGAAGGCTGGCTTGATCTGGTGCGCCCGGGCGGTATTCTGTACGGCGAACCGGTATACGAGCGGCCGGAATACGAATACATTATGTCGTTCAAAACCCGCGTAGCCAGCGTCAACAGCTATCCGAAAGGCAGCACGGTGGGCTACGACCGCACCTTCACGCTCGCACGCGATTCGCGGCTGGCCAATCTGCCGTTCGGTTATTCCGACGGCTACCGGCGCGTGTTCACCAATAAAGGCCACGTGCTAATCCGCGGCCACAAAGTGCCGGTGGTCGGCAAGGTATCGATGAATACCACCATGGTGGATGTAACCGACTTCCCCGACATCCAAGTCGACGACGAAGTGGTGATTTTCGGCAAACAAGGCGGTGCGGAAATCACTCAGAGCGAAGTGGAAGACATCAACGGCGCACTGTTTGCCGATTTGTATACGGTATGGGGCAACTCCAATCCGAAGCTGGCCAAACCGAAAAACACACCTTAACCGTTTGCCGTACAAACAGCCGGTGCCATCCGGCTGTTTTTTATTAAACAACTTTCGGCATAAAATGCCTGTCTGAAAACCAGCTCGCCTGTTTTGGCGAAGCCAAGCGGTTTCAGACAGGCATTTTTCATCAGCAGCCCTTAGAGCGTGCCGCCAGAAAGAAAACTTATTTTTACCATAAGGCAGCAGACCTTAACTGAAAGTTAAGTTATTTCGCCTCCCCATAAAAAAACACCATTTTTAGCGAACCGATGACATACTTTTACGGTCTATCTGTCAGTAATAATAAAAAACAACCAAACAGAAAGTCATTCATGCGAAAAACCAAGCCTTTAATTTGGATTAGCGTCATCGGCATGCTGCTTTTGGGCTTATCCTCTTGCGCGCACAAGGCTTTTTATTATCCCGACCGTGCCGATTACGGCTCTCCCGCCCAAAACGGTTTGCCCTTCGAACCCGTTACCTTCAAAAGCTACGACGGTACCGCCTTATCCGGCTGGTTTGTGCCTGCCCAAGGCAAAGCCAAAGGCACGGTGATTCATTTCCACGGCAATGCGCAGAATATTTCGGCGCATTGGGGTTTTGTCGACTGGCTGCCGGCGCGCGGTTTCAATGTATTTATGTTCGACTACCGCGGCTACGGTAAATCGGAAGGCAAACCCAATCCGCGGGGGCTGTTTGAAGACGGACAAGCCGCCATCGATTATGTACGCAGCCGCCCCGATGTGAACCCGGAAAAACTGGTCATATTCGGCCAGAGCTTAGGCGGTGCCAACGCCATCGGCGCGGTGGGTTCGGGCAACAAACAAGGAGTGAAGGCAGTAGCGGTCGAAGCGACTTTCCAATCCTATTCCGATATCGCCAATGATAAATTCGTTGGCGCCGGCGTATTGATGAGTAACCGCTACAGCGCCGAGAAATATGTAGCCGGTATATCGCCGATTCCGCTGCTGCTGATACACGGCACCGCCGACGAGGTGATTCCGTATAAACACGGACAAGCTTTATTCGACTTGGCGGGCAAACCGAAAAAACTGGTGCGGGTGGAAGGCGGCCATCACCTCGAAGCCACCTCACCGCGCTTCCAAAACCGCTACCGCGACGAATTAAGCAAATTCTTCACCGCAGCCTTGAAAAAATAACGATGAATGCAAGCAACCCTCAAACGGCGGCAGTCGAAACCCATCCGCTGCCGCCGTTTGCACCGCCCGCCGCCCGGCTATTGATGCTGGGCTCTTTTCCGCCGCCGCGCGAGCGCTGGAAAATGGATTTCTACTATCCGAACTTCCAAAACGACATGTGGCGGATTTTCGGGCTGGTATTTTTTGACAACCGTGATTATTTTATCGAAGCAGGCGGCAAAAGTTATAAAAAAGCGCTGCTGCGCGAATTTCTGGCAGAAAAAGGCATCGCCATCAGCGATACCGCCCATCAAATACGCCGTTTGCAAGGCAATGCTTCGGATAAATTCCTGCAAATCGTCACCCCGCTGGACTTGGGGGCTTTGCTGGCCAAGCTGCCGCAATGCCGTACGCTGATGACTACCGGCGAATTGGCCACCGATACTTTGCTCTCGCTGTTGCCGCCCGGTACGCCGAAGCCGAAAATCGGCGCGTACAGCGCAGTCGTATACGGCAATCGTACGCTGCACTGCTACCGGCTGCCCTCTTCTTCGCGTGCCTATCCCTTGGCCTTGGAGAAAAAAGCCGAGGCGTACCGGCGTTTTTTCGTTGAGATCGGAATGAAGTAAGGTCGCCCGGTTTAAAAAGAATGCCTGTCTGAAAAAACAAAGTTGCTTGTTTTTCAGACAGGCATTTCCATTTATAGTACCTTAAATTCAGCATAGGACAAGGCACAGCAACGCCGTAGCGAAAATTAAGTTAATCCGCTATATATCCCTTCGGCAGCCTGAAAAGGCTATAATATAACACTGGATCAAACAGGCAGATGCATGATGGATGCAAAACAAACCATTCTGGCACAAGCGCGTGCGGCGGGGGCACAGGTAACCGCCTTGCGCGAACAGGTGCTGGACATCGTGTTGCGCCAGCACGGTGTGATTAAAGCATACGTGGTACTGGCGCAGATGCAGCAAGAAAACGCGGCTCCGGTGGCACCGCCCACCGCTTACCGTGCGCTGGATTTTTGGGCGGAGCAAGGCGTGTTGCATAAAGTGGCGGCGGTAAACGGCTATGTGCTGTGCAGCCATGCCAGCCATCAGTGCGGCCATGATTGCCACGGGCACGGCGAGCACGCGCATCATCAGGCGTTTATTTTGGTGTGCACCGAATGCGGCGCAGTAGACGAACAAAGCCTGAGCAACGAATGGGCGGCTTTGCAGGCCGGCGTAGCGGCCAGCGGCTTTGCCCTGCAAGAAGAACATGTAGTGTTAACAGGAAGGTGCCGACAATGTCGTCAGTAAAAAAAGCAAAAGTCCATCTGATTTCCGGTTTTCTCGGCACGGGCAAAACCACCGCCTTAAAAAGCCTGATGGAACAAAAAGACCCGGCGGAAAAATGGGTGATCGTGGTCAATGAATTCGGTGAAATCGGCATCGACGGCGCGGTGTTGAGCGACAGCGGCATTCCGGTGGCGGAAGTAGCCGGCGGCTGTTTGTGCTGCGTGGCCGGGCCGCAAATGGGCAATACGCTGAAAAAAATGCTGGCCGACAACCAACCCGACCGCATTTTGATCGAAGCCAGCGGTTTGGCGCACGCGGCCAGTGTGATCGATGAATTGAAAGTGCCGCCGTTTAACGAATTATTGGAAATCGGCGCGGTGTTTACCGTGGTCGATCCGCGCCAATTCGTCGATCCGATGTATTCCTTGCAAGGTTTGTATAAAGACCAAATCGGCGTGTGCGACGTTTTGGTGGCCAGCAAAGTGGATTTGTGCACGCCGGAAGTGATGGCGCAATTTCACGAACAGGCGGCCAAGCTGTTCCCGCCGAAAGCTAAAGTGGTCGAAGTGGAAAACGCGAGCCTCGATATCGCGTGGCTGGATATTCCTGTGGTGGAAAAATCGCGCTACCGCTTGAAAACGCTGCCGGACAACACCATGGGTTTTCAATCGCAAGGCTTTACTTTCCCCGCCGAGAGCGAATTCGACGGTGAACGCCTCACCCGCTTCTTCAACGATTTGCCTGAGCTTACCGAAGGCTTGGTGCGCGCCAAAGGTGTGTTTCAAGTGTTGGGCACCTGGGTGTGGCTCAACTGGGTAGACGGCCAATGGGGCGCCAACCAGGTGGCCTGGCGGCGCGACAGTCGTTTTGAACTGATCGCCAAATCTTTTGACGCCGATAAGATAGAACAGCGTTTGCGCGAGGCGCTGGAATAAAGTTAAGTAAGCTATGCTGCTTTCGCATTAACAAGTATTCATTGACAAGTATTCATACAGTTTTTATAGTGAAATGTGAATTATCCTTATGGGATAATTTGGCATAGGAAAACTTATTTTCGCTTTTCATCAGCTAATCTAAAGTTTTCCCATATAACTGCATCCTTAGCGGAAGCGGTTGACTCTATTTGATACTAATTGAATAAGGAGATGTTGATGGCGACATTTGAGTTATCTAAAACCGAAGCAGGCCAATTTAATTTCAGCTTGCGCGGTGAAGACGACAAAGTCCTGTTGCGCAGCGAGCAGTACACCAGCAAGTCTTCGGCGCAAAACGGGATTGAATCCGTCCGCAAAAATGCGGCGGAAGAAAAACGCTATGAGCTGAAAGAAAGCAGCAACGGTAAATTTTACTTCAATCTCAAAGCAGTTAACGGCCAGATTATCGGTACCAGCCCGATGTTCGCCAGCGAAGAAATTCGTGCCCAAGCGCTGGCGCAGCTGAAAAGCAATGCGGCCACTGCCGGCGTAATGGAAGATTTGTAACCAATATGCCCGCAAACCGGATCAAGACACTTCGCGCAAAGAGCGGAGTGTCTTTTTATTGTCCGCAAAATGATGCGGAACAACCGCCGGTAAGCCTTAGCGCATACAGCTGAACGGCCTTACCGTATAATGCCTGTCTGAAAATATTTTGTTTGCCCTCTCAGGAAGCGTATGGCCAAACGCCTGCACACTCACTACGATAATCTGAAGGTGGCGCGGGATGCCAGCCCGCAAGCCATCCGCGCCGCTTATCGCGCCTTGTGCAAACGCTACCATCCCGACCACCACCCCACCCTGCCCGACGCACAGCGCATCATGAGCATCATCAACCATTCGTACGACGTGTTAAGCACACCGGAAAAACGGAAAAAGCACGACGAATGGATTGCCAAACACCAACCCAAACAGCCATGCGACATGCCGGAAAACATCGCCAGCCCGATGCCCGGCGGTTTCCGGCGGCCGAAAGAGCCGTTGAATTATCCGAAAATCATCTTGTGGCTGGCGTGCGTCGCCTTATTGATCCTCGGTGTGTTTTACTATACCGAACATCTGCGCCGCGCCGCCGAACCGCCGCCGCCGACCATCGGTAAACCCCAGCCCTAAACATTCGCCTAGGCTGGGAAAGCGGCCAAGCCATACAGCGGGTTTCGTTCGACGACACCAGCCAGCAAACATTTAAGTGGATTCACTCTATTTTTTCAGACAGGCATTGCCCGTATAATGCCTGTCTGAAACCATTTTAGAAAACAAGAAAGAACACCATGCCCGCCGCACCGGAAGCCAAATACACCGAAGAAACCGTTTTGTGGGTGAAACACCATACCGACAAACTAATGACTTTCGCCATCACCCGCCCAGAGGCTTACCGCTTCTCCGCCGGCCAATTTTCCCGGCTGGGATTCCGCGACGGCGAAGGCTTTATCTGGCGCGCCTATTCGGTGGTATCGGCCGAATACGCCGACGATTTGGAATATTTCGCCGTCTTGATACCAGGCGGGCCGATGTCGGCCAAGCTGGCCGAACTGAAAGCCGGCGACACCGTTTTACTGGACAAAAACGCCACCGGCTTTCTGCTGCCCGAGCGCTTTGTCGACGGCAAAGACCTGATTATGCTGTGTACCGGCTCCGGCATCGCTCCCTTTCTCTCCATTCTTGAGCAACCCGAGATCTGGCAACGCTTCGAACGCTTGGCATTGGTACACTCCGTATCCTATGCCGACGAATTGATTTTCAACGAACGCATCGCACAATTGAGCGAACATCCGCTGATCGGCGAATACACCGGCCGCTTGCGCTTTATCCCGGTACTCACCCGCGAAACCGGAGGCCGCCTCAACCGCCGCCTGCCCGAATTGCTGAAAAGCGGCGAACTCTCCGCCGCACTCGAAATACCGTTTACCCCGGCGGACACCCGCTTTATGATTTGCGGCAACCCCGCAATGGTGAAAGACACCTTCCAAGCCCTGCTCGATATGGGCTTCGCCATGCACCGCAACCGCATTCCGGGGCAGATTATGATGGAAAACGGCTTTTAAACAATCCATAAAAACCCTATCCGCAACCGCCTGCCCACGTTAAAGGAGCGTCATGTCGGTCAACCATTATGAAAACTTCCCGGTCGGCTCACTAATCCTGCCGCGCCGCCTGCGCCGGCCGATACACGCAATTTACGCTTATGCGCGCACTGCCGACGATATTTCCGATGAGGGCGATGCGAGCGATGAGCAGCGTTTACAAGGCTTGTCCCAATTGCGTGCGGAATTGGACACGATTGCCGGCGGCGGCCAAGCCAGTACGCCGATGATGCAACGCCTGCAACAGCAAGCGCTTACTCCTTATCAGATGCCGATGCAGCCGTTTTACGACTTACTTTCCGCATTTGAGCAGGATGTGGTGAAAAAACGCTACCAAACCTTCGGCGAATTGGTCGATTACAGCCGCCGCAGCGCCAATCCGGTCGGCCGGATGATGCTGCATCTTTACGGCGAGCACGACAGCCGCAGCCTTGCCCAAAGCGACGGTATCTGCACCGCCTTGCAATTAATTAATTTCTGGCAGGATGTGGCGGTAGACTGGCAAAAAGGCCGGGTATATCTGCCGCAGGAGGATTTGGCGAAATTCGGCGTTACCGAGGAACAAATTGCTGAGGGCAAAGCCGATTTCGCTTTCCAGCGGCTGATGGCTTACCAATGCAACAAAGCGCACAATATGCTGAAAGCCGGCTCGCCGCTGGCGAAGAAGCTGCCTGGGCGTTTAGGCTTCGAATTGCGCCTGATTATCTTGGGCGGCCAGCGGATTTTGCATAAGCTGGAAGAAAACCGCTATGATGTATTCAACAAACGCCCGAAGTTAAATGCGAAAGACTGGTGGCTGATGCTCAAACGCGCGGTTTTGAAAAAATAAACATACCCGGCATTTGCCGAGTATGTTTATTATCTTGATATTAGCAGATTTAATTAATTTTCGATACAAGGCAGCAAGCCGAAGACAGTACAAGTAGTACGGCAAGGCGCAGCAACGACGTAGCGAAAGTTAATTAAATCTGCTATATTTTTCAGACAGGCATCGACAGGCCATGCCTGTCTGAAACATTAATTCAAACGGCTCTGGCCTGCCGCCCAGCGCTCCCACTCCAAACGGTAGTTAACCAATTCGGGATACTCTTCAATTTCCAAATCCACACCCTGTTGCTCGGCCGCATCCAGCAAATCACCCAACAATTCAACCGGCTCGATTTCCAAACCGTATAACTGCGGATCGAAATCCACCCCCACCAGCACCTCTTCCTGATCCATACCGATCAACCATTCGGCCATTAATACCTGCAAAGGCACCGCTTCCACTTGATAGTCCGCCCACTCTTCGGCTTTACAGGCTTGAGCATCTTCCGGCGTCGCCCAAATGCAGTACACCGGCACCGGTTCGCCGTCACTGCCTTCATAGTCGGTGGAAGGACACTCCGCAATTCCCTCGTCGTCGCTCAGGGTATAAACCGTTTGCGTGCTGAGCAAGGTTCGGATAAAGCGGTTATAGGCATGGTCTTCTGGATGGGGGAACATAATCAGTCTTCGTCCGTATCGAAATCGTTGTCGACCACATAGTCAAGGTTATTTTGAGAATGATCCATCGCCGCCTTGACGGCCTGATAGAGCGCACGGAAATTCTTCGGCGGCTTGGACAATTCTTTCTCTTTGCGCGCATTGCGGATTAACGTGCGCAAGGCGGCAACATCCGCAGCGGGATATTCGCTCACAAAATCCGTTAAGGCCTGATCATTTTCGATCAAACGCTCGCGCATTTGTTCCACCCGCTGCAAAAAAGCGTTATGCGCACTGCTCTCTCCTTTCAGACGGGCCAGAAATTCGCGGATAGGCTCGGGATCGATGTCGCGCATCAGCCGGCCGATATATTGGGTTTGTCTCTTCGTGGCGCCGTTGGAAGTGATTTTCTTATAATCGCGGATGGCCTGCTGCAAATCTTCGGGCAACCCAGCTTTTTTCAGGGTTTCGTTCGACAAGCGGGTTAATTCCATGCCCAAGTCCTGCAACTCGTTCATGCGTTTTTTCATCTGGGTTTTGCTCACCCATTCTTCATGATTCATATCGTTCATATCGGTAACACTTATATTATCGGCCAAAGCATTTTAACACACCGCAGCCCGCCTTCGTGGCGAAGAAAACGACGGGCACTGCGGTATTGCGCGAAAACGGGTAAAATAGCCGCCTCGATTAATCCTTTTTACCGTTTCACAGCGCGTAATAGCCGATAGGAAAACCTATGTTTAACCATACTCCTGCTGAATTGAAAGAAGTTTGCGCCTTGGCATTAAGCGTAGCCAAACAAAAAGGCGCCAGCGCCGCCGAAGCCGATGTCAGCGAATCGCTCGGCCAAAACGTGCAAGTGCGTTTGCAGGAAATCGAACACATAGAACACCAACAAGATAAATCACTGGACATCACTGTTTATATCAATCAAAGCAAGGGGCGTGCCAGCACCGCGGATTTCTCGCACCGTGCGGTCGAAGAAACCGTACAGGCTGCTCTGGATATCGCCAAATATACCGCCCAAGACGAAGCCGCCGGTTTGGCGGATGCCGCTCTGATGGCCCATACGCCGGTAGAGCTGGATAAATATCACGAATGGGATTTATCCAGCGAAGCGGCAGTGGAGCTGGCCATGCGCGGCGAGGCGGCGGCATTAGCGGCAGACAAGCGGATTCAAAACTCGGAAGGCGCAGGCGTGCATACCAACCATTACCAGTTTGTCTACGGCAATAGTCATGGTTTTCTCCAACATCAGGCAGGCACCCGCCACAGTGCCTCTTGCAGCGTCGTCGCCGCCGACGAGAGCGGCATGCAGCGCGATTATTGGTACGACATGGCGCGCTCTGCACAAGAATTATCGTCTATGGAAGAAATCGGTCGCACTGCTGCCGAGCGTACCCTTCGCCGCCTGAATGCACGCTCGCTGCCCACCGGCCGCTATCCGGTATTATTCGATACCACCGTTTCTGCCAGCCTGATCGGCCATGTGGTCGGCGGCTTATCCGGCGCGGCTTTGTACCGCCAGAACAGTTTTCTGCTCGATAGTTTGGGCAAACAGATCTTGCCGGATTTTCTCAGCCTGCGCGAAGAGCCGCATATCCCGCGCGCTTGGGGCAGTACTTGGTTTGATGCCGAAGGCGTGGCCACTGCACCACGTTTTGTAATTGAAAACGGCACCGTACAAGGTTATTTCTTGTCGAGTTACAGCGCCCGCAAACTGGGAATGCAAACCACCGCTAACGCCGGCGGTGCGCACAACCTGCTGCTAAACGCCACCTGCCCCGCACAAACCGATTTGCTCAAACAAATGGGCAGCGGCTTGTTGGTAACCGAGCTGATGGGACAAGGGGTGAACATGCTGACCGGCGATTACTCGCGTGGTGCAGCGGGCTTTTGGGTGGAAAACGGCGTAATCCAATATCCGGTGGAGGAAATCACCATCGCCTCGCGTCTGCAGGATATGTTGCTCAACATCGTCGGCGTCGCCGATGACGCACTGCGCCGCAGCAGTAATAAAGTCGGCTCGCTGTTGATAGCGGAAATGACCGTAGCAGGCAGTTAAAAGCAACCTCGCATAACGGAAAAGGGCTGCAAGCCGGCGAAAAAATATCCGTAGCACGGCATTGCTGACTCGTAACAAAACAAGTTTCCGCCCAAGATACCACCATATAAAAATGCCTGTCTGAAAACTTTCAGCTTCGCCCAAACGCGCAAGCTTGTTTTCAGACAGGCATTTAATGGTATGTTGAATAATATAACCAATTCACTTAACTTTCGCTACGGCGTTGCTGCCGTATATCGAAAACGTGTTCATCCGCTATACATTCACTTTCCATTTTAAATCCGCATCGGCATCACAATGTATTTGAAATTCGGATTATTCGGAATGGTAAACAGCGTCGAACGGTTGGCATCGCCAAAGGCCAGCTGCATATCTTCGACATGCACGTTACGCAATACGTCCATCAGGTAGCCGATGTTGAAGCCCACTTCCAATTCGCCGCCCTGATAAGCGATTTCCAACTCTTCGCGTGCCTCTTCCTGCTCGTTGTTGCTACACACTACGCTCAGCACACCCGGCTTCAGATTCAGGCGTGCGCCGCGGAATTTTTCATTGGCCAGAATCGAAGCACGCTCCAAGGCGCTTAGCAACTGTGTACGGCCTACCAAGAAAATCTTATCGTTATCCAACGGAATCACGCGGTTGAAATCAGGGAATTTGCCGTCCACCACCTTGCTGACAATCACCGTTTCATTGCAGCGGAAACGTACCTGGTTCTCCAGCAATTCCACGGTAACCGGCTCGCTCGGATGATTCAGTAGTTTAAAGAGTTCCAATACGGTTTTACGCGGCAAAATCACCTCCGCCTTGGGCAAATCTGCATCGATGGTGGTACCGGAATAAGCCAAGCGGTGGCCGTCGGTAGCGACCAGGCGCAACTGGTCGCCTTCGGTCTGCATCAGCATGCCGTTCAGATAATAGCGGATATCCTGCACCGCCATGCTGTATTGCACTTGCGACAACATATTCTTCAAAGCCTCTTGCGGCAACGAAAAGGCTTGGCCGACCTCCTCGCCCACGCTCATCAACGGAAAATCTTCTGCCGGCAATGTTTGCAGATTAAAGCGCGACTTGCCTGCTTTTAAGGTCAAGCGGTTTTGCGCCCAATCCAGCGCCACCAGCGAACCTTCCGGCAATGCGCGCAGAATGTCTTGCAATTTTTTGGCATTGGTGGTGATGCGGAAATCACCGGCATCACTCACCGGGCCTGCCGTATTGATTTGGATTTCCAAATCGGTAGCCAAAATATTGGTTTGTCCATGCACGTTTTCGAGCAGTACATTGGAGAGAATCGGCAACGTATGGCGCCGTTCCACAATACCGGTAACCGCTTGCAAAGGCTTGAGCAAAGCATCTCGTTCGGCTTGTAAAATCAACATGTTTAACCCTCTTGGCTAATTAATTTTGAATCAAAATCAACAGTTTTTCATAATCTTGTGCGATCTCCGGGTCTTCAACGCGCAGCTTGGCCACGTTTTTTACCCCGTGCATCACTGTGGTGTGATCTCGCCCGCCGAAGGCATCACCGATGGCCGGCAGGCTTAAATTGGTTAATTCTTTGGTTAGGCTCATCGCCACTTGGCGCGGCCGCGCAATATTGCGCGTTCGCTTAGATCCCAGTATATCGCTGATTTTAATACGATAATATTTCGCCACCTGATCCATAATCAGATCGGCGGTAATCACTTTATGCGCATGCGCAACGATATCCTGTAAAGCGTCAGCCGCCAAATCGATATCAATCGGCTTTTTCAGAAAGCGGCTGCGCGCCTCCACTCTTTTAAACGCACCTTCCAGCTCGCGCACATTGGAACGTATATGCTTGGCAATGAAAAACGCCGCCTGTTCATCCAAACTCACGCCGGCAATCTCGGCTTTTTTCTGCAAAATCGCTACCCGCATTTCCAGCTCGGGCGGCTCCAGTTCTAAGGTCAAGCCCCAAGAAAAACGCGATTTTAGGCGGTCATCCATGTCTTCGATTTTGGTCGGCAACACATCGCAGGTCAGAATCAGCTGTTTTTTCTCGTTATGGAAGTGGTTATACAGATAAAAAAACTCTTCCATGGTGCGGTCTTTGCCTTTGATGAACTGAATGTCATCGATAATCAGCAAATCGTATTGCTTATACTGCTGTTTGAATACATCGTAACTATTGGTGCGCACCGCGCTCATAAAGCTGCGGATATAATCGTCAGAATGCATGTAGCGCACTTTGGCCTCGGGGTTGTTTTTCAGCAACTGATTGCCGATGGCCTGAATCAAATGGGTTTTACCCAAGCCGGTGCTGCCATATAAGAAGAAGGGATTATAGCCCTGCCCCGGGTTTTCGGCGATAGACTGTGCCGCCGCCGCCGCAATGCGGTTGCCCTTGCCCTCTACCAGCGTTTCGAAAGTATAGTCGGGCGACAAATTGGTTTGCGCGTAATGCTGCTCTTCACGCGCACGCGTCTCTTCGGCAGCCGCTTCCTTTTTTTTGCTTTTCGCCGCTGTTTTACCGCTATCGGCCTCTTTTCCTTTGGCCATTAGCGACTTCATCCGTTCTGCCAAAATATCCGTAGCACTTTGGCGTACAGCCGCCGCTTCAGCTTCCTGTTTCTTTTCAGACAGGCCTCTCTCCGGTTCGGACACAGATACTGTAACGGCTGATAGATTGGCTTCATCTACCTGTTGCTGAAGCGGATAATGCACGCCCTTGCCGGTTTTAAACAAAAAAGGCGCTTGCTGCGGCACCAATTCGGCACGCACCGCATCAATGACTGATGCAAACTGGGTTTTCAGCATATTGCTGGCAAACTGATTTTTACCGTAAACCACCCACACACCGTTTTCCTCGCCCACTGTTAAGGGCGCAATCCAGGTATCAAACTGTTGCGGCGTGAGCTCGGCCTGCAAACGGCGCAGGCATAAAGGCCAAAATTCAGCGAGTGTCATATTCAGGAAAATCCGGTCGGCAAAGCCTAAATTAAAATAAAATCAATGCAGTAGATACGGTTTTTTCTTTATCAAAAAACCGTTCAGCAAAGATTTTCCGATTATACCGAATTTCAACAGCCACTGCATCAGTGCCGCCGACAAGAAAAGCAATGCCCGAGAGTTGGAAGAAATATATCGGAGTCTACAAATAAATTATGTTGCCCGCTTGGAAAAAACCATCCACCATATTCAGTAGAAACACAGGTAAGCATTGACAAAACCATGAAATTGAGTTGTAATTACCCGTTTGAAATTCTGACTATTTTTTAGGAATCATCATGAAACGCACTTTCCAACCCTCGGTAACCAAACGCAAACGCACCCACGGTTTCCTGGTTCGCTCTAAAACCCGTGGCGGTCGCGCCGTATTGGCTGCCCGTCGCGCCAAAGGCCGCAAACGCTTGGCCGTATAAGTCGGTGTCTCTTGGATAACCGCTTTAGCAAGCAGTACCGCCTATTAAAAACGGAAGATTTTTCTTCCGTTTTTGCTTTAAGAAAACAGCGGCAAAGTACTTTTCTTCAGGTGCTATACTCCCGTAGCAACCCGCTTGGCCATCCGCGCCTGGGCTTGGTGGTAGGCAAAAAAACGGCAAAACGCGCCAACAAGCGCAATTATATGAAGCGCGTGATTCGCGAATGGTTTCGTTGCCACAAAGCAGACATGCCTGCGCAAGACTTTATCGTACGGGTCAAACGCCGCTTCGAACGTGCCGATGCACCGGAAATACGCCGCCAACTGGCGCAACTGTTACTAAAAAAACCGTAAACATCATGTTCGCCAAGCTGATATTGGGTTTGATTCAGTTTTACCGCTATGCTATCAGCCCGCTGATTCCCCCGCGCTGCCGCTATACCCCTACCTGCTCGCAATATGCTTTGGAAGCGGTGAGCAAATACGGCGCAATCAAAGGCGGCTGGCTGGCCTTCAAACGCATCATCCGCTGCCATCCCTGGGGCGGGCACGGCCATGATCCCGTACCTTAAAACCAGCCATCAATGCCTGTCTGAAAAACTGTCAAGCAAGCCGTTTATATATCTGTTATCCTTACGCGTTTGCCAAATACTACATTTTTTAGGAATACACAAAAATGGACTCTAAAGGCCTGATTACATTTTGCATCGTAACGCTGCTGATTTTTATCGGTTGGGAACAGATTTTCCCCTCTCCGAAACCGCAGCCCGCTGCACAACAGAGCCAGCAACAGCAAAAAGCCGTCGCTGCTGATTCGGCGCTCACCGCTACGGTTCCGGTGAAAGTAACCACCGATACCGTTCAAGCCGTAATTGACGAAAAAACCGGTGATTTGCGCCACCTGACCTTGTTGAAATATAACGCGGCTACCGATGAAAACAAAAACTTCGTCTTGCTCGATGATCAAAAAGCGCATACTTATATTGCCCAAGCCGATTTATTGGATGATCGCGGCCAGAGCCTGACTAAAAACCTCAGCTATACGGCAGCCCAAAAAGAATACACCTTAAACGGCGACAAATTGGAAGTCCGCCTGAGCGCACCCGCCGCCAATGGTCTGCAAATCGACAAAATCTATACTTTCACCAAAAACAGCTATCTGATTAACGTGCGTTTCGACGTTACCAATCAAAGCGGCCAACCGGTAAAACTGGATGCCGCTTACCGCATGGTACGCGACCACAACAAGCCTGAAGGCGAAGGCTTTTTTATGTATAGCTACACCGGTCCGGTAGTCTATACCCCTGCCGGCGAGTTCCAAAAAGTGGATTTCTCCGAGCTGGATAAAGATGCCGAAACCGGCCGCGACCAAACCGAATACGAACGCAAAACCAATACCGGTTGGGTGGGTATGACCCAACACTACTTTATGTCGACCTGGATTTTGCAGCCCAAAAATGGCCAAAGCGTCTGCGGCAATACCAGCTGCCAAATTGAAGTAAAACGCCGCGAAGACAATCTCTACAGCGCCGGCACCCGCGTCGCCCTGCCTGAAATCCAAAACGGTACCAAGCAAAGTACCCAAATCAACCTCTATGCCGGTCCGCAAAGCACCGACAGCATCCGCAACATTGCCGACAATCTGGAGCTGATTAAAGATTACGGCCGTATCTATTACCCCGCTACCGCCCTCTTCTGGCTGATGGAAAAACTGCACGGGTTTGTCGGCAACTGGGGTTGGGCGATTGTATTGCTCACCATCATTGTAAAAGCCGTTCTCTACCCGCTGACCAATGCTTCTTATAAATCCATGGCCAAAATGCGTGCCGTCGCGCCCAAATTGGAAGCACTGAAGAAACAGCACGGCGACGACCGTATGGCATTGCAAACCGCCATGATGCAGATGTACCGTGATGAAAAAATCAACCCCTTGGGCGGCTGTTTGCCCATGTTGCTGCAAATCCCGGTGTTCATCGGTCTCTATTGGGCAATCTTCAGCTCGGTAGAGCTGCGCCAGGCCCCGTGGATTTTGTGGGTACACGATTTGAGCCGACCCGATCCTTGGTTTATCCTACCCATCCTGATGGCCGCCACCATGTGGTTCCAAACTACCCTGAACCCACCGCCTACCGATCCGATTCAAGCCAAAATGATGAAAATCATGCCGCTGGTATTCTCCGCCATGTTCTTCTTCTTCCCGGCCGGTTTGGTGCTGTATTATGTGGTCAACAACCTGCTGAGCATCGCGCAACAGTGGTATATCAACAAAACCATTGAAAACCAACGCCTGCAAGGCGAAGTGCTGGATAAGAAATAAACGCTCTCGTTTCAACAAATGCCTGTCTGAAAAAATATTTCAGACAGGCATTTTTATATCCCCATCCCTACCGTTTTTTCTTTCAGACAGGCATTATCCAAAATATAGTCAATTAAAATAAGAGCTCCGTAGCAGTGCAGTCATAAAATCTCCCACGGCAGGTAAAACTTTCCACAAATGCTTTTTAATATTCGCCCATACCTTTTCAATCGGATTAAGCTCGGGTGAA
>NZ_JAUNHL010000011.1 GCF_030523955.1 Neisseria sp.
ACTGCTTTATGGGCACCTCTTCGCATTTGTTGCACTTAGATTGTCAATTCAAGGGCAAAAACCGCGTATGCAAGGCAAAAAGCACAGCAAGGTTGAACACCTTGCGAGCATTTTTAACGCCGCAGACGGGTTTTTTTGGCCAAAAACACCGCCGTTGCGTTAATTGTCGACAGACCCTAGGGTCTGTTGACAATAGACCCTAGCTTTAATGAACATTAATTTCAATAAGGTAGATTAGAAAATCAAAACTATGCCTGTCTGAAAAAATATTTTTCAGACAGGCATTTCTTTGGAAAACGATTTCGCAATACGAATGCACAGTCTAAGGGCTGTTGACACAACGGTTTTACCTTATATAGCAGATTAACTTAACTTTCGCTACGGCGTTGCTGCGCCTTGTCGTACTATTTGTACTGTCTGCGGCTTGCTGCCTTGTATCGAAAATTAATTAAATCTGCTATAGCGGATTAACTTAACTTTCGTTACGGCGTTGCTGCGCCTTGCCGTACTACTTGTACTGTCTGCGGCTTGCTGCCTTGTATCGAAAATTAATTAAATCCGCTATATATCGAAAATATGTGAAATTCAAGCTATGATGCCCTTATCAAATTTAGGATGTGTCGCCCACAGGCTTGCGAAGTGTTTTGTAAAGCAAGAACTTTTCCAAGCCGTTTTTATCACAACGAAACAACGTTCATCATTAATAGAAAGAAGCAAAATGAAATCAAGCAAAAAATTCTGGCTACTCAGCCTTGCCGCCCTATTCAGCCTCAGCGCTTGCGGCGAGAGCGAAAACGAGCGCGACAGCGATTCGCAATACGAACAAACCGACAACCGCGATAACGACGAGCGCGATGATGATAAGCGCGACAACAACCGGAATAGCGACCGCGGCGACGATAACCGGAACGACAGCAGGAACGGCAACAATCGAGACGAAGATAATAGAAGCAACAACAGGAACGGCAACGATCGCGATGACGACGATAACGATCGCGGCAACGATAAACAGAACGATGAAGATGATAAAAACGACGACGATCGGGATGATGATAACGAAAACGACGAGAAGCGTTAGCCGACACCACCCGAAAGCTTTTTGCAAAGCCGTTTTTAAATCTGTCCTCCATACTCGCCGGCCTGGTTCGGACATCCCAAAATTTATTGCCACTCAAGGGTCTGCCGTCTGAGTGACAAAAAAGTTTTCGCTCAGGTTTACTCTTAATGAAAAATGCCTGTCTGAAAAGTTTTAGCTTTGCTAAACCTCGCAAGTTTATTTTCAAACAGAAATTTTAATCTACAGAGAAACCAATGGCTTAATATAGCGGATTTAATTAATTTTCGATACAAGGCAGCAAGCCGCAGACAGTACAAGTAGTACGGCAAGGCGCAGCAACGCCGTAGCGAAAGTTAAGTTAATCCGCTAACCAACTATACTTTCTCTTCAATCGATTCGCTATAGCGGATTAATACTATAAAAATTCCATTATTTATAGTAGATTTAAAATAAAACTCCGAGATTGGAGCGCGGACGTCCTCGTCCGCAAAATATCCAGAATCATACATAAAAAGCGGACGAAAACGTCCACGCTATATCGGACATTTTATTTGAATCGACTATAAATAAACTCATAGGCCTGTCTGAAACCGTTTCAGACAGGCCTATTTTCAATCACCCAATCAAGCCAGCTTGCCGCTGACCCAATCTGCCACGCTGTTTAGCGCTTCGGGCAGTTTATCCACTTCGGTTCCGCCGGCCTGTGCCAAATCCGGCCGGCCGCCGCCTTTGCCGCCGATTTGTTCGGCAACAAATTTCACCAGATCGCCGGCTTTCACTTTGGCGGTCAACGGCTTGGACACCCCCGCGCACAGCGATGCTTTGCCGTCGTTTACCGCTGCCAGCAGAATCACGGCGTTGTCGGATTTGCCGGTAAGGTCGGTAACGATGTCGCGCAGGGCGCCTGCTTCGGCGTCGATTTGGGCAACCACCAGTTTGGCCGCGCCTAAATCTTTTGCGTTGTCCAGCAGTTTGGCGCCGGCGTGTACCGCCAGTTCGGCTTTGGCTTTGGCCAATTCTTTTTCCAATGCTTTGCTTTGCGCGGCATGGGCTTGGATTTTGGCCAACACGTCTTTTTCGGTTTGCGCTTTCACTTCGCCGATGATGTCGCGCACCAAGCGCTCTTGGCCTTGCGCCCATTTGAGGGCGTTCAGGCCGGTAATGGCTTCGATGCGGCGGATACCGGCGGCGATGCCGCCTTCGCTGATGATTTTGAAGAGACCGATGTCGCCGGTGCGGGAAACGTGGGTGCCGCCGCACAATTCGGTGGAAAAGTCGCCCATCTGCAACACGCGCACTTCGTCGCCGTATTTTTCGCCAAACAGCATCATGGCGCCGGTTTTTTGTGCGTCTTCCATGCTCATCAACGCGGCTTTCACTTCGACGTTGGCGAGAATGGCGGCGTTCACGCGGCGCTCGACTTCGGCGATTTCTTCGGCACTCACGGCTTGCGGGTGGGAAATGTCGAAGCGGGTGACTTCGGCGGTTACCAGCGAGCCTTTTTGTTCGACGTGGCTGCCGAGCACGTCGCGCAGGGCTTGGTGCATCAGGTGGGTGGCGCTGTGGTTGCGCATATTGGCGTTGCGGATGTCGTTGTCGATTTCGGCGGTGATGCTGTCGCCCACTTTCAGACGGCCTGAAACCACGATGCCGAACTGGCCGTGTACGGCGGCTTTGATTTTTTGCGTGTCGCGCACTTCGAAACGGTTGCCGCCGGCAAAAATATAGCCGACGTCTCCGATTTGGCCGCCGCTTTCGGCGTAGAACGGGGTGCGGTCGAGCACCACGGCGCCGCTGTCGCCTTCGGCCAATTCTTCTACCGGCTCGCTGCCTTTATAGAGGGCGAGGATTTTGGCTTCGGTTTGGCGTTCGATGTAGCCGGTGAATTCGGTGTCCTGCCCTTCGTAGGCCAGTTGGGTGTCGGCTTTGAAGTTTTGTGCGGCGCGGGCGCGGGCGCGCTGGGCTTCCATTTCGCGGTTGAAGCCTTCTTCGTCAAGCTCGATGCCCAATTCACGCGCCATGTCGGCGGTCAGGTCGTAGGGGAAGCCGTAGGTGTCGTAGAGTTTGAAAATATGCTCGCCGGAAAGAATCATTTTGCTGTTGGCGATGTTTTCGTTCACATACGCTTCCAGCGCTTCGGCAAACGGGCGGTCTTCGGGCGCGGTTTCGCTTTTTTCCAGCACTTGCGCCAAGCCGAAGCTTTCGCTTTCGTTCAGACGGCCTGCTTTTTGTTTGCGCACCACAATCATTTTTTGGTCGGCGTTTTGGCGCGAGGCAACAGTAAACTCGATACCGTCGGCGGTTTTCAGCTTCAAGGGTTCGCCTACGCCGTCCACAGGCAGCAGGCTTTCGAGTTTGAGGAACTGCATGCCGCGCCATACTTGGTTAAACAGCCCCATACCTTTTTCCAAGGTTTCGCCGAAGCGTGCTTCTTCGCCGCGCAGCGCTTCCATAATCTGGGTTTGCTTTTCTTTCAACTCGGGATAAGCGCCGCCCATTTCTTTCACCAAATCGGGCACCAGTTTGTAGAAGAAGGCATTTTTCTGGCCGAGTTTGTAACCGTGGCGCACGGCGCGGCGGATGATACGGCGCAACACATAACCACGTCCTTCGTTACCCGGCATCACGCCGTCGGCAATCAGGAAGGAGCAGGCGCGGATGTGGTCGGCAATCACTTTCAGGCTGGGAATATCCATGCTGAATGCCACGCCGGTTTCGCGGGCGGCGGCTTTGAGCAGGTTTTCAAACAGATCGATTTCGTAGTTGCTGTTCACATGCTGCATCACGGCGGCCATGCGCTCCAAGCCCATGCCGGTATCCACCGAGGGTTTGGGCAGCGGGTTCATATTGCCCGCTTCGTCACGGTTGAACTGCATGAATACATTGTTCCAGATTTCGATAAAGCGGTCGCCGTCTTCTTCGGCGCTTCCGGGTGGGCCGCCCCAGATATGCTCGCCGTGGTCGTAGAAAATCTCGGTGCAGGGGCCGCAGGGGCCGGTGTCGCCCATCTGCCAGAAGTTGTCGGAGGCGTAGCGGCCGCCTTTGTTGTCGCCGATGCGGATGATTTTTTCGGCGGGCAGGCCGATTTCGTTGAGCCAGATGTTGTAGGCTTCATCGTCTTCGGCATAAACGGTGGCCAACAGTTTTTCTTTGGGCAGGTTCAGCCATTCGGGGCTGGTGAGGAATTCCCAGGCGAATTTGATGGCGTCGTGTTTGAAATAGTCGCCGAACGAGAAGTTGCCCATCATTTCAAAGAAAGTGTGGTGGCGGGCGGTATAGCCGACGTTTTCAAGGTCGTTGTGTTTGCCGCCGGCGCGCACGCATTTTTGTGCGGTGGTGGCGCGGGTGTAGGGGCGTTTGTCGAAGCCGAGGAACACGTCTTTAAATTGGTTCATGCCGGCGTTGGTGAACAGCAGCGTCGGGTCGTCGTGCGGCACCAGCGAAGAAGAGCGGACGATTTGGTGTCCTTTGGATTCAAAGAATTGTAGAAATTTTTGGCGTAATTCGGCAGTTTTCATGGTGGTTTCGTCAAATGGTTTAAATGGTTTAAACGGTTTCAGACAGGCATTCCGCAAAGGATAAATGCCTGTCTGAAATCAATAGGAAAATATGCTGTATATTACCTTAGATTTTATCCGCCGCCTATTCATAAGGCCGGGGACTTTGCAAAAAACCTGAAGGGCAGTGCAATAATGCCGTAACCAACTTTTTCCGCTCCCGCATAAAGGCGTTAAAAAAGCATACACATTATCTGTGGATAACTTTGTGCATAACACGAGTATAAATGTAAAAATGCCAGCCAAAGCAAGCGCCGCTCCGTTGCTGCTCAAAAAGTAAGCAATAATTTATATTATTAAAAACAAATACTTAAAATACAAACATTGATTTAAAAGGGAAAATATCTGCTTGACAAACCTGCGGTAAAACGCAACGTCTTCATGTGCATCATTTAATTTTCTGATAATAAATTCAGGCAGTATTTTCTGCCAAACGATGCCTGTCTGAATATTTTTACCTGCTTCGGTATTCGTTCGACACTGGTCATGGATATAAAGAACAGGCAGATAGCTGCCCGAGCCCATCGTTTCACGGTACAATACCGCATCTTTTCCAACCCACTATTTCTATTAATCGACGAAATCATTATGAAAGCCAGCCATTTTTTCATCTCCACCTTAAAAGAAGCCCCGGCCGAAGCCACCCTGCCCAGCCACCAATTAATGATACGCGCCGGCTTGATCAAACCGGTGGCTTCCGGCCTGTATACTTGGATGCCGATGGGCTTGCGCGTTTTGCGCAAAGTGGAAAACATCGTGCGCGAAGAGATGAACAAAGCCGGTAGTGTGGAATTGCTGATGCCGGTAATCCAGCCTGCCGAATTGTGGCAGGAATCCGGCCGCTGGGAGTTTTACGGCAAAGAATTGCTGCGCATCAAAGACCGCCACGAGCGCGATTTCTGCATGGGCCCCACCTGCGAAGAGGTGATTACCGACATCGTGCGCAAAGAAATCACGAGCTACAAACAGTTACCGAAAAACTTCTATCACATCCAAACCAAATTCCGTGATGAAGTACGCCCGCGTTTCGGCGTGATGCGCGCCCGCGAATTTGTAATGAAAGATGCCTATTCTTTCCACGCCGATTATGAATCGTTGGAACAAACCTACCGCGATATGTACGATGCCTATTGCCGCGTATTCGACCGCCTGGGCCTGAACTACCGCCCGGTAGCGGCCGACACCGGCAGCATCGGCGGCACCGGCTCGCATGAATTCCAAGTACTGGCCGACAGCGGTGAAGACGTCATCGCCTACAGCGACGCTTCCTCATTCGCCGCCAACGTGGAATTGGCCGCCACCCTGCCCCAGCAAGGCGAACGCGCACCGGCAAGCGAAACGCTGACCAAAGTGCACACGCCCGCAGTAAAAACCATTGCTGCTTTGGTGGAGTTTTTGAACATCCCGATTGAGCGTACACTGAAATCCATCGTGGTCGAAGGCGAAGAAGAAGGCGAAATCGTATTGCTGCTGTTGCGCGGCGATCACGATTTCAACGACATCAAAGCCGAAAAACTGCCCGGCATCAAATCCCCGCTCACCATGGCCGCCCCTGCTCTGATTCAAGAAAAATTCGGTGCCAACGGCGGCTCCTTGGGCCCGGTAGGCTTCCAAGGCAAAGTCTATGCCGACTACGCTACCGAAAAACTGGCCGATACCGTCATCGGCGCCAACGAAGACGACTACCACTACACCGGCTTTAACTTCGGCCGCGACTGCCCCGAGCCGGAATTTGTCGACTTGCGCAATGTCGTGGAAGGCGATCCCAGCCCCGACGGCCAAGGTACGCTGAAACTGGCGCGCGGCATCGAAGTCGGCCATGTATTCCAATTGCGCGATAAATATTCAGAAATCATGAACGCCAGCTTTTTGGACAACAACGGCAAAGCGCAAATCATGGAAATGGGCTGCTACGGCATCGGCATCACCCGCATTGTCGCCGCCTCCATCGAACAGAACCACGACGAGCGCGGCATTATCTGGACCGAAGCCATGGCGCCGTTCCAAGTGGTGATTGTGCCGATGAACTATAAAAAATCCGATGCCGTGCGCGAAGCAGCCGATCGGATTTACGCCGAGCTTATGGCACAAGGTGTTGATGCCTTGCTGGACGACCGCGACGAGCGCGCCGGCGTGTTGCTGAATGATTCCGAATTGCTGGGCATCCCGCACCGCATCGTTATCGGCGACCGAGGCTTGAAAGAAGGCACGGTAGAATACGCCCGCCGTACCGACAGCGAAGCCCAAAGCGTGGCGTTCAACGAAGTGGCGGCAAAAGTACTGGCTGCGTTAAAAGCATAAAAACGTTGCCTTTTACGCCACAAATGCCTGTCTGAAAATATAAAAACCTTTTATTATATTTTCAGACAGGCATTGCTTTACCCGATTCCGTTCCCAACAGGAGCCACCATGACCCAAGTAAACTTCGAAAACCAAACCGTGCGCGTAAACAATATTTACTGCATCGGCCGCAATTATGTCGACCACATTGCCGAACTGCAAAACGAAACACCCACCGAGCCGGTGGTATTTATGAAGCCGAACAACAGCATTCTCAACAACGGTGCAAGCATCAAGCTGCCTGCGTACAGTCAATCGGTACATTACGAATGCGAGCTCGTGCTGTTAATCGGCAAAGATTGCGACGGCTTAAATGGCGATGATATAAGCGGCATCATCGCCGGCTATGGCATCGGCCTAGACTTAACCGCCCGCGACATACAAAGCCGTCTGAAAGAAAAAGGCCTGCCGTGGACCAAAGCCAAAGGCTTCCGCGGCGCGGCCTGTCTTTCCGGCTTTATCGCGGCGGATAAATTAACCCAGCCGCAGGATTGCGTATTTACCTTCCAAATCAACGGCGAAATCCGCCAACGCGGCCAAACTTCGATGATGATTTACCCGATTGCCGCCATTTTGCGTGAGCTAGCGGAAAGCTACGGCCTGAAGCAAGGCGATGTGGTGTTCACCGGCACACCTTCCGGCGTAGGTGAATTGCACACCGGCGACCGGCTGGCGCTGGATTTGGCGGGCTTGGTACAGGCTGAATTTGTAGTGGCCTATTGAGGTTTTGCAAGCTTATTTTTCTCAATCTGTAGCGAACAAGCCGGCGAATTCCTACAACAGTTTATCAATCATTATCTCCAAAATCATTCCAATGATAATCGTCAATTTAGTGTTGAACAAAAATCAAAACATCCACCCATTTCAATAGTTTATTTCTTAAACTTTAATATAATAATTTATAGTGTTGCTGCTTCTTTGAACAAGTTTAGACTGAATCAATATTTTCTTGAATCTTCAATTTAATTAGGAATCAAATTTATTTAATTTATATTTAAGTTACTGATATTAATGCAGAAAATATTTTAAATTTTGTTTTGTTTCACACTATTTTGCGTTGGCCTTTATCAAGAAAAACAAGATTACCTACCCAAGACCAATAAAAACAATGCTCTTTATGGACATAACAAATAAAGAACATACAACTCTATAACATCTATCGGTAGATGATGTGAGGATGTGGTAAAAAAATAAATCTCATTATCTAAAATCTTATTTATTTTAAATTTTGGCTGTGACATTGATTTTTATGTATTTTTAACAAAAAAAGATAACAATGAAATGTATGAATAAATATGATTATTTATATTCTTGAAAGAATGTGAATTTCATTTTCACTTTGGTACACCAAAAAAGCGGTTAAAATTCTGCATATTTGGTGTGATATTTAGGGATAATCTAGTCAGCCCCTATTGTTTGGAGGTTATTAATAGTAATGAAAGATACAAACCAAGCTATGCTGTTAATATTTAAAAATATAGTTTTTTCCCTATAACTACTTATTTTGCTCTCCCTTTACTTATTTTAATTAGCTTGTTTTTTGTTCCTGAAGGTTATCAGGGTATTTTTATATATTCAAAAACAATACGAGGGACAAGTCAAAACAAATGGCTATTTGATATGTTAAGCTTTTATTCAATTGTGTTTTTTTGCTTTTCAGTTTTGAAGTATGCTATTTGTGGATTACCTAATAATGTTAGCCAATTAATTGAAAAAAATTTCTATTCAAATAATATAGGGAAAAGTGTCAGTATAAATAAAATATCTGCTATTTCTTATGCCATTTTAATATTTATATTAGCTTATATTTGTTTTTTTTCACTATTTGAGGCAACAAATACCCCAAGAAATATAGAAGATTTTCAAAGAGATGCGGTTATCAATTTTTTTATTTTCTTTATTTTAAAGTGTGTACCGACCGTAATAGCGACTTGTTTTTACATTCAGTCTATGGAGATTAAACGAAATGTCTTGCATTGAAAAAATAACTACCCAATATTAAACGCATCGCAAAAATGCCTGTCTGAAATGTTTTCAGACAGGCATTTGATATCAACAAGTCATAAAAATCCGCCCGAATCAAATTCGGGCGGATGCCGGATTCCGGATTGCGTTTAACCGAACTTATGCGGCAAAGCGTTTCGCCACTTCGTCCCAGTTTACGATTTCCCAGAAACCTTTCAGGTAGTTCGGACGGCTGTTGCGGTAATCGATATAGTAAGCATGTTCCCATACGTCGCAAGTCAGCAGCGGTTTGTTGTCGGTGGTCAGCGGGGTAGCGGCGTTAGAGGTAGACACCAGATCCAATTCGCCGGACGGCGTTTTCACCAACCATGCCCAACCCGAACCGAAAGTACCGGCCGCGCAGGCGTTGAATGCTTCCTGGAATTTTTCGAAGCTGCCCCATTTGGCATCAATTGCAGCAGCCAACTCACCGGAAGGCTTGCCTTGGCCTTTGGGTGTAAAGCCAAACCAATAGAAAGTGTGGTTCCAAGTTTGCGCCGCGTTATTAAACACACCGCCGGAAGATTTTTTCACAATCTCTTCCAAAGAAGCGTTTTCAAACTCGGTGCCTTTAATTTGGTTGTTCAAATTGGTGATGTAGGTTTGGTGGTGCTTGCCGTAGTGGTATTCCAGCGTTTCTTTAGACAGGTGCGGCTCCAGCGCATCCAGAGCATACGGCAGTTCGGGTAATTTGTGTTCCATGAATCAACTCCTGTTATGGTGGTGTATTGCTGTTGATACAGCGCCCTTGATTCTACCTAGTTTGGCCGCAAAAGACCAATAAAACTTATTTTATAAGTAGCAAACGAAAAGTTATAATAAGCGCCTGTGCCCCATCATTCCGGCACTCGCGCATTCGAATTTAAGAAAGAAACACACACCATGATTGATCCTGCCGATTACGCCGAAGATGCCGAAACCAGCGCGCTGGCGCTGCCGCCGCACTCAATGGAAGCCGAGCAATCGGTTCTCGGCGGCCTGCTGCTTGAAAACGAAGCATGGGACAGAATCGCCGACGTACTGGGCAGCGAAGACTTCTACCGCCACGAACACCGGCTGATTTTCCGCAGCATCGCCTCCCTCATCAACGAAAACCGGCCTGCCGACATCATCACTGTACAAGAGGCGCTGGCCGGCAAAGACGAGCTCGATGCCGCGGGCGGTTTCAATTATCTGGTTACCCTCGCACAAAACACCCCGTCGGCCGCCAACATCCGCCGTTATGCCGAAATCGTGCGCGAGCGCTCGATAATGCGCCAACTCGCACAAGTAGGCACCGACATCGCCCGCAACGCCTATAACCCGCAAGGGCGTGATGCGGCGCAACTGCTCGACGAAGCGGAAAACAAAGTTTTCCAAATCGCCGAGAGTACCAGCAAAGCCAAACAAGGCTTTATGAACATGCCCGACTTATTGCGCGAAGTAGTCAACCGCATCGATATGCTGTACCAACGCGACAACCCCGATGGCGTCACCGGCGTGGCCACCGGTTTTATCGATCTCGACAAAAAAACCTCCGGCCTGCAGCCGGGCGATTTGATTATCGTCGCCGGCCGCCCGTCGATGGGGAAAACCGCTTTTTCCATCAATATTGCGGAACATGTGGCGGTTGAAGGAAAATTGCCGGTAGCCGTTTTTTCCATGGAAATGGGCGGTGCACAACTGGTTATGCGTATGCTGGGCTCCATCGGCCGCCTCGACCAGAGCGTACTGAAAACCGGCTTGCTGAAAGACGAACACTGGGGCCGTTTGAGTGATGCAGTAAACAAACTTTCCGAAGCGCCGATGTTTATCGATGAAACCCCCGGCCTTACCTCATTGGAATTGCGCGCCCGCGCCCGCCGTTTGGCCCGCCAATTCGGCGGCAAACTCGGCCTGATCGTCATCGACTACCTGCAACTGATGTCAGGCTCCGGCCGTAGCGACAACCGAGCTTCCGAATTGGGCGAAATTTCCCGCTCGCTCAAAGGCTTGGCGAAAGAATTACAAGTACCCATCATTGCGCTGTCGCAATTGAGCCGTACCGTCGAATCGCGTACCGACAAACGCCCGATGATGTCCGATTTGCGCGAATCCGGCGCCATCGAACAAGATGCCGACCTGATTATGTTTATGTACCGCGACGAATACTACAATGCCGAATCCCCGTTCAAAGGCATGGCAGAATGTATCATCGGCAAAAACCGTAACGGCCCCACCGGAAAAGTGGTATTAACCTGGATGGGCCAGTTCACCAAATTTGATAATGCCGCCTACATCCCCGACGGCATGATGATGGAAGATTAAGACAAATCTTAATGCGAATATCGTAAATATAGGAAAAATTCAGCTGTAATCGCTTACCCTAAAGCACTATCGATTACAATAGCAAAAATTTAATAACGAATAAGTACTGCCCCGAAGTTTGTTCTGCTGCAAATCCCAGTATTTTCAGACAGGCATTTAACCATCAGACGCATACTTATCACATTGCCCTCCAAAACGTTAGGTATTACTCATGTCTCTCCCACCGCATAAACCGCAAGGGTTCACATTGGTCGAACTATTGCTGGTTCTCGCGATAGCCGGCATCATGGCCGCCATCGCCTATCCTACCATGAGCGACTGGTTGGCTTACCGTCGCGTCTCCGCCAAAAGCGAGCAACTGATTAATTTACTGCGGCTTGCGCGCGCGGAATCCGTTCGCCTCAATCTTCCCGTTTATGTTTGCCCGGTTGACATCGCCAATAACGGCAAATCCAACAATTATTGTTCTACTTCAAATACGGAAGGCTACGCGGCCTTTGCCGACCGCAACGGCGATCAAAAATTCGAAGAAGGCAAAGATTTGCCCTTGCGCACCGCTATTCTGAATACAGCGGGCCAATCGAACATCGAATTTTCACTGCGCAACACCAATACCACCGCCTTGGCTTTTCGCCCGGACGGATCATTCTATCGCGCCACCAGCAGTAACGGCATCATCACAACCACTCGCGCCGACAGCAAAATCAAAATCACGCTAACCGATAAAAACGGCGGCGATGCCAAAGCACGGCGTGCGGTGGTTCTACTGTTGGACAACAGTGGCCGGGTAACTTCTTGTGCACGCGACAAAGTCAGAAGCACCAGCGGCGAATGCGCTTACGCTACTTCCACCTCAACCAAACCTTAAACCTCTCCGACATGTTCAACCCCATGCAGAGTATTTATAATGAATAAAATAAAAAAACATTGCGCGGTACCCTTTGCCCACCCATCCCGCCATTTCCCCGTCGCCCAACAACACGGCATGACCATCATCGAAGTTCTGGTTTCCATGCTGATTCTAGGCTTGGGCGTATTGGTTTTGCTCGCCACCCAGTTGCGCACCGCAGCCGGCGTACGCGAAGCCGAACAGCAAACCATCGTTTCCCAAGAAGTCCAAAACCTGATCGAAGGCATGTTGGCCAATCCCACTTTAAGTGCGGATAACACTTCAGGATCAACAGGCTGGACCAAGAAAAGCTATGCCGCTTATATCAATAGAAACAATTCCAGCGGTACCATTTCTGCAAGCAGTACCTCCATGAGCAAACAAGCGCTGGCCGACGCACAGATTAATGAATTCAGACAGGCCTTAACTAGCAGAATGCCCAACACCCATATCAATTCAACCATCTGTGTAGATTCTAGCGGCGCCGCACCCACTGCTACCGGCACGAACATTGCTTGGAATTGCGACAACAACGGCTCGACTACCATGGTTAAGGTTATCTGGCAGGTTGCTACCGATAAAGGAAACAACAACAACGCCAGCGGCATCACAATGAACGGTGACAGGGCGGTTTACACCTATCAAGCGCGAATTACGGATTAATAATGATATGAAACGCAACACACATTCCCAAAAACGTTTTTACCACTCGACCTATCAACAAAAACCGCAAGGTTTCTCGGTTATCGAATTTTTAGTGGCCAGCTTGTTGAGCATGATTGTGCTGGTAGCAGTAGGATCCGGTTATTATGCCGCGCGCAAGGTCAATGACGTTGCCGGCGGCAGGCTAAATATCCAGCAAGATATCCGCAATACAGCCAATATGATTGTCCGCGACTCCCGTATGGCCGGCAGCTTCGGCTGTTTTAATCTCAATAACAGCAGCGGCACAATCACCCAAACCACCCCTGCCAGCGCCGCTACCAATCCGGCGTTATCCCTACGCTTTAGCAGCGGCAGTAATACCTTTGAAGAAGGCGTGAAATCTGTTGCCCAAGCCAACTTCGGCACAACCGGTATTTCCGACTTCACTCCCAATTCGGAAGCCATAATTTTCCAATACGGCGTCGGCTCGCCTACCGTAAGCAATCTGACTACCGATTCGGTTTCCATCAATACCGATAGCGACACCAGCGAATTGTCCAATGGTTCGCCAATAATCGTTAGCAGTTGCGATGTTTTGGATCAGGTTTATGCCGGCACCACTTCAACTACTTCCGGTACAGCCACTTTTAGCGGCCTAACTTTAAGCAGCAGCCAGAAACTCGCCGAAGTAATGGTTTTGCGCTATGTGGTTAATCTGTATGTAGTCGGTACGCCCAACGGTGGCGAACAAGGTTTATACCGCTTCCAATTGCAACCCAATGGCAGCTGGACGGATCCCCAGCTGTTGATCGGCGGTATTAACTCAATGAATGTTTTATACGGTTATGTAAACGGCTGCCCTACCATTGATAGCTCGGTCGCCTCTTCCACCCAAGAAGAAACCTTCTCGTTTTTCAGCAGCCTGCAACCTACCGACCGTAGCCGGCCTTTGGCTTCCATCCGTTTGCAATTAAATGGCAACACCATTGATGCACGCGAAAAAGTCAACGCTTCAGCCAGTGCCGGCCAAGTATTTATCTATAATATTAACGCAAACATTCGCGGAGGAAACCTATGCGCAGACCGCAGCATCAGCCAATAATGAACGCTCTGCCCAACGGGCAACGTGGCTTCTCACTTTTTATCGTATTGATCGTGATGATCATCATCGCATTTTTGGCTGTTGCCGCTACCCAAACCTATAATACCGAATTGCGTATCAGCAGTAATGATGCCGACCGGAAAATGGCAATGGCGACTGCCGAGGCGGCACTGCGCCAGGGGGAAAGTGATATTGCTTCCTTTACCAACCCAACCTTCACCGTCGATTGCACCGACGGTTTATGTAGCCAAGCCCGTCAGAACACTACTACCGTGGGTACCAATGAAGGCACGCTAACGATTGAAGGTGGATCCAATGACAATGCTTGGACCCGCTTGTGTAATAACGCATCCTGTCTGGAAAATAACGGACGTACTTACACTACCGCCGGTGCAGCTAAAAATGCACGTTATATTATTGAATACATAAACAATACCAGTGGTCTTAACGGTAACACCTTGCTGTTCCGCGTCACCGCACGCGCTTGGGGGCAGAATGAAAATACCGTGGTAACCGTGCAGTCTTATGTAGAGTCCGTCAGGTAAGGTGGTTACACTTATGAAATCAAACATCCCTATTATCCAACGCGGCTTTACGCTGGTTGAAATGATGATAGTTGTCGCCATCGTTGCCATTTTGGCCGTTATCGCCCTGCCTTCTTACGAGCGTTACATCGAACGCGGCGATGCCACCGAAGCCAAAGCCGAAATTTTGAAAGTACAAAGCATCCTAACTCAAGAGCGTTTGCGCAACCCCGCGCATGATTTGTCTACAGCATCCGGCATTCGGACCAGAATTGCGGCAACCGGCGCCAGCGAAATTAGTTTGAGCAAAAATGTAGCGGAAAAATATGAACTCGGCGTAGGCGGTAGCGATGATGCGCCGGTTCTCACCTTAACACCGCGCTCGAAATATGCTTCCAGCCGTACACTCGGCGCCCGTGTCGATCTGTTCTCCAACGCGTTTATCTGCGCAGACAGCACAGCTACCCGCGCCACTAATGTTGACAGTACTAAATGCAAAGCAACCGCCACCGGCCTGAATTAAATGCATCGTAGCAACTATGCCTGTCTGAAAGCCTTTCAGACAGGCATTTTATTTATAGTATAATCGCCGGATTCTTCCTGTCGAACAGAGTCTATAGTTAAACCACAACGTTAACCATTCCGTCGCAACCGGGCTTACCGCGAGTATCTTAAGCTTAAATAGCAATGGAGATATCCAGGCTAAGCCCAAGCATAACGAGTGTGGTCGTAAGTCGATTGACTATATATGATCTCTATTCTTATTACCGTGAAAGAGCCCCATGTATCATTCTCCCGCCGCCAGCTATTTGCGTACCGTACGCGATGTTTTGCGCTTTGCCGTCAGCGAATTCAACCGTGCCGATCTGTTTTTCGGCCACGGCAGCGACAATGCGCATGATGAAGCCGCCTATCTGATTTTGCACAGCCTCAATTTGCCGTTAGACCGCCTCGACCCTTATCTGGATGCCGTATTGTTACCGGCAGAGCGTCGTGATTTACTTGCAAAAATCCATCGCCGCGTTACCGAGCGGCTGCCGGTCGCCTATTTAACCGGGCAAGCGTGGCAGGGTGATTTTGAATTTTATGTAGATGAGCGCGTGATTGTGCCCCGCTCGTTTATTTACGAGTTATTGGGAGAAGGGTTGCACCCGTGGATTGAATATGACGAATTGGTACACCGCGCATTAGACTTGTGCACCGGCAGCGGTTGTCTGGCAGTGCAAATGGCTTATCACTATCCGGATGCCGAAATCGATGCGGTAGACATCAGCCTAGATGCACTGGAAGTGGCTGCCATCAATGTGGAAAACTATGGTTTGGAAGAACGGGTAAATCTCATCCATACCGATTTATTCGAAGGGCTGGAAGGCACTTATGATTTAATCGTTTCCAATCCGCCCTATGTAGACGCCGAATCGGTGGCCGAACTGCCGCCGGAATACCTTCATGAGCCGGAGCTTGCGCTCGGCAGCGGCTTCGACGGTTTGGACGCTACCCGACAGATTCTGCTTCATGCCGCCAAATACTTAAACCCCAAAGGTGTGCTGCTGGTAGAAATCGGACACAACCGTGATGCACTGGAACTTGCTTATCCCGAACTGCCTTTTGTCTGGCTGGAAACCAGTGGCGGCGACGGCTTCGTGTTCTTGTTGACCCGAGAACAGCTACTGGGAGAGGAACCTTAAGACAATTGACCAGCGAAGCGGTTTTTTGAGGCAAAAACCGCGTATGCAAGGCAAAAAGTGCAAAAAGGTTGAACACCTTGCAAGCATTTTAGCTTCGCAAGTCCGCTACGCTACCTAATGCCGCAGACAGGGAATCTTGACTAAAAATACGCCGTTGCGTTGTGTCGGCAGACCTTAGGTTAATATCCGATAAAAAACCCGCAATTGCGGGTTTTTTATCGCCAAAAATTGATTTGAGATCAAATTCGGGCGGGAGTTATCAAAATCCTTATCCAGTCATTTGCATAAGCTTTCGATTGAACAAGATTCCATTATTATTTAAAGAAATCACCAAAACCGGGCGGCAATCCTTGGGTAAACGCACCCATACGTTGGTTGGTAGTCGCTTCTGCCGCATCGCTGGCGGCGTTAATGGCGGCCAATACCAAATCTTCCAGCATTTCTTTGTCATCCGCCGCTTCGGCAATTAAATCAGGGCTGATTTCCAAGCTTTTTACCACATGATTGCAGGTCATCACCACTTTAACCAAACCGTTGCCGGCTTCACCGCTAACTTCGGTTTGCGCCAGCTCGGCTTGTGCCTTTTTCATATTTTCCTGCATTTTTTGGGCTTGCTGCATCAAACCGCCCAAACCGGCTTTTCCAAACATAATCTGCTCCTTATCCTGTTTCAATGCCTGTCTGAAAAACAGGCGTTGGGCTAAATTTTAAAAAGCGCTATTCTAACGGATTTATCCCGCTTTGTATTGCTTTCAGACAGGCATACCCTTGTTTTAGAATACGCCGTATACCGATTAATCAGAACCCCGGCAAGCCTTGTCTACATCTATTTCACCATCCCATGCGGTTTATTTATCCAAATTCTCCAGCAAATCCACCGTGCCCTTACGCCATTCACGGCAATCCAACGCTTCCATTAATTGCCGGCAGGCAGCATCGGCTTCCATCAATTGTTGTGCTTTAGCCTTACCTTCCTCCTGCAAACGGCTGCGGCGCATCGCGGGTGTTTCCCAGCCTGCATCATCTTGCCAAGCCCGGTTTTGCAGTTTCAGCGCTGGCAAAACATAAGCATCTGCCAATACCTGACGGATTTTCTCGAGGCTCTCGCGGTTTTTTACCGTACCTGCCGCTTGCGGGCTGACTGATACGGTTAATTCGCTCTGCGCTTCATCAAAAGCTACCCAAGCCGTGTGCAGCGTCAGCATTTGTGCCGACCCCAATTGCGATGCCAGTTGCTTGCAGATTACCGGCCAGTTTTCCTGATTCAAATCGGGCATATCGGCAAATACCGCCGGCTCTTCTGTATCTTCGTCATTCGGAAAGCCGGTCATCTGCAACTGAGGCTGATCTTGCCCGCCCTCTTCAGCACCATCTTCTTCATCCGGCAACTGTTCGACAAAACCGTCCAACGTCTCAACTGCCGGCTGTTCGAACAAAGGCTCACCACTATACTCTTCCCATTGGGCCGATACCACGCCCACATCTTCGGTATGCGGCAACTTCTCATCTGCTTCATTGGCATTTTCTGCGGATGCAAAAGCTTCGGTTGCAGCTAAGTTGGCCTCATTGACTCCATTGTATGTGTCTTGCGGCGCTTCGGTTTGCTGCTCCGCTGTTGTAAGCGGTTCTTGCAGCGGTTGTTTATCTTCCGGCTCAAGGCTTGCCGATGCCGTTACCGCCTTGTTTTCAGCCAATTCTTCCCACGGCGGCGTATCTGCTATTTCTCCTCCTGCTGGCTCCGCCTGCGCCGGTGGGTTGATCTGAATTTCAAGCGAAGCCGCCGGCTTTGTTACCGGCTCGCTGCGGGCATGATGCTCGGGGTTATGTAATTGAGTGCCTTCGATCACACCATCCATAGGCTGACCTTTGGCGGCTACCGGCGCAAACGCCAGCATACGCAGCAAAGTCATGATAAAGCCTGCATATTCATCCGGTGCCAAGCTTAAATCCTGACGGCCGCGTACCGCGCACTGATAATACAGCTGGATTTGTTCGTCACCCAGATACTGGCTAAACCGCATTAAGGTATCGTGCTCGGGATCATCCTGTACGACGGCGCCCTGTACCGCGCGGTAAAGCGCCAATTTTTGCAGCAGCAGTGCCAACTCGCTCAATGCATTATCAAAGCCCACTGCCCGCGCGGCCATATCCTGCGCGGTACGCATCATCGCTTCGCCGTCTTGATTAACGATGCCTTGCAGCAGCTCATACAAATAATGTTTGTCCACCGCACCTATCATGTGGCGCACGTCCGGCTCGCTTACCGTACCGGAACCCATCGCAATCGCCTGATCCAACAAACTCAAGGCGTCTCGCATCGAGCCCATCGCCGCACGGCCAAGCAGTTGCAGCGCGGGCGGCTCATACGGCACTTGCTCGGCAGTCAATACATAAGCCAGATGATCGGCCACCTGTTGTGCGGTCATATTGCGCAATACAAATTGCAGGCAGCGGCTCAACACAGTAACCGGCACTTTATGCGGGTCAGTCGTCGCCAAAATAAATTTCACATGCTCCGGCGGCTCTTCCAGCGTTTTGAGCATGGCATTAAAGGCCGACTTGGAGAGCATGTGCACCTCGTCGATGATATAGACTTTGTATTTGCCCGCAGTCGGCGCGTATTGAGCGTTTTCCAATACTTCGCGGATATTATCGATACCTGTGTTGGATGCGGCGTCGATTTCCAACAAATCGACAAAACGGCCGCTGTCGATTTCGCTGCAACTGCGACACTGGCCACAAGGCTCACCATTATGAGGATTCTCGCAGTTCAGGCTTTTGGCCAAAATCCGCGCGATAGTGGTCTTACCCACTCCGCGGGTGCCGGTTAATAAATAAGCATGATGCAGGCGGCCTTTATCCAACGCATTTTTCAGCGCTTTGACCACATGTTCCTGCCCCACCAGATCGGCAAAGGTTTTTGGGCGCCATTTTCGGGCGAGTACTTGATAAGTCATATATTTTCTTCATAAGGATATCAACAGCGTACCGTCGCAATATGCCTGTCTGAAAGCTTATTGCAAGGCACGACGCGCTATTTTAGCATTGTTTCACCCAAGCTGCCGATGGCAAAACCATGCTGAAAAGGCCAAGTTAAGCACTGCGATATTTCTGTTTTGTTTTGCTGAACATAAACCATCTCCGATTTTCCAAAACAACGAACCGGCAAAATAAAACAGGCTTGCGCAATAAGCTGAAGCCTGTTTTTTTCATTATTTACCGATTATTTACCAGCGTCCGGTACCCACACCGTTGGCAATATCGCGCACGGCGGTTACATACATACGGCTGTGATTGTATTGCCAAATAGCATAAAAATTATTCAAACCGATAAAATATTCATACGTGCCCGGCATCGTTTCCAAACGATATAAAATCGCACGCTCATGATCAGCCACCGGCTCCAGCGGAGTAACGCCCATTTTGCGCAGCTGGCCAACAGAATATTTCAATGCCGTTTTTTCATCGATTACCGCCTGTAACTCGGGCGTAATGCTCAAAGATACCGGCACTACTACTTTTCCGCCGCTTTGCCAGCCGTGCGCTTTCATGTAATTGGCAACCGAAGCCGCCACATCAGGCACACTGCCCCAAATATCTCGATGGCCGTCGCCGTCAAAATCCACAGCCCACTTACGATAACTGGATGGCATAAACTGCGGCATACCCATCGCACCGGCGTAACTGCCGGTAAAGTCGAATATGTCTTCACGCTCCTCACGGCTCATCAACAATAAATCATTCAATTCTTTTTGGAAAAATTCGCTGCGACGCGGATATTCGAAAGCCAGCGTAGCCAACGCATCGGCCACACGGAAACTGCCGGTATTGCGGCCGTAATTGGTTTCAATACCGATGATGGCTACAATGATTTCGGCCGGTACGCCATACTGGCGCGCCACTTGGTCAATCACTTGGCGGTTTTGCTGGTAGAAACGCTGGCCGCCTGCAATCTTGGCCGCTCCGGCATTGCCTTCACGGAACTTATACCAAGGATTGGAAGTGCCCGGCTTATCCATGATGTTGATAATATTGCCTTTATAAGCCACATTATCGAAGAAGCTGCGTAATTCTTCTTTAGAGAAGCCGTTGTGCTTCACCTGATAATCGATAAAAGCCTGTACATTCGGATTGGCGTTAAAACCAGTAGTGGCTACGCTATCGGCGGCACTGCGGTTAAAGTGCGGCATACCGCCTTTAGCCACCGGTTCTACCGGCGTTCCTACAGTATCTTTCGGCTGTTGAGCATGCTCAACGGCACAAGCGGCCAATATCAAAGCCGCTGCAATAATCAGCATACGTGTTTTCATAATGTTTCCTCGGTGTTTGGTAAAGCGGTCTCACTACCGCGTTGGGCGCAAGTGTAACAAATATCTTTTACAAACGCAGTTTCTTTATCCCAACGGTTGTATGCCTGTCTGAAAAACCCGACTTTATTCTGCCGCATATTTTCAGACAGGCATACAACCGTTCTTTATTCAGATACAAAAACCGCCGCAATCAAAGCGGCGGTTTTTTAACGTATCCAAATAGCAGGATTACTCGGCAGCGGGTACCACCGCTACGGTAATATTGGCCACGGCATCGGTATGCAGTGCTACTTCCACTTCATACTCACCTACTGCTTTGAACGGACCGTCCGGCAGACGTACATTAGATTTGACGACTTCTACACCGGCAGCCACGATGGCGGCAGCGATGTCGGCATTGGTTACGGAACCGAACAGACGACCGTCCACACCGGCTTTTTGTGCCACGGTAACGGTTTGGCCGTCCAATTTTTCTTTGCGGGCCAGCGCATCGGCCAGAATTTCAGCCTGTTTGGCCTCCAATTCGGCACGGCGTGCTTCGAATTCGGCTTTATTCGCTTCGGTAGCACGCTTGGCTTTACCGGTCGGAATCAGAAAATTGCGGGCATAACCGTTTTTCACGGTAACGATGTCGCCCAGATTGCCCAAGCCACCGATTTTTTCTAACAGAATAATTTGCATGGTATGAATCTCCGTGAATTATTTATGTTGATCGGTGTAAGGCAGCAAAGCCAAGAAACGGGCGCGTTTTACGGCAACGGCCAATTGGCGTTGGTAATGCGCTTTGGTACCGGTAATGCGTGCCGGGATGATTTTGCCGTTTTCAGTGATGAAATCTTTCAGCAAATCTACTTGTTTGTAATCCACTTCTTGGATTTTTTCAGCCGTAAAACGGCAGAATTTTCTACGTTTGAATGATTGACGAGCCATGTCGTTTAACCTTTATATTCTTGAATGTTCTGAATACGCAGTATCGGGCGTGGGTAGCGCTGGCTTTTCGGTGCCAGAAAACCGCTTACCTCAACCAAGGTATTTTCCCGATGCTGCCATTGCGAAGCCTCCTTACCGATGATCCTCGCAGGCAATTCGAATCTGACCAAACAGCTCTCGCCGTTTTCCATCTGCCAAGATTCGTGCTTGAGCACCACATCCAACACCGGGATTCCGGCGGGGGTGTAGCGCAATATGCCGGTTTGCGCCAGCGTTGCGGTAAGGGAGAATTGATTGTTCAATTAGGCTTCGGCAGTTGTTTCTTCCGTAGCGGCGGCTTGCTGACCGGCGATCAGGCTTTTCGATTTCTCGTCTTTCATCATCGGAGAAGCTTCGGTAACCGCGTGCTTGGTTTGGATGGTCAGGTGACGCAATACGGCATCGTTGAAGCGGAAAGCGGTTTCCAATTCTTCGATAACGGCCGGCGTGGTTTCGATGTTCATCAGAACATAGTGTGCTTTATGGATTTTGTTGATCGGGTAAGCCAATTGGCGGCGGCCCCAATCTTCCAAGCGGTGGATGGTACCGTTGTTTTCGGTAACCAGTGTTTTGTAGCGTTCAACCATAGCAGGCACTTGCTCGCTTTGATCAGGGTGAACGATAAACACGATCTCGTAATGACGCATGTTATCTCCTTACGGTTTTAAAAACAGCCTTTCGCCATGCGGTTGCGAAAAGCAAGGTTGCAAAATGAAAACACACAATTTTACTTCCAACTCCCCGAAAAGGCAAATTTTTATCAAGCCTTGCCACTAAACTGCTTTTATTTTATCCGAAAAATTTTTTCCTCTGACTCTGGTGTCTGTAATAAAGTGAATGAATAAAGTGGCGGTTTTATTCGGATAGCTGGCTTGCGGTATAATGCGGGCTAAACTTAAACTGCCTATCAGCCCGATGCAGTATGTCATTTTCCACCTGCCAACGATGGACGAACCCATAAGATTATGTCTACTTCTTTAACCGAAACCACCGCCAAAGCCGCCGAAACCGCCGACCAAATCGGCGACACATTGATTCAACATACCGGCGAGGGCATCAAGCAATATCTGCAACATCTTTTCGCACGCAATGAATTTACTTCAAACCTGCTGGAACGCAGTATTACCCAACCAATCGGCTGGATCGAAATAGGCATTGCGGCAAGCATTATGCTGCTGACTTTCTGGTTATCGACACAATGGATCAAACGGCATCCCATCGACTATACGGCCCGCTTTTCTTCCCTGCGCCATATCGGCCAGCGGATCTTATGGCCGGCACTGATGTTGCTGGTTACACTGGTTTGCCTGATTGCTTGGACTCAACTGGGCTACCGTGCGGTATGGCTGCGCCTGATGGTGTTGGCGGCGCAATGGATGATTTTAATCCGGCTGGTGCTGGGCGTGATTCATTCGGCGCTACCGCGCAACAAAGCGGTGGATTGGTTGGAGCATTCGATGTCGGGCGTCCTGTGGGTTTGCTTCCTATTCTGGGTATCCGGCATCGACAGCATCATTATCAATTGGATGAAAGGGCTGCAATTTGCCGTCGGCTCTTCGTCTCTCAATCTTTACACCATCCTCACCGGTATTTTATGGGTCGGCATCATTATGGTACTGGCGATGTGGGTAGCCAAAATCGCACAAACCAAATTGATGGCCAACAACCATCTGGACATCAATTTACGGATTATGTTGTCCAACATCATCAAAACGGTATTGATTATTTTATCGGTGTTGATCGCGCTGCCCCTTGTCGGCATTAATCTGACGGTATTATCGGTATTCGGTGGCGCGTTGGGTGTCGGCATCGGTTTTGCCTTACAGAAAATCGCCAGCAACTATATTTCCGGCTTCATCATTCTCGGCGACCGCTCCATCCGCCCCGGCGACCGGTTGACGGTGAACAACTTTACCGGCTACGTTACCAAAATCACCTCGCGTTTCGTGGTATTGCGCAGTGCAGCGGGCGCCGAGGCTTTGGTACCGAACGAAACCTTCATCACTTCGATGGTGGTAAACGAATCCTATACCGGCAAAGCCTTGTCGCAAAGCTTGGACGTTCAAGTATCCTACAGCTCCGACATCGTGCGCGCACTGGAAATCATGCAATCGTGCGCGGCCGAACAAAAACGCGTAGAAGACTCGCCGGCCCCCAACGCCTTTCTGATCGGTTTTGCCGACAACGGTATCAATTTGCGGGTGACCTTCTGGGTAAGCGACCCGGAAAACGGCTTTCTCGGCCTGTTTTCCGCCATTTTGCTCGACATCTGGAAACGTTTTAACGAAGAAAACATCGAATTCCCCTTCCCGCAACGCGAAGTACGCATTCTCAACGAAGCGGCTGAACCGAGCGACGTAGCCATGCTGCGCGCCAGCATCAAAGCAAAAAGCAACACTCAATCCATCGATCCGGAGGGTGAAGAATGAATAGCGGCAACGACAAACCTTTAAAACAACCTGTTTCCGTACTGGTGATACTGCACGATGGCAACGGCCGGGTTTTGCTCTTGGAGCGCGCAGACAAAACCGATTTCTGGCAATCGGTTACCGGCAGCATTGAAGAAGGCGAAAGCCTGTCTGAAACCGCTTTGCGCGAAGTGCGGGAAGAAACCGGTATCGTGTTGCATCCGTCGCAACTGAACGACTGGCGGCACAGCACGGTATACGAAATTTATCCGCACTGGCGCCACCGCTACCCGCCGGGCGTTACCGAAAACACCGAACACACTTTCTCGGCACAAATCGCATCCGATACACCCGTTATATTGACCGAACACACCCGCTATTGCTGGCTGCCGGCAAACGAAGCGGCGCAAAAAGTATTTTCACCGTCGAACCGTGAAGCGATTCTGGCGCTGGCCGAACACCTTTAAATCTCCTAGGACGTATCGTCAAAAGGTTCACTTACTTGAATTTGTTTTCAGACAGGCCTATATTTAAATTAATCCGCCATGAAAAACAAATAATTAATAAAAGATACACACCATGCCGCAACGATTACTCTCCAACATCAAACCGATCACCATCGCCACCTACAACATGCACAAAGGCATGTCCGCGCTCAACCGTCAGGTTCAAGTCGGTCGGATGGCACAAGCATTAGATAGTTTGCGCCCCGACGTATTGTTTTTGCAGGAAGTGCAAGGTGAACACCTGAAACGCCAGCAAAAATTATTGGATTTTCCCAAAGCGCCGCATTACGACATTTTGGGCGACGAGCTCGATTATTACAGCAGCTACGGGCGCAACGCCGTTTTCAAAGAAAAACACCACGGCAACGCCATCCTCAGCCGCCTGCCCATCCATACCCGCCACAACCTCAACATTACCGTTAACAAACTGGAAAAGCGCGGCGTATTACATTGCGAAATCCAGCCGGAAGACTGGCCCTACCCGCTGATTTGCCTGTGCGCCCACCTGAATCTGCGCGAAACCGACCGCGCCAAACAATACACCGCCCTCTTCGAATACATTACCACCTACGTCGATCCGCGTAGCCCGCTGATACTGGCCGGCGACTTTAACGACTGGCGGCACAAATCCTGCGTCAGTCTCGGCCGTCTGCCCGGCATGAAGGAAGTGTTTATCGAGCGGCACGGCAAGCGGCCGAAAACCTTTCCCGCACGCATGCCGATGCTGAGTCTCGACCGCATCTACACCCGCAACCTCACCACGCTGGAGGCCACCCTGCACGACGAAGAGCCTTGGCTGTACCTCTCCGACCATCTGCCCTTAAGCGCCACCGTGGTACCCGTTTTACCTTAAACAGCTTAACACCCCATCCGCCCTTTTCAGACAGGCATAATAACGGTATATTGCCAGTCCGGCCCGAGCTTATTCGGATAACCGGTTTCGGAGCCCGCACCATGACGGATTATTTGAAAAAAATGCCCTTTACCATCGCATTCATCGACAAACGGGGCAACAGCTACGAAGACAGTAGTCGCGACCTAAACGCCTACATCAGCCGCCATCCGCCGATGATCAAACGCCTGCACCAACCCAAACTGGCCTACCAAATATTGCGCATGGCCGCCCACCATTGCGGCATGCAGGTAGTCCGCCGCCCCGCCGACAGCCGTCTCAACCGCGAGCTGGTATATGTAGTGCGCCGCAAACTGTTCAAAAGCGACGAAGCCCTTTGGCACTTTATCAACGATCCCGCCAATTTGAACTCCGTCAGATAAACCGAAATGCCTGTCTGAAAACCGATTTCAGACAGGCCTTGTCATAATACCCCGAAAGAGAAGCATCATGCTTTTGATGATAGACAACTACGATTCATTCACCTACAACATCGTGCAGTATTTCGCCGAACTTGGCCAAGAAGTCGTCGTACGCCGCAACGACGATTTCACGCTGGACAAAATCGCCGCCCTGGCCCCTGATTATCTGGTGATCGGCCCCGGCCCCTGTACGCCGAAAGAAGCCGGCATTTCCGTCGACGCCATCCGCCATTTCGCCGGCAAACTGCCGATTATGGGCATTTGCCTAGGCCACCAAGCAATAGGCGAAGCATTCGGCGGCCAAACCGTGCGCGCCCAAACCCTGATGCACGGCAAAGTCTCGCCCGTTCACCATCTGAGCCAAGGCATGTTCCGCCAATTACCCGATCCGGTTACCTGCACCCGCTACCACAGCCTCGTCATCAACCGCGACACACTGCCCGACTGCCTGGAAATCACTGCTTGGACCAACGATGGCGAAATCATGGGCGTGCGCCACAAAACACTGGCGATAGAAGGCGTGCAATTCCACCCCGAAGGCCTGCTCACCGAACACGGCCACGACATGCTCAACAATTTTCTACAAGAACATCAAAGCCAACCTGCCAGCCAAGCCCGTTAATACGGCCCCAAGGAAGTATTATGATTACCCCCCAACAAGCGATTGAGCGCCTGATTCACAACAACGAATTATTCCACGACGAAATGAGCGACCTGATGCGCCAGATTATGAGCGGCCAGGTCGCGCCCGAACAAATCGCCGCCATCCTCACCGGCTTGCGTATTAAAGTCGAAACCGTTTCCGAAATCAGCGCCGCCGCCGGCGTGATGCGTGAATTTGCCACGCCGGTTCCCGTAGCCGACTCATCCCATTTGGTCGACATCGTCGGTACCGGCGGCGATGGTGCCAAAACCTTCAATATCTCCACCACCGCCATGTTTGTCGCCGCCGCCGCAGGTGCCAAAGTCGCCAAACACGGCGGCCGTTCGGTTTCCTCCTCCAGCGGCGCCGCCGACGTGATGGAAGAAATGGGCATTCCCAACACCCTGAATGCCGAACAAGTCGGCCAAAGCATCAACGACACCGGCATCGGCTTTATGTTCGCCGCCAACCACCACAGCGCCATGCGTTACGTCGCACCCGTACGCCGCCTGCTCGGATTCCGCAGCATTTTCAACATACTCGGCCCGCTCACCAATCCCGCCGACGCACCCAACCAGCTGCTCGGCGTATTCCACCGCGATTTGTGCGGCATCCTCTCCCGCGTCTTGCAGCAACTGGGCTCCAACCATGTTTTGGTGGTACACGGCAGCGACGGCTTGGACGAAATCACCCTCACCGGCGAGAGCCACATCGCCGAATTGAAAGGCGGCCGTATTCTTGAATACGATATCTCGCCCGAACAGTTCGGCCTGCCGGTTTACAATGACTTGAACGACATCAAAGTCGACAACGCCGGCCAGTCGCTCTCGATGATGAACAACGTATTATCCGGCGAGTTGAAAGGGGCCGCACGCGACATCGTCCTCATCAACGCCGCCGCCGCCATTTACGCCGGCGATATCGCAGGTTCGTTGGAAGAAGGCTTTGCCAAAGCCCTTCAAGCGCTTGATTCGGGTGCAGCACAAGCCAAACAGCAGCAATTTATTGCCTGCAACCGCCGCTTTGCCGGCTGATATTCCAGCCTCTTACGCCTCGTTTTAAAGGAAAAACCATGTCCAACAAGCTGCAAGCCCCCGCTGAATTGCCTGATGCCGGCGATTTACGCGCCATTGTCGCCTATAACATCCGCTTGTTCCGCGTTAACAAAGGCTGGTCGCAGGAAGAACTCGCCCGTCAATGCGGGTTGGACCGCACCTATGTTTCCGCCATTGAGCGCAAACGTTGGAATATCGCTTTATCCAATATCGAAAAAGTTGCCGCCGCGCTCGGCGTTCCGGCCTATCAACTGCTACTGCCGCCGGACGAGCGTTTGAAACAATTGGTGTAACAGGCATCTTGGCGCCCCACAACCATTCATTTAAAAATCGTTCAGACAGGCAGAGACCTTTGCAAAATTCTTTTCGATAGCTGAAAACACTTGCGTCATGCTCGGGCTTGACCCGAGCATCTTTTTGTTTTGAAAGAAAAAGAAGATACTCGGGTCAAGCCCGAGTATGACGAGATATCAATAAATTCAGGGTTAAAAAGTTTTTTTGCAAAGGTCTCAGGCATTGAGAATGCCTGTCTGAACGATTTTTCTTCTTGGAATAATTAAATATTCATTCCTTAACAATAGAAATAGACTCGTCATACCCGGGCTTGATCCAAGTATCTCTGTTTGCCAAAGCTCAAGATACTCAGACCAAGCCGTATTTCGGTTCGCAGAAGCTTCTTTTTCAAAAACCTCACGCCAACCATTCAGGCGGAATCTTGCATACCGGAATCGGCTGTATTTTATGCTGCATGGCGCGGTTAAGCCGCAGATAAATTTCCAACACCTCACGCTCGCGGCCTTCGAAATCAGCCGGCGTGTGACTATCTGCCACGCTCATCGCCCATTCCAACTCGGGATAGCTGGCACCCATCTGCTGCTCGTCGGTACGGTCGCTGTCCCACAAACCGTCGGTCGGCACGGCTTCTTGGATAGACTGTATAACCGCCAATTCTTTCGCCAAAGTATAAACCTGGCTTTTCAGTAAATCGGCAATCGGGCTGATGTCGACCCCGCCGTCACCGTATTTAGTAAAGAAGCCCACGCCGAAGTCTTCCACCTTATTACCGGTGCCCGCTACCAGCAAGCCGTTGGTTTGCCCGTAGTAATACAAAGTCAGCATACGCAGGCGCGAGCGGCTGTTGGCCAGTGCCAGCCGTCGTACGTCTTCTTCGCTGCCGCTGCTGGCAACCGTTTGCTCGAATTGTTCGAAAGTCGGCGTTAAATCCACGCTCATACCGCGCACGTTGGTAAAACGGCTTTGCAAATCGGCGATATGCGCCTGCGCACGGTTCACCTGATCCGCTTTTTGTCGAATCGGCATTTCCAGCAGCAAAACGTCCAAGCCGGTTTTGGCCGCCAACACCGATACCACCGCCGAATCAATACCGCCGGAGACGCCCACCACAAAGCCTTTCACGCGGGCACGCTCGGCGTATTCCTTCATCCAATTTACAATATAATCGATAACCGCTTGAGTTTGCATGGTTCGTCCTTTAAAGTTGAATCGTAAAGATCTTAAATAGAAAATCAGCACCCAATATAACGCGCAAATGCCTGTCTGAAAATGTTTCTGTTAAAATTTGCCACAAAAATGCTTCTATAAAAAAAAGGAACCCGCGATGTGGCTGGACGTTTTGAATATTACCGCCCCGCTGTTTATTCTAATCGGGCTGGGCTATCTGTCGGTACGCATCGGTCTGTTCCGATACCCGGAATTGCAGGGTACGGCCAAATTCGTAATGCGCATCGGCCTGCCGGCGCTGATTTTCCATTCGATTGCCGGGCAACCGTTGGATAAGGTATTTAACCCGGCTTATGTGGCCGGTTACGGCGGCGGCGCACTGGCGGCGTTTGCCGCGGGTTGGTTGCTGTCGCGTTACAAAAACCGCCAAGCCGGCAGCGAAGCCGCGGTGAACGCCTTGGGCGTATCGCTCTCCAACACCGGTTTTATCGGCTATCCGCTGCTGGCAATGACCATAGGCACCGGCGAAGCCGGCCAATATCTGGTGATGAACATCCTGATTGAAAACGTATTGATTTTGCCGCTGTTTTTCATCATTGCCGATGCCGCGCAACAAAACGGCAAAGGCTGGCGCGAAAACATGCTCGGCATACTCAAAAACCTATCGAAAAACCCGATTATCATTGCCATCAGCATCAGCATTCTGATTGCCGTATTAAAAATACCGATTCCCGCCGCTATCGATAAAACCGCCACCATGCTTTCTACCGCCGCCGCACCGGTGGCCTTGTTTGTCATCGGCGGCGGCTTGGCCGGCCTGAAATTACAAGGCAAACTGCCGGATTTAATCGGTATTGCAGTGGGCAAAACCCTATTGTTTCCCACGCTGGCCGCACTCGGTTTGTGGCTTGCCGGTGCGTCTGATCGCATGATTTTCGCCGGCACCCTGCTCGCCTGCGTACCGATGGCCAGTATGTTTCCGCTACTGGCCATGCAATACGGCCATGAACAACGCGGCGCGGCCGCCATGCTGGTCACCACCTGTTTTTCCTTTTTCAGCATTTCGCTGGTTTTACTGGTGGGTAAAGCCTGCGGCTTTTAAATCAGAAACCGTATAAAATAGCCTGATGAAGAAAACCGAACCCCACCCTGCCATCCGCTCAAATACCCGCTATGCCTTTGTTTCCATCGCGCTGATGCTGTTAGTGTTTATGATTCTGGTTGCGCTGATGACCGTTCCGCTGGGCATTCCGTTGCCGACGCTCACCACCATCGTGCGCGTGTTGCTGTATGTATTGGGCGGTCTGATTGCCCTCGGCGCATTTTTCAGCCTGCGCGTTTCTTGGTTGCGGAAAAAATAAGCAGAGACCTTTGCAAAACCCCCAGATGTGGATGCAGTTCAAGGCGTAGCAGCGCAGCGAGCGCAGACATAACATAGAGTTAGGCAAGCGAGCGAGCAGCACACAACGCAGAAATGCGCCGCAGATGGGGGGTTTGCAAAGGTCTCAAGCAATATTTCCTTTTAACTTGGCAAAGAATATGATGAACCACCCTCTACCCGACGAAATCCGTTTAAACGAAAACAAAAGCGAACTGAAGCTCGTATACGGCAGCGGCACCAAAAACCTGGCGGCCGAATTTCTGCGCGTCTATTCCCCGAGTGCCGAAGTACGCGGCCATGCACCCGGCCAAGAAGTGTTGCAAACCGGCAAACAGAATGTCACCATCACCGGCTTGGAACCCATCGGCCATTATGCGCTGAAAATCAGCTTTTCAGACGGGCATGACAGCGGCCTTTACGATTGGGACTATCTGTATCAATTGGCCCATGAATACGATACAATGTGGAGCGATTACCTGCGCCGCCTGGCCGCCGCCGGCGCCTCGCGCCTCCCCGCAACCGAATCCGAAACCACCGGTAAACATACCTGCACATCATCCGGTGGTTGCAGCAAACATTAAATATCGACCCAAACGGCGCCGTGGCTGCACGCCGTTTCCCCGATTCAAACAGAAAGTCAGCATCATGAGCGACAACAAAACCCATTTCGGCTACCAAACCGTTGATGAAAATGAAAAAGCCGGCAAAGTGGCCGGTGTCTTCCATTCCGTAGCCCAAAACTACGACATCATGAACGATGTGATGTCCGGCGGTCTGCACCGCGTGTGGAAACACTTCACCATCAATACCGCCCCCTTGAAAAAAGGCGATAAAGTGCTGGACATCGCTGGCGGCACCGGCGATTTGTCGCGCGGCTGGGCCAAACGGGTGGGCAAACAAGGCGAAGTTTGGCTTACCGACATCAATTCCTCCATGCTCACCGTCGGCCGTGACCGCCTGCTCAACGAAGGACTGATTCTGCCGGTATCGCTGGCCGACGCCGAAAAACTGCCCTTCCCGGATAATTATTTCAATCTGGTTTCCGTGTCTTTCGGCCTGCGCAACATGACCCACAAAGAAATCGCGCTTAAAGAAATGTACCGTGTATTGAAACCCGGCGGCACCCTATTGGTATTGGAATTCTCCAAAGTCTACAAACCGCTCTCGCCGGTATACGACCTCTATTCCTTCAAACTCCTGCCACTGATGGGCAAATTTATCGCCAAAGATGCCGAAAGCTACCAATATCTGGCCGAGTCGATCCGCATGCATCCTGATCAGGAAACCCTCAAGCAAATGATGCTCGACGCCGGTTTCGACGCCGTCGATTACCACAACATGAGCGGCGGCATCGTCGCCCTGCACAAAGGGGTGAAGTTCTAAACCGTTCCGCCTATCAAAATGCCTGTCTGAAAGCCACTTATGCTTTTCAGACAGGCATTTATTGCAAGCGGCGTATTGTCATCCGCCTTGGCATCCGTTATGATTTTGCCCATTTACTTTTTATTTCCAACCTCAACTATCCCTCTACTTTTAAAGGAAAATCATGCTGCATAAAACCGCCCTGCTGGCCGCCCTCACCTCCGTCCTATTACTGGGCGCTTGTTCCAAAGGCGAACAGCAAAGCGCCGCCCCGGCCAGCGCTGCCGCCGAAAAAACCTATATCGTGGCTACCGACGCTTCATACGCGCCGTTCGAATATATGGAAGGCGACCAAGTCGTCGGCTTCTCGCACGATATCCTGAAAGCCGCCGGCGAAAAAGAAGGCATCAAGTTTAACTTCGTCAACACACCGTTCGAAGGCATTTTCGCCAACGTTGAAAAAGGCGACAGCGATGTTGCTCTCGCCAGCATCACCATCACCGACGAGCGCAAACAAAAAGTCGATTTCAGCGATCCTTATTTCCAAGCGACTCAAATGATCGTTACCGCCGAAAAAGGCAGCGATGTCAAATCGTTCAAAGATCTGAAATCACGCAGCGTTTCGGTACAAAACGGCACCACCGCCGATTTGATTTTGCAGGATTTGCAAGGCAAAGACAGCGCCAACATCAAACGCTTCGAAACCATGCCCTTGGCGTTTAAAGAGCTCCTCAGCGGCGGCGTGGATGCCACAGTGGGCGATAACGGCGTCGTACAAAACTTCGTTGCCAACAATCCGGGCGTAAAACTGAATACCATCGTCGATCCGCAATTCCCGAAAGAAGAATACGGCTTCGCGTTGCGCAAAAACCGCGATGATGATTTGCGTGAAAAAATCAATAAAGGCCTAGCTGCCATCAAAGCCGACGGTACTTATGCCAAAATCGAAGCCAAATGGTTCAAAAAAGACCAAGCAGCAGCAGCTTCAGCACCGGCAGCTTCCGCCGCCAGCAAATAACACGGCTTACCATCCGATTAAAAATGCCTGTCTGAAAATATTCAGACAGGCATTTTTAATCGGATAAGCTCAATACTGTTTAGTCAGGCTGACGTTGACTTCTTAAACCATCAACCGCAACAAAATCAATGCAACGGCGCACCCCAGCCATACCCCAACCAGCGCAGATAATAATCACACACCAACGCACCGAACCAAAGCAGGCCGATGTAGTTATTATCCAAAAAAGCATGGAAACAAGCCACACGGTCGCGGGTTTTAATCACCTGATACTGCTTCCATTGCAAATACATCACCGCCGGAAAAGCCAGCCAATACAGCACACCCGCTTTGATACTGAAGCCCACCACCGCCATCAAAACATTAAACCAAAAATGGCACAGCATCACCGCCGCAATATCATGGTTGCCAAACGTAATCGCCGAAGTCTTGATGCCTATTTTCAAATCATCTTCTTTATCCGCCATCGCATAAATGGTGTCGTAAGCCAGCGTCCACAACACATTGGCGGCAAACAACAGCCATGCGATGGAAGGCACTTCTTCCGTCTGCGCTGCGAATGCCATCGGAATGCCGAAAGAAAAGGCCAAGCCCAGATACAGTTGCGGCAACGGAAAAAAGCGTTTGGTAAACGGATAGCTCAAAGCCAAAAACAGCGCCGGCAAACTCATCAGCCAAGTCAACCGGTTGAGCGGCAACAGGCAAAGCGCCGAGAGCATACACAAAATCAACATCAGCAGAATCGCTTCGGTTTTGCTTACCTGCCCGCGTGCAAACGGCCGGTTTTTAGTACGCTCAACCGCACCATCGAAGTTACGGTCGGCAAAATCATTGGCCACACAACCGGCACTGCGCATCAAGAAGGTACCAATCACAAAAGCCAGCAGAATATCCCACGACGGCGGACCTTCGGCAGCAATCCACAACGCCCATAGCGTCGGCCACAACAGCAGCAGTACCCCAATGGGTTTTTCCACCCGCATCAAGCGGCCATATACCAGCAGCCGCTCTACCGCATGGCGCGATAACACCTTTAACAATAGTCTTTTAATGTTCATTTTAGGTATTCGTTTTCCGTTCCGCTCCAGGTATTTTTATCAAACCTGTAATCAGAAAAATTTATTGTTATTAATCACTTATTATCCATGCCGCTTTCAAGCCGCAAAACTGTGGCGATTATATAATAAACCGACCTTACTGACACGATGCTGTTGTACTGAAAAATTAAACTAATTGATTTTCTTTACCCTTTATCAAACTTTTCAGACAGGCATCTGCTATAGCGGATTTAATTACTTCGATACCAGGCAGCAAACCGCAGACAGTACAAGTAATACGAAAAGGCGCAGCAACGCCGTAGCGAAAGTTAAGTTAAGTTAATCCGCTATATTTCGGCAACCATAAGCGTTGCACCAAGCTAACAATTAAACGATACGCACATATTCTACGGCCAGAATCTCTATTTCCTCCGCTCCTTCCGGGCCATGCAACACTACCTCGTCGCCCTCGCGTGCCTTAATCAAGGTTCGTGCCAACGGCGAAATCCAGGAAACTTTATTTGCCGCCGTATCGATCTCATCGACACCAACAATACGTACCGTCTGCTCATCGCCGTTGCCGCGCAATAGGGTAACTGTAGCGCCAAAAAAAATTTGATCGGTATGCTCGCGTACTTCAGGATCCACAACCTGCGCACTTTCCAGCCGTTTGGTCAAAAAGCGGATACGCCGGTCGATTTCCCGCATCCTCCGTTTGCCATAAAGGTAATCACCGTTCTCGCTACGGTCGCCGTTACTGGCCGCCCAGTTCACTACCTGCACGATTTCCGGCCGCTCTTTATGCACCAAATGGTAAAGCTCGTCTTTCAATGCCTGCCAGCCCGCAGGCGTTATGTAATTGGGCACATCGCTCATGTAACAACATACTCCTGTCTGAAAAATACCGAAACTTCGTAATTATCAATCGAACCGGCATTGTACCGTAAGCAGTATCGGCATAAAAGTTAATGAATAATAATAAATTTATTTTTTTCAGAATCTTATATAAAAGAAAAATCAGCCCGCAACCAACAATGAAATCCGGAAATGATGATATCGCGGATTAACTCAACTTTCGCGGAAGCTATGTTGCGCCAAAGATCAAAGAGAACGACTTGGCAAGCCGCTGAAGCGGCAACAGAATCGGTTCCGTACGTGTGTACTGTCTACGGCTTACTGTCTGGTATCGAAGTAATTAAATCCACTATAGAAAAAAGAAACCGGCCGAACGGCAGGCAAAAAAAATAACCGCAAATGCGGTTTTTGGTGGCCAGAGGCGGGATCGAACCGCCGACACACGGATTTTCAATCCGTTGCTCTACCAACTGAGCTATCTGGCCTGTGCTTCAAGAAGGTCGTATTAAACCAGAATCCGCTTGCCTGTGCAAGCTGTTTTCAGATATTTTTCCGGAAAATTCATTAAAATATTATTTTCAATGAAATATTTTTCTAACCCAATCATAAAATACCATACCATTATTGGTATAGCGAGGCGACACGGACCCAAAGAAAACGACAAATATATAGCGGTTTAAATTTAAAAAACAATAAAGCCTTGCCTCGTTGCTATCCGCATTATCTTCAGATCAAGCAAGGCAACGCCATATCGTTTTTATTTGCGTCTCTACACTCAACGAATGATTCCGCGGCTGGAATGCTCAAAAAAGTCTTTAAACACTGCTAATTCGGGCGCCGCCTCACTTGCTTCCAATACTTTTTCCTTCGCTTCGTCTAAAGTCAGCCCTTGGCGGTAAATCAATTTGTATATTTCTTTTACGCGTGCGATTTGCTCCGGCGAAAAACCATTGCGGCGCATGCCCTCGGCATTCAAACCGGCAGGTTCGGCGCGGTAGCCTGAAGCCATTACATACGGCGGCACATCTTTGTGCACGCCGGCTGCAAACGCCGTCATCGCATAATCGCCAATCTGGCAGAACTGGAACACCAAGGTATAACCACCCAGTACCACATAATCTCCGATGGTCACATGGCCGGCCAACGAAGCATTATTGGCGAAAATAGTGTGGTTCCCGACTACGCAGTCATGCGCCAGATGCACATATGCCATTATCCAATTGTCGTCACCCACCCGGGTCTCGCCGATACCGGTAACCGTACCTAAATTGAACGTAACGAACTCGCGTATGGTGTTACCGTTACCGATAATCAGCTTAGTCGGCTCACCGCTGTATTTTTTGTCCTGCGGTATCGCGCCCAATGAAGCAAACTGGAAAATCTTATTGTCTTCGCCTATGGTGGTATGCCCGTCTATCACCACATGCGGCCCGATTTCGGTACGTGCGCCGATGTGTACATTGGGGCCGATAACGGTATACGGGCCAACGCTGACGCTGCTGTCCAATTCGGCTTTCGGATCGATGATGGCGGTCGGATGGATAAGGCTCATAGCAAATCTTTCATGCGATTGCCTGTCTGAAAATGATCCAGACACGAACGTTCAGACAGGCATATGGATAAGGCGGCGGTTTCTTAAGAAACCATACGCTGGGCGCACATAATCACGGCTTCAACAGCCAACTGACCGTCTACGGAAGCTGTGGCACGGAATTTGCCGATGCCGCGTTTGTGAGCCAGCAACTCCACCTGGAAAATCAATTGGTCGCCCGGTACCACTTGGCGTTTGAAGCGAACTTCGTCCAAACCGGCAAACAAGGTGATTTCGCCTTCTTTGCGTTTACCGCCTTGCGTACAAACCGCCAATACGCCGCAGGCTTGCGCCATCGCTTCAATCACCAATACACCCGGCATCACCGGCGATTCGGGGAAATGACCTTGGAAAAACGGTTCGTTGTAGCTGACGTTTTTCAACGCGGTGAGGCTTTTGCCCGGTTGTACATCTGTTACGCGGTCCAACAATAGAAACGGGAAGCGGTGTGGCAGATAATCTTTGATTTCTTGGGCTTCGATGGGTAATTTGATTTCCATAAATTCAATCTATCCAGGTAAATTTTATTGATTTTTCAGTTGGGCAACAGCTTGTTCCAGCTGCTTGATTTGTTTGGACATCTCGCTCAGATGCCGCACATGGACGGCGTTACGCGCCCATTCTTTATGGGTTTGCATCGGATACGGGCCGGCAATGTGCTGGCCGCTTTCTTTGATGCTGTGGGTGATGCTGCTGCCGCCGCCGATGGTGGTTTTATCGGCGATTTCGATGTGGCCTACCGTACCGACGCCTCCGCCGATAACGCAGTAGCTGCCGACGGTTACGCTGCCGGAAATGCCGGTTTTGGCGGCAATCACGGTGTGCGAACCGATTTTGCAGTTGTGACCGATTTGCACCTGGTTGTCGATTTTGGTACCGTTGCCCACCACGGTGTCGCTCATCGCGCCGCGGTCGATATTGCTGTTGGAGCCGATTTCCACATCGTCGCCCAGCGTAACGCCGCCGGTTTGCGGAATCTTAAACCACGAATCGCCGGCAAAAGCCAAGCCGAAGCCGTCTGCCCCAATAACCGCGCCGGAATGGATTTCCACGCGGTGTCCCAGTGTGCAGCCGTGGTAAATCACGGCATTGGGGTGGATAACGACTTCGTCGCCCAAGGTGCAGTCGTGTTCAACCACCGCACCGGCCAGAATGCGGCAACCCCGACCCAGCACGGTGCCGGTGCCGATATAGGCATGTGCGCCAATTTCGCAACTTTCCGGCACCACCGCATCATGTTCAATCACTGCGGTAGGATGACGCTTACCCGACGAAGCCGTTACCGGAGAAAACAAGCGCGCCACTTTGGCAAAATAAAGATACGGGTCATCCGCAACAATCAAATTGCGGCCCGGGAACTCTTCCGCTGTTTTTTCATTAACAATTACTGCCCCGGCTTGGCTGCTCGTTACTTCGGCACGGTATTTGGGATTAGCTAAAAAACTCATGTGCGAAGCTGAAGCGCTATCCAGCGGACGCACACCGCTAATCTCGATATCTTTACCGATAAAGCGGCCGCCCAATAAAGCGGTGATAGCAGACAAAGTATAAGAAGTCATCATATATACTGTGCTTTGAAATAAAATGAAAATATAAGGGCATTACAGGCAACTGCAAGCCGATAGGATATTTGAACCATTGTGAAAATCAATCGAATACGGCTTCATATAGGCTAAGGTAGGGAAACGTACCGCCAGCCGGAAGCCGCATTCGCATTCATAAATGCCTGTCTGAAAAATTATTTATTCAAAGCTTTAATGACTTCGTTGGTGATGTCAAACTTACTATTTACATACACCGCATCTTGAATAATCAGATCATAGCCTTCGCGCTTGGCCAAGCCCACGATGACCTTGTTGGCATTTTGTTGCAAGGCTGCGAACTCTTCATTGCGGCGCAAATTAAAGTCTTCCGCCAATTGAGCCTGTTCCGTTCTGAACTGCCGCCCCAACACTTCCAACTTCTGCAAAACTTCCTGACGCTGAACATCAGTTATGTCTTTGTTTGCTAATTGTTTCTCTAGCCCTTCTCCCTCGCGGTGCAGATTTTGCAGCTTGGTTTGCCTTCCGGCAAACTCTTTCTGCAAAGTCTTCTCAATATTCTGCGCCTGCTTAGATTCCCGGTACACTCGTTCCGTATCGATAAAACCGAGTTTCTGTACGCCTTCTGCCCATGCTGCCTGACTCAAGCCTAAAGCAGCCACAACCGCCAAAGCGGTTCGCATCAAAGAATGATTGGTTTTCATAAACAGTTTCCTACAAACTGACGAGTTCTGCTTCCACTATCGGATTTAGAATGTTGTACCCAGCTGGAATTGGAAACGCTGGATTTCGTCAGATGATTTTTTGTTTATCGGATAAGCATAACTAAACTTCATCGGCCCCAACGGAGAGAGCCAAGTAACCGCAGCACCCGCCGAATAACGCAATTCGTTTTTGAACGTCGAGCGATGCTCACCGTCGTATACACTAATGCCGTTGTCACTGTCTTGGGCAGTATAGGTTTTACCATCCCACACGCTGCCGGCATCAGCAAACAAACTCATCCGTACGGTACGGCTGTCTTTTACACCCGGGAAGGGGAACAACAATTCCGCGGTACCCGATACCATTTTATTGCCGCCATAGCTGATTTTATCGCCGTCATCATCATAGACTTTCGGGCCTAAAGTGCCGTTTTCATAACCGCGTACCGAACCCAAGCCGCCGCCATAAAAGTTTTCAAAGAACGGCAGCTCTTTGGTTTTGCCATAGCCATCGGCATAGCCGATATCGCCACCCAGCATCAGAGTAAGATTGCGGCTCAGCGGGAAGAACCATTTTTGATTGTGAGTTACGCTGTAATATTGCAAATCACTACCCGGCAAACCAATGGTTGCGTTGACATCCGTACTGTAACCGCGGGTCGGCCACAAGGCACTATCTGTCTTATTACGGCCCCAGCCTATCGTTCCTTTGTATACCCAACCGCTGTAAGAGCCTTCACCGGTATCCGCATTATTCAGAGTACCGTATTTTGATACGAAATCTCGATAACGCATAGGCGAACCATCATAGGTGTTTACTTTCAGATGCTCAGGTGCAAAACCGACATTAATACGGTCATATTCAGTAACCGGAATACCCGCGCGAATACCAAGACCGTATTTGGTGGTTTTATACTGCTGGACATTGGTACTGTCGTCAGATTTGCGTGGATCGTAAACTCTTCCGTATAAATCGTATCCCAAGCTCACGCCATCCGGTGTGAAATACGGATCGGTAAACGACAAAGATGCATTTTGGGTGGTATCACTGCGTGATATACGGGCAGAAATCGATTTACCGGTACCGAACAAATTATCCTGCGCCACACCGGCAGATAATACCAAGCCGGTACCCTGCACCCAACCCGCTGATAAATCCAGTGAACCGGTAGATTTTTCTTCCACGCTCATATCGATATCAACTTGGTCGGGAGAATTTTCGACAGGTTTCGCATCGAATTTAACATTGTCAAAATATCCCAGCAGATCAACGCGCTCCTTCGAACGTTGCAACTTAGATGTATCGTAAGGCGCAGCCTCCATCTGGCGTAATTCGCGGCGAATCACTTCATCGCGGGTTTTATTATTGCCCGTGATGTTGATCTGATTAACATAAACCTTGCGGCCAGGGTTAATATTCAATACAAAATTAACGATTTTATTTTGTGCATCCGGTTGCGGTATCACATTAACTTCGCTAAACGCGTAGCCTGCGCTGCCCATGGCGTTCTGGATATTTTGCAGGCCTTCCACCATCAGGCTACGGTCATACCACTTGCCTTCTTTCATTTTCAGCAGTTTATATAAATTCTCTTTCGGCACCTCATTGGTATCGCCTTCAATGGCAACTTTACCCCAACGATAACGCTCGCCTTCATGTACCTGAATGGTAATGGTTTGCTTACTCTTGTCTTCGTTATTTTGCACATCGGTATTGACGATGCGGAAATCAAAATAACCGTTGTTCTGATAAAACTCGGTAATCCGCTCCAAATCTTGGTTGAATTTTTCTTGGCTAAACTGATTGCTTTTGGTCATCCAAGTAAACAGACCGCCCTCGCTCAAGCTCATCTGTTTGATCAAACGCCTGTCTGAATAACGCTCATTACCTTCGATTTTAATATCGGTAATTTTGGTGGTTTTGCCTTCCTCGATTTTCAAATCGATGGCCACACGGTTACGTGCCAATTTGGTTACACTAGGTGTCACTTCGACCGAATTTTTACCGCGATTGCGATATTCTTCTTTCAGGCTCTCCACCGCCTGATTCAATTTGGCTTGGCTAAACGGCTGCGATTGACCCAAACCAAAGCTGGCCAGATTCTTTTTCAGGGTAGCCGCTTCAAATACTTTGGCACCGCTGATGTTAACATCACTGATAGTGGGACGTTCGGTAACGGTTAACAACACCTGATCACCCATCGTTTCCACACGCACATCTTCAAAGAAGCCGGTGGCATATAATTCTTTAATGATTTCCTGCCCCTTATCATCGGTAAAAGTATCACCGACCTTTACGGGCAGATAAGTGAACACTGTGGCCGGTTCAGTAGTTTGCAGACCCTCGATGCGGATGTCCTGGATGGTAAAATCAGCCAAAGCCAACGGAGAGAGACCTAATACCATCAAGGCCGCAGTAATTTGTTTCAGTTTCATAAATCCTATCCAAACAATCGGGTAATATCATTAAAGAACGCCAGCAGCATCAGCATCAACATGGCAGCAATACCTATGCGGATGCCCAGCATCTGTATACGCTCGCTCAAAGGCCTGCCTCGCAGCCATTCTATCGTATAAAACACCAGATGCCCGCCGTCCAGTACCGGAATCGGCAGCAAATTCAATACGCCCAAGCTGATGCTCACCAGCGCGAGAAACTCCAAATAAGCCTGTGCACCCATTGAGGCCGACTTACCCGCCACATCTGCGATGGTTAAAGGGCCTGAAATATGGTTTAGCGAGGCTTGGCCGATCAGCAGTTTGCCGAAAAACTTTACCGTCAAAACGGAATACTCAACGGTTTTGTCCCAGCCCATTTTAAATGCTTCGGAAACAGAAGGCCTATATTCATGGGTAATCTTCTGCTGCCAAGCTTCGTCTGGTTTGGCCGCCACGCCGATCTGGCCGATGATGCGGTTGCGATCCGGCGTTTCCACGGAATTGGGGCGCAATTCGGTTTGGTGGGTAGCACCGTTGCGAATATAAGTTAAAGTCAGTTTCTGACCGGGGCTGTTGCGTACGATCTCGCTCCACGCCAGCCATGTCGGCGTCGGTACGCCGTTAACCGCCACCACTTGGTCATCCACCTGTAAGCCGGCTTTCTCGGCAGGGCTGTCTTTGGCCACCCTGCCGATTTTATCACTGCTTCTTGAAGCTGTTAAACCGATAAAACCGTTATTCTTCGCCACCTCGGCAGCTTGCGGTGTGCCGGCGGCATCGATAATACGCTCGGCTGCTTTGCCTGTTTCGTCTTTTACCTGCACGGCAACTTTACCGCCATCCAAGTTCAATACAATAGCGGTTTGCGCGCTTCCCCAGTCTTTAACCGGCTCTCCGTTGACACGCTCAATGAAGTCGCCGGTTTGGAAACCCGCCCGCTCGGCGATGGTGCCGGGCACCACCGTACCGATATACGGTTTGATTTCGGTTACGCCAAAGGAAAAACTAATACCGTATAAAACGATTGCCAGCAATAAATTGGTTAAAGGGCCGGCTGCCACGATGGCAATCCGTTTTTTCGGCGACTGTTTGTCAAAAGCATAAGGCAAATCGGCTTCGGCCACATTGCCTTCGCGCGTATCCACCATTTTGACATAACCGCCCAATGGAATGGGAGCCAAACACCATTCGGTATCGCCGCGTTGTTTGCGGTAGAAAGGCTTACCAAAGCCCACACTGAAGCGCAATACTTTAACGCCACACCAACGTGCGACAATATAGTGGCCGAATTCATGCAGGCTGACCAAAATCAAGATGGCCACTATAAACGAAATAACCGTTACCAAACAACCTACTCCCTTTAGCGGCTACATGCTGCCGCGATAAATTGCTGCGCCACGCTGCGTGCCGCGCGATCTTGTTCCAACAGCCCTTCTAGGCTGCCGGTTTCCCCCGCATCGACGGCCGACAAGCTGTGTTCGACCACTTGTGCGATATCGGTGAAACGGATTTGATGATTTAAAAATGCGGCCACCGCCTCTTCGTTGGCTGCATTCAAGATACAAGGCGCGGCACCGCCCGCGTGCATCGCTTGATAAGCCAATTTCAAACACGGAAAACGCTTGAAGTCCGGCTCGCGGAAAGTCAAATCGCCCATTCTGCTGAAATCCAAACAGCCCACACCCGAATCGATACGTTCGGGCAAACCCAAACAATATGCAATCGGTGTGCGCATATCGGGATTGCCCATTTGCGCGAGTACCGAGCCGTCCAAATAGCGCACCATGCTGTGTATCACGCTTTGCGGATGTATCACCACTTCCAACTGTTCGGGCGGGCAGTTGAACAACCAATGCGCCTCGATCAGCTCCAAACCTTTGTTCATCATACTGGCGGAATCCACCGAAATTTTCTGCCCCATCGACCAGTTCGGATGTTTCACCGCCTGCGCGGGCGTGATACGGTCGAAAGCCGACAAATCGGTTTCCAAAAAAGGGCCGCCCGATGCGGTCAGAATAATAGACTGGATTCCGTGCGCGTGCAGACTGCCTGTGTAATTTTCCGGCAAAACTTGGTAAATCGCATTGTGTTCGCTGTCTATCGGCAGCACCTGTGCACCGGATTTGCGCGCGGTTTCCATAAACAGCGCGCCGGAAACCACCAAGGTTTCTTTATTGGCCAGATAAATGGTTTTGCCCGCTGCTGCTGCTGCCAAAGTCGGCGGCAATCCGGCGGCGCCGACGATCGCAGCCATCACACCGGTTACTTCCGCTGCGGTCGCCACATCAATCAAAGCTTGGCTGCCGTGCAATACTTCGGTATCAACGCCGACCGAACTCAAATACTGCTTCAATTCAGCGGCACTTGCTTCATCCGCCATTACCGCATAACGGGGCCGGAAGGAGCGGCATTGCTCGGCCAATTTTGCTGTTTGCCTATGGCCGGCCAGCGCAAACACTTCGAATCTTTCCGGATGACGCGCCACCACATCCAGCGTACTCACGCCTATGCTGCCGGTGGCTCCCAATATTGTTAGAACTTGTTTCATGGTTTAGGTTCGTTTTCAGACAGGCATTTACACTAGGCTGTTTCAAACGACTATTTCTGTTTGAAACCGCATACCTGATGCCTGTCTGAAAAAATTTTATTATGTTTTTCACTAAGGTCTCGCCTGTTTTCAGACAGGCATCAACCCAACAATCCGCTTACCGCCGCATACACGCTGACGACGGCAATCAAAGAATCAATCCGGTCGAAAACCCCGCCGTGGCCCGGTAACAAACGGCTGCTGTCTTTCACGCCTGCTGCACGTTTGAACCAACTTTCCAACAAATCGCCGCCGATGCTCACCGCCGTCAGCACCAATGCCACCAGCATGGCAGACAACCAAGACAAGTCAACATCCAGCCAACCGATCTGGCGAACAATAGTCATATAAACCAACACGGCAACCGCGCCGCCGGCTGCACCTTCCCAGCTTTTTTTGGGGCTGATGGCCGGTGCCAGCTGATGTTTGCCGTAGGCCTTTCCACTGAAATAAGCAAAAATATCGGCAATCCACACCAAGCCCATTACCGCCAACAACGAAGCGGCCGCATCGGTATCCGGACGCAACAGCTGCATACCGAACCAAAACGGCAGCATCAGCAACCAGCCGATTGCCGCACTTTTCCAATCGGCGGCAAGTTTCCATTTATATTTCAACCACAAAGGCATGCCTGCGAACCAGAACAATAACACCAGCAACCAAGCGATGCCGGGCAGCATCCAGCCTCCGGCCGCAGCAAACAACATAAATAAAGCGGTTCCGCCCAAATAAGGCAGCCGCTGGCCGGCGCTCATGCCGCACAAGCGGCTGTATTCGTACAGCGCCAACAATACCATCAAGGCCGTAAAAAATGCCCATAGGCCGGGTGGTGCGTAAAACAGCATTCCCAGCATCAGCGGCAATAGTACCAAAGCGGTTAATACGCGCTGCCACAACATGGCTTATCCCCTTTGCTGTTCCGGCGGCAATTGCTCGGAAGTACGGCCGAAGCGGCGTTCGCGTTTCTGATACGATTCGATCGCCTCACCAAACGCACGAACGTTGAAGTCCGGCCACAAAATATCGGTAAAATAAAATTCGGTATACGCAAGCTGCCAGAGCAGGAAATTGCTGATACGCGTTTCCCCTCCGGTACGGATAAACAAATCCGGTTCGGGCGCATCCGCCAGCATCAGATGGCGCGACAAATCGGCCTCGGTGATTTCGGTTTTGCCCTCTTTCAGCAATTTATTGGCCGCCTGCAAAATATCCCAACGGCCGCCGTAATCGGCGGCGATGGCAAGCGTCAGCCCCGTATTGCCGGCGGTCAACGCTTCGGCTTTTTCGATTCCTGCGCGGATTTCCACAGAAAACCGGCTGCGGTCTCCGATCACTTTCAGGCGCATATTATTGCGATGCATCTTCTGCGCCTGTTTGTCGAGCGCCTGCAAAAACAACCCCATCAGAAAACTGACTTCTTCCTGAGGGCGGCGCCAGTTTTCGGTGGAAAAAGCGAAGACAGTCAGGTATTGCACGCCGATGGCGGAACAATGTTCGCACAGATTTTCCAGCACCGTCAGCCCGCGTTTGTGCCCCATCACGCGCGGCATCAGGCGTTTTTTCGCCCAACGGCCGTTGCCGTCCATAATCACGGCGACATGTCGCGGGATTTGGCTGTGTTCCAAAATGGTCTGCGTGCTGCTGTTCAAAATATTTCTCCTGTTGAACACCGCTGCAATCTGCGGCAACCGCGGGCTTATTCGTGATGAATAGAATGGCCGCGCAGCGCCGCTATGCCTGTCTGAAAACTTAAATCGCCATCAGATCTTCTTCTTTGGCCGCCAGCGTTTTATCGGTTTCCGCGATAAATTTGTCGGTCAGCTTCTGAATCGCTTCTTCAGCACGGCGGGCTTCGTCTTCTGAAATTTCTTTGTCTTTCAGCAGTTTTTTGATGTGGTCGTTGGCATCACGGCGAACATTGCGGATAGACACCCGGCCGTCTTCCACTTCCGCGCGCACGACTTTAATCAAGTCTTTGCGGCGCTCTTCGGTGAGCATCGGCATCGGTACGCGGATCACATCACCCATCGCGGCCGGATTCAAACCGAGATTCGAATCGCGAATGGCTTTTTCCACGGCGGACGACATATTGCTCTCGTATACTTTCACGCCGATGGTGCGTGCATCCAGCAAGGTCACGTTAGCCACTTGGCTAACCGGTACCGGGCTGCCGTAATATTCCACTTCAACCTGATCCAGCAGTCCGGTATGGGCGCGGCCGGTGCGTACTTTGGCCAAGTTTTCTTTCAATACTTCCAATGAGCGCTGCATTTTGCTTTCAGCGCTTTTTTGAATATCGTTCAACATGGGATTTCTCTTGTTGGTTAATAATCGGACTGCCCGCAAATTGAGCAGGCAGCATAAAGATAAGCTTTAAGCGTTGAATAGTAACCTGCCTTGGGTTGTCGAACAAGTCCAAACGGTATAATCGCGGTACTAATCGAGTATTTTAGCGGCTGTGAACACAACACAACGACGGTATTAAATACTCACAAGCTATTCAACCTTACTATGGTTTTTGCCTTGCATACACGCTTTTTGCCTCAAAAAAACCGTTTCGACGGTTAATTGTTAACAGCTCCTAACGGCTGTCGTATCCCTCGGCAAATATAATGTCCAAATCGCGGGTGGGCGTGAAATTATGTTTAACCGCACGAAAACGGTTGGCGCCGACTTTTTTCAGCGATTTGTCCCAACACAGCGATACCAATTCGTTCGGTGCCCTGTCTATGGTTAGCGTGAAGGTACCTATCGGTTTCGCCCAATTGGCGCCGGTGGTGAGAACGTAGCTCAAGGCACGGTGTAGCGGATAATCTTTGCCGCTTTTTTTCATTTTCCTGCGGAATTGGTCATCGATACAATAAGCGGAATAAAAGGCGTTTTGATCGCTCTTACTGGCATCGAAATACATGCTGCCGCCCACCAGCGGGGTGTATTGGTGTTTTACTTCGGTAACTGCGCCGGCTTTGAAGGTTTGCGGCCAACTATAAACAATCTGTGCCGCCCACGGCGTTTCATTGATCAATCCATCACCGGATGCCGTTTCATACTTTCTCAACTTGAGAATCTGCAAATCTTTGCATTGATCCAATTTGGCATGCAGTTTCGACAGATCGTGCCCGGCCGTCCACGGATTCATTAATTCCGAATCACTGAAGCCGCAACCCTTGAGGGCGGCGGTAACATCTATCGGATCGCCGACATGACTCCCTTCGACGTCTTTCTGATACATAAATGCACGCACATGGGTTTTCGGCTGCACTTTTTTACCGTCCACCTCGATTTTGAAACTTTTGATCAGGCCGGCGGTATCGGCAAAATCGCCGCTGTAGCCGTCGCCCAATACCGGCAAGGGAAATAATACGGTTTCGGTGATGTCGCGCTTGCTCAGGTTTTTGAACCGGTAAACCACGCGGATTTGTTGTTGGCTGATGTACAAATCTTCACTTTCCATCGCAATATGCGGGGTTTTCAGATACTGAATACCGCCGGTTGCGACGAAACCGATGCTGTCGTTGGCATAAGCGCCTAACGGCAGGGATACTGCCGTCAATACAGGCAAAAGTGACTTCATGATATTTCTCCGATGCGGCAGGATGCATAATGCTCCCGCGTGATTATTGTTTTGTTTTTTCAAAACACGAATAAGCTGAAAAACAAGTGCCGTGCCGGTGCTTGCAGTTATTGTACGGCAAGACAGCGGCAATCGACACTTGTTTTTCCGGCCTGTTCGGGGTTTAGTTGTGCACCAAGGTTCCTTCATCCTCACCGGCAATCACGCGTTTGAGTGCGCCTTCTTTGGCAATCGCAAACACCACGATATTGAGCTTGCGCTCGCGGCACAAAGCGAAGGCGGTTGCGTCCATCACTTTCAGGTTTTTATTCAGCGCTTCATCAAAAGTAATGGTTTGGTAACGGGTGGCCGAGGGATCTTTTTTCGGATCGGCGGTATAAACGCCGTCGACATTAGTAGCCTTCATCATGATGTCGCAATTCATCTCGGCACCGCGCAACGCGGCGGCGGTATCGGTGGTGAAGAACGGGTTGCCGGTACCGGCGGCGAAAATCACCACTTTGCCTTCTTCCAGATATTGGATGGCTTTCGGACGGGCATAGGTTTCGGCGATTTGCTGCATCGACAGGGCAGATTGTACGCGCGCTTTGAGGCCGAGAGATTCGAAGGCATCTTTTAACGCCAGCGCATTCATCACGGTTGCCATCATGCCCATGTAATCGGCGGTGGCGCGATCCATACTGCCGGCTTGTGCGGAAACGCCGCGGAAGATATTGCCGCCGCCTACCACCACACCGACCTGCACGCCCATATCGACGATTTCTTTCACTTGTCCGACAATCTGCATGATGGTTTCGCGGTTGATACCGAAGGGATCCTGCCCCATCAGAGCCTCGCCCGACAGTTTCAACAGAACGCGTTTGTATTTGGGTTGGGAAGCCATTGTGTAACCTTCTTTCTTATTGTGCAAAACGGGAATTCAAACGCCGGATATTATATGGGTTTTTACAGAAAAATACTTGCGCTTTACATTTTGGCGGCATCGGTTTTTGCCGGCCGGTTGGCAAACGGAAAATGCCTGTCTGAAACTTCTTCAGACAGGCATTCTGTAACGTCATTTCAATAAGCCAGCGGATAATCAATCTGCAACCAATCGGCCGCCTGATTTTGCCAGCCGGACAACGGGAAATATTGCTTGAGCCAACTGGGCCGTATCGCTTTACCTGCAAACAAATGCGCCACTGCTTCGGCACTCACCTGCTGCCCGGCACGCTCGGTCAATTGGCGTGCGTAAACGTGCGGATCGACAAACCAAGCATCCAGCAGGTTCAGGCTGCCTTCTACCGGCGGCATCAGTGCCCGCCAATAATCATCTCGGCATTCGAAGCCGAAAGATGAATAAAGTGCGTCGCAAGGTTCGGTGTGCCAAAATTCGCGCACCAGCGGATCATCAAACGGCGGCAAATCCAATTCCGACATTTTGTGCCGGGGATCGATACCCTTCACCAGCACCCTGTCTCCGGCAAACAGCACAAACCATTTGGCATGATCGGAGGTGTACATAAACGCCAAATCTTCATCATCGTTCCAGCCGCTGCGATAATTAAAACTGCGCGTACGCACGTCCGGCAATAGCAGCGCATCCAACAAAGCCAGCGCACGTACACGCTGTTGTACGGCCTGAGGATGCGGCAGGCGGATAAGATGTTGCATATTTAAAGATGTCCCGTAATGTTTAAATCTGGAAGGCCGCAAAAATAATCGGCGCAATCCTTTTTCTACTGATAAGCCTTCATGATTTCGCAACTGTGAAACCGTTTGGCTGATTCATTCTTGTTCTGCAAATGCCTGTCTGAAAAAGCTTTCAGACAGGCATTTATGGAAAATCATATTATCATGCAGCCTGCATCGTTCTTTCAACTTTTTTCTCTCGAATCGGCAGATTCAGCACCGCTGCTGTGGCGAAGAGCGCCATGTCGGCATACCACATCCAGCCGTAATCACCGAAATGGGTAATCGCCAATCCGCCAAGATAAGCACCGAGAAAACCGCCGATCTGATGGCTGAGCAGGGTTAAGCCGAATAAAGTGGCCAAATAGCGGGTGCCGAACAATTTGCCGACAATCGCCGCCGTCGGCGGTACGGTTGCCAACCAAGTCAGCCCCAAGCCGACGGCGAAAATATAAAAATTCAAATCGGTGCGCGGCACCATCAGATACCATGCAATCAGCAAAGTGCGCGAGCCGTACATCCAAAACAGCAGCCATTTGCTGCGGTAACGCCCCACGCCCCAACCGACCAACAGGCTGCCCGCCACATTGGCAATACCGATAATCGCCAGCGACCACGAAGCGACGCTGGGCGGCAAACCGCATAAAGCCACTTCCGTCGGCAAATGGGTAACCAGAAAAGCAATGTGAAAGCCGCAAGTAAAAAAACCGGCATGCAACAGCCAATAGCTGCGGTCAGCAAAGGCCTGCCGCACCGTTTGGCCGAACTTTTGCCCGGTAGCCGATGCCGTAGCCTGCGGTTTGGCCGGCGTGATGCCCCGGGTAAGAAAACGGCTGAGCGGAATCACCAGCAAACTGATACCTGCCATTACATACAGCGCCCCCTGCCAACCCAAAACCGGCCAAGCAATCATGCCCTGCACCAACGGCGCAAACAGAAACTGGCCGAACGAGCCGCCGGCATTGATAATACCGGAAGACATGCCGCGCTTCTCAGCCGGCACCCTGTTGGCCACCAAGCTCATCAATACGGAAAAACTGCCGGCACCGGCGCCGAAAGCCATCAACAAGCCCAAAGTAGCGGTTAAGCCCCACACACCCGGCAACACCGGCACCAAAACGCAACCGAGCGCCAATAAAAGCGTTCCCCAAAACAGCACCGGCCACGGGCCGTAACGGTCGGACAAGGCCCCCAGCACCGGCTGCGATACGCCCCACATCAGTTGTCCCACCGCCAATGCAAAGCTGATGCCGGCAATACTCACCCCCATGTTTTGCGACAAGGGCTGGACAAACAACCCCAAAGACAGGCGCGAACCGGTGGTAATCAGCAATGCGGTGGCGGCGGCCAGCACCACCGCCCAAGTCATATGTATACGGTTGGCAGACATCGCTCACCTTTCCCAACGTTTATTTTCGAATAGTGCTTATTATAATAGCTGCCTATCTTTCCGGCATCTTAAGTTGTTTGACTGCTTTCAGACAGGCATGTGCCTGTCTGAAAGCAGTATTAGAGCCGTTTTCCTATGCGTGTACCGCCTTGCGGCCGCCGTTTTGTATCAAAGCCACTCGGCGGCCTATAGTTAATCAACTCTTGAATTATCAAACCGCCTGCCGGGAAACCGCCTCGCCCTGCCCGAAGCAGCCGTAAATACCGTTGCCGCCCGCCGCCTGCCTGTCTATACTGAAATTCTACTTTATGCCGCCATGAGGAGCACATCATGCAAAACCGCAGTTATCTGTTTGTTCCCGCCACCCGCACCGACCTGATTCCGAAGGCATTCGCCAGCGGCGCCGATGCCGTGGTGGTCGATTGGGAAGATGCCGTTAGCGACGAAAGAAAAGACGAAGCCCGTTCGCTGCTGGCCGCCTACGATCACGATGACGGCCGTAAAGTCTGGCTGCGCATCAACGGCAGCCGCCATCCCGCGCACCACGCCGATTTACAGGCAGTATCCGAACTTTCCTGCCTGTGCGGCCTGATCCTGCCCAAAGCGGAGGATGCCGCAACCATCGGCACGGTTGCCCGACAAACCGGCCTGCCGCTGATTGCCGCCGTCGAAAGTGCGCGCGGCTGGCTGGCTTTACCGCAAATCGCCGCCGCACCGGGTTTGACTGCGCTCACTTACGGCTGTTTGGATCTGGCCGCCGACCTCAATCTTTCTTTCGGCACGCCGGCCGCCGCCGACCTGATCAACCGCTTGCGCGGCGACTTGGTGCTTTATTCGGCCGCCAACGGCTTGGAAGCGCCAGTCGCCAGCGTGTTTCCCGACTTCGGCCATGAAGAGGGTTTACGTGCCGATATTGGCTATTGGCGCGACATCGGTATGGGCGGCATGCTGTGCATTCATCCGAAACAGGTTTCCATTGTTCACGAACTGCTGCATCCCGGTGAAGAGCAACTTGCTTTTGCCCGTAAGGTATGCGAAGCGGCGGAACGTACCTCGCTGGCGGTATTCCAAATCGACGGCAAAATGGTCGATGCGCCCGTTATCGCCCAATGCCGCCGCTTACTGGCTCGTTATCCGGATTAACCGCCGCAATGCTTTGCTGCGTCGAACCTTGCAATAATGCCTGTCTGAAAAGTTACCCAATAACTTTTCAGACAGGCATTGCTTTTACAATAACGGAATTTAGCCGAACATTCAGCGGCTTGCCGGATTATGCCGGTACGGTGTTGGCTGCATTACCCAACAAATCGTTCAGCGTCAAATCCACCGAGCCGTGTTGGATGGTGATGCTGTTTTGATAAGTTTGCCCGTCTTGTACACCGGTAAAGCTCAGTACTGGTCTCGGCATCCCACAACAATTGGCTGGTATCGACCAAATCGGTAAAGGAAAGGGTATCTTGGCCTTTGGTGAAATCGGTAATGGTATCTTGGCCGCTGTTGCTGTTGGCAAGAAATGCGAAGGTGTCTTTACCGTATCCGCCGGTTAAGGTGTCGTTGCCTGCATTGCCGATAATAATGTCGTTACCGTCGCTACCGATAATGGTGTCGTTACCGCCCTGGGCATTGCTATCCATCAGCTTGGCATAGTTGGCAGACACGTAAGCGGCCATTGCGTCGTTTTCCACTTGAGCCGCCTCGCCTGCCGCATAATCCTCTTCGGTCAGCGTGGTACGGATATACGCGCGAAGACCTTCTACCGAATTATCGTAGCTGGCGCCGCTTACCGTAGTTCCGCCGACATCCCAGCTTAAGCTATCTATATTCAGGCGGTCGCCGATAAAGGTATCGCTAAGCGTAAGGGTTAAGGGGGAAACATCATCAGTGGTGAGGGTGCTGTCGACCGCGGCGGATTTCACGTAGCTGTCGCCGATAAACAAATCTACCGAAGCATCTTGCCCGCCGCTCAATACGGCAGCCTCGCCGCTGCGGTTATCGCCTGCGATAAGCTCGCTTGGTAACACCTGCTGGTCGTCACCGGTCAGAAAGGTTTCCTTATAGCTGAAGTAGTAGTCTACATCCAACTGCGATTCAACGGTTTGCGCACCGTTGCTGACGATATAGCTGATCTGGTCTTTCGATTCCCAGCCGCTGATGTCCCGATAAGCAAAACTGCCGTCTGCATTCAGGCTGAATACGCCATTTTCCAGATAAGCGGTGTCGCCGGCTTGATAGTTCAAACCGTTGGCGCTAAAGCCGACTATGCTCAATTCGCCGACAGCTTGGCCGTTTAGCGTACTGCTGGCATTACTCAATACATTACCTTCTACCGCATAGGTTTTCAGCGTTTCATCATATTCCAGATTGTATTCGCCCTGCGCACCGGTAAACGAATCGAAGGTAATTTTCTCTCCTGCATCGGTCAGCACCGCCTGTGCCGCGTCATCATCGCTACCGTTTCCGCCGTTTAGCAGCGATTCGCTCGGCTGCAGGAACAATGAAGAAGAGGACATTTTGTAACCGTTGCTCACGGTAAACGCAATTTCCGGCACACGCCAATCGCTACCGATATCTACTTTAGAAGCATCAATGCTGTAACTGCCGTCGCGGTTCATGGCAATCGCACCGACATTGGGGATTTCTACCGTCTGGTTGGTCGCATAATAGCCATAGCCGTCTACCCGGAAGCCGGCAATATACGGGCGCTCGGCATTTTGGTCGTAACCGTCGAATACACTGCCGCTTTCCACCGCACTGTCCATGATGTGAGTCGTGGTCAGCTTGGCTTGGCTGTTTGCATTGGCATTGGCTTCGGCATAGGCGTTGCCGCTCACGCTGCTGTCACATTCACGGTCAGCACCGATTGATCGGTTTGGTAACTGCCATCGGCGGTCAGCAGACGGGTGGTATAAGTGATTTCCGGCATCTGCATCGCGGCAATGCGCTGGCCTTCGATGTCGAAAGTGTAGCTACCGTCGCTGTTCAGAGTAAAGCTGCCGTAACCGCAGATGGCCGCAGTTTCGCCGACTTTATAATCCAAGCCTTTGATGCTGTAGCTTTCTACATACTGCAACACCTCGCCCTCGGCGCCGGTTTGCGCACCGTCCAATACTTGGCCGCTCAACTGGCTGGTGGTCATCTCAACGGTTTCATCATCATCGGCAGTGATGTATTCGCCGCTATCCGGTGTGTTTTCAGGAGCAATGTAAAGTACGGCATTGGCTTTCGCGCTGCCGTTGTCAAGGGTATAGGTAATGACCGGCATATCGGCGGCCTGTCCGTTGTCTACCGTTAATGCATAAGTGCCGTCGGCATTCAGGATAAAGCTGCCGATACCCTCTACCTCGGCCGCCTGCCCTGCCTGATAGCTCGTGCCGTTAATCACGTAGCTGTCTACCTTTACTTCCGAACCGCTTTTGTTAACGGTATTGTCCAATACATTACCACTCACCTCGGATACCCATTCGCCAGCATCGGCAAAAGTGGTTGTATCGTTCTCGGCAATATCGACGATATCGGCCGGATCTATGCCCACACCCCAGCCCTCAACCGAAATAATTGCTTTGGAAGTTACCGTTTCGCTACCGTCGGTAACCGTATAATTGGCGGTTAGGCTGGTGAAATCGGCATAAGGGCCGTTGACATCCAGCACATAAGAACCGTCTGGCTTGATGGTAAACGCGTTCACATAACCGTCATCAGTTTTGGCTACTTCGCCTGCCTGATAGGTCGTACCATTAAGGGTAAACGTCGACACAACGGCATTGCCGCTGCCGCCGCTGGTGTTCTCCAATACGTTAACGGAAAACACGTTTTTAGCCATATCGCGGGATGCAAAGATATGGTTCCGGCTCTCCGATTCATCAACCAAAGCCGCTTGGGCGGCGGTTACTTGCAAAGTGGTATCGCTCATCTTGATTCTCCTGCTCGGGTTAAAATTTAGAATAATCAATCTAATATTTGAGATGGTTTGTCCCTGCAAAAAGTTTCTCTGCGGAATATACATTTAACATAAATTAACCGCATATCTTTCAGCTAGTTATTTGATATAGTTGAATGCAATATAATCACCCGTATAGAAATATAAAATGCCTGTCTGAAACACACTTTCAGACAGGCATTGTTTGATGAACCAAGATTAAAAATAATTAACCGATCAGGTCTTCCAGTTTGAAATCCGCCGATGCACTTTGGATAAAGACGCTGTTTTCATAGGTATTTCCATCTTGCACGCCGGTAAATTTCAACGTACGGGTATCGGTTTCCCAAATCAGGCTCGAACTATCCACCACATCGCTGAACTGGATTTTATCGCTGCCGCGCACGAAATCGGTAATCCTGTCTTGGCCGCTGTTGCTGTTGGCCATAAACACAAATACATCCCTGCCCTCGCCGCCGGTAAGCGTATCGTCGCCCGCATTGCCGATGATGATATCGTCGCCGGCGCCGCCATTGAGATCATCGTCACCGCCCTGCGGGTGAGTATCCATCAGTTTGGTATAGTTCTGGCGTACATAGGCGACAAGCTCCGCATCGCTGCCTTCGGAACCGCCTGCTTTTAAATAATCGCGCAATCCTTCTACTGCACTGCCGTAGCTGCTGCCTTTGATAACGGTGCCGCCGCTGTTCCATGAAAGGTTATCTATATTGAGGCGGTCGCCGATATAGATGTCGTTGGAATCGGAATCGCTGGGTCTGCTTAGGTAATCACCATTAACCGATATATAAAACCTTTCCAGCAAACCGTCGGAATTAGTCCTTTCATACCAATTGTCTAAAAAACCGGATGACGGGCTGTCGCCTATCACTAAGTCGGCACTACTGCTTTCATCCCAGTAATACGGTGACTTATTTACAAAAATCTTGCCTTCAAATTGCGGTTTCGTCGGTTCGCTTACATCCTCCGCCTTATGGGTAATGATCAATTCGGAAGTCACCGTTTTGGCACCGTTGCTCACGGTATAAGTAACCGTAGGCTTCGGGCTGTCTGCCGTAGCGGAACCGGACAAGTATCTGGCATGACCGTATTCATCGATAGCTAATGCTCCGCTACCGAATTGCACCCAATCGCCCAACTGATAAGCCTTGCCGTTGACACTAAAACCAGCAATGCTCAGATCTCCTACGTACTTGCCTCCGATCATGCTTTTCGCATTCGAGAGCAGGTACACACTTTCATTGCGCAACCCGCTGATTTCTTCGTTGCCATCGGTTAATTCGGCCATTTCCAGCAGCTTTTCCTCAGGCAAATCGGTAAAAGTGCTGTCTACCGTGAGATCCAAACGTGATTCTTCGCTACGCGTGCTACCTTGAACGGTATAAACAATACTCGGCAATTCAGTTAATGCGCCGGCCTGAACGTTTTCTAGCTTGTAAGCACCTTTGGCATCCAAGGTAAAGCTGCCCACGCCCTCGATCTCTACCGTACTGCCGGCCTTATAGGAAATACCGTTGATTTTGAAAGAGCTTACGGCCAGCATTTTGTTTTCCAACACATTGCCCGCGATTTCTTGATGACCGTAGAAAAATGCCGATTCGTCCTGATCGTCCGGCGCGATTTCTCCCATCTTCAAACGCAGGGTTGAAGACGAAGCCTTGTAACCGTTGGTTACGGTAAAGGCAATATCGGGCAGTTTTTTGTTCAGTACCGACAGATCTTTCGAATTGATATAGTAGGAGCCGTCGCGGGTAATGGTTATCCAACCGATGCCCGCCACCTCTACGGTTTGATTCGTCGCATAATAAGCGTTGCCCACCCTAAAGCCTGAAATATAGGGCTTGTCTGCTGCGGCATATTCCGACAACAAGTTCCCCGTTTCAATCCCGCCGTCCAAGCTGACGGTTTTATCCAGTTTGACACGAACGTTTGCTTTTGCATTGGCTTCGGCATAAGGAGCAGCCTTTACGCTACCTGCAAGATTAAGCGTTAAAACCGATTGGTCGGTAAATCTATCAGATTTATTATTCTCGCCTCGATAAGATGCTTCCGTAGTATATGTAATATCCAATGATTTGATCGAAGCAACCCGCTGGCCTTCTAGGGAAAACTCATAAGCACCCCGGCCATACAGCGTAAACGTACCCAAGCCGAAAATAGCAGCCGTTTCACCCGCTTTGTACTTCATTCCGTTGATGGAATATTCGGTCAGCTGGATATTCAAGCTGCCGTAATCCTGATCACCAATCTGCCAAACATTACCTGTCAGCGTATTCTGGTTCGCCGTCATCGTTTCATCGGCATCGTTCCAATCAAGCGGATTTTGGTTGCCTTTCATATACCAATAATCATGAATATCGCCAATGTCCCACCATATCGAAGATGCATAAAAGGAATCACGCCAAACCGATTTGACCGTGCTGCTACCGTTGCTAACTGTATAAATTAATTGATTTTGATAATATCCACTTTGCCAATCCATAAGACTAGGGCTATTCTGATAAATAGCAAAAGTACCGTCGCTTTTCACCGTGGCCCACGCATTGCCGTCTTGGGAAGTTTCGCCGGCTTTATAGTTTTTGCCGTTAAAGGTAAAGTCGAGAATTTCAAGCTTACCGGAGGGCTTGCCGTCTAATGTCAAACTGGATGCGCCGGTCAGCAAATTGCCCGTTTTGACCTCGGTTCCGTCATATGTTCCCCAATGGTCGACCGTTTCGTTCACACGATCTGAAAACGAAACCTTCGACTCTAGTTCCCATTTCTGTCCCTCGTGCAGCAATACCGGTACTTCATCCACATTCGGCACATTGTCTTCCTGCCGGATATTCAGCCTTTTCATCTCACGCGTTTGAGTAGCCGAATTAATGAGGGTATAACTGATTTCCGGTACATCGCCCGTATAGCCTGGTTCGGGAGTAAAGCGGTAAGAGCCGTCTTTATTGATAAGAATCGTGCCGACATTCTCAATTTCCATCACATTGCCCGCCTGATAGCGGCCGACACCGGCAACGGAAAAATCGCTTACCGATAAATTGCTTCTCACCTCTTGAGGAATGCCCAAATTAGCCAATGCATCACCGGATATGCCACTCGGATTAGTGCTCACCACCGTAGCGGCATCCGCAACCAGTTTGGCGGCAGGATCATGAAGAACCTCATAGCCATTCGACGACGGATCCGGAATAATCGTTACGGTGGAGGTAACGGTATTGCCGCCTTGCCTGATAACATATTCCACTTGCGTCGGCCCATATTCCGGCCCGTCATAAACATGTGTCAGAGAATCAACCATGTTGTAGATTCCGTATTTATCCGGCTCGATCGTAAAACTACCGTCTTTATACATTTTGATATTGCTGGTATTCGTTGTACCCGAATCTTTATCGAGTGCGGCATAACGGTGCAATCCGTTTACCGAATAAGACAACACCTCGGGCGTTTCCCCTTCGAATTTCAAATTATCGAATACATTGTAGATTTTCGGTTCTTCATACGAAGTGCTATATCCCATCTTTGCTACAAAATGTTCGCTGCCATCAACCAGCCAGTTTTTATTGGTATTCATTGTATCGTCTCTCCATAAAATATCACTCGTTCCAAAATAGCCGTACCAATTGAACGGCTTTCGCATTTATCTAGGTGCTTAGGAAGCAAAATCAGCACGATAATGATATAGACATTAAATAAACTTTACTATAAAATATTTTTTATATAAAACAATATATTACAACTATTAAAAGATTAAATTAACCAAAATTAACCCTATAAATCACCGATGGGTGCGGATATAAGGCATATGCCGCGTCAACACACCGTTATGGAAACTCAATGAAACCTCCATCGCAAAGAAACCCCTCTTATTTTGCCTGTGAAATTAGCAAAACAAGAGGGGTTTTACGACTTCTTTAACCCTCTGTAGCAGAGGGTTCTAATAACCTAAGTCATCAAATAATTAAATGCCTGTCTGAAAAGTTTTTCAGACAGGCATTGTTTACTCAAGCATCAATCTTCATACGCTTCCAGCGGCGGGCAGGAGCAAACCAGATTCTTGTCGCCGAACACATCATCCACGCGGTTGACGCTCGGCCAGAATTTGTGTTCGCGCACATAGGGCAGCGGGAACACGGCGGTTTCGCGGCTGTAGGCGCGGTTCCATTCGCCGGCCACGTCGTCGGCGGTGTGCGGCGCGTTCACCAGCGGGTTGTCGTCTTTCGGCCATTCGCCGTTCTGCACTTTCAGCACTTCCTGCTTGATGGCTTTGAGGGCGGCGATGAAGCGGTCGAGTTCGGCCTTGCTCTCGCTCTCGGTCGGCTCGATCATCAGCGTGCCGGGCACGGGGAACGACACGGTGGGGGCGTGGAAGCCGTAGTCCATCAGGCGTTTGGCGATGTCGGTTTCGGTGATGCCGCTCTCGGCTTTCAGCGGGCGCAAATCGACGATGCACTCGTGCGCCACGCGACCGTTTTTGCCGGTGTAGAGAATCGGGTAATCCTCGCCCAGTTTTTTCGCCACATAGTTGGCGTTCAACAGCGCCCATTGGGTGGCCTGCTCCATGCCCTGTTTGCCCATCAGGGTGATGTACATCCAGGTAATCGGCAGAATGCTGGCCGAGCCGTAGGGCGCGGCGGAAACGGCGCTCATGCCCTCGGTTGCGCCTTCGACGGGTGTTACCGCGTGGCTGGGCGCAAACGGGGCGAGGTGGGCTTTCAGACCGATGGGGCCCATGCCGGGGCCGCCGCCGCCGTGCGGGATGCAGAAGGTTTTGTGCAGGTTC